>CALWLF010000132.1 GCA_944381455.1 uncultured Clostridia bacterium | reverse complement strand
GTATCAAGAGAGAACAGCCCATCAGAAAATGCAAGAATTGCCAGAAATATTTTGTCATCCGCGGCAGAACCGATACGGAATACTGCTTTCGTGCTATTGACGATATGGGCAGGACTTGCCGTGATTTGGGTGCATCTTATCTTTGGGAAAGAAAAAAGAAAGATGATGAGGTATTCAAAGTTTACAGAAGGGAATACAAAAAACGTTTCGCTTGGATTAAAAGCAAGAAAATCTCCCAAGAGGATTTTTACGCGTGGTCTGAGAAAGCAAGACAGCAGAAGGAATTGTGTGAGCGTGGAGAGATGACACTGGAGGAATTTAAGGACTGGCTGAAGAAATAATGCAATTTAAGGGGGAAAACAATTATGTTGATGATTCTTTGGATTGCAGGGATAATTGCATGTTTTGTGTTTCCATTGTTTTTATCTCGGCAGTGAGATCAAAGGATGAAGAAAACGAAGTAATGACATAAAAAATGAAAGGGCTAGTAAAAACATCAAAGGGGGACTCTGTATGAAAAAGAAATTGAGCATTATTATTGTTGTTCTTTTGTTATTAGGTGGTGCCTATTACTTTGGGATTGGTTTTTTGCCTGCAACGAACGTTGTTGTGACAGATTTTGAGGTTTCAGAACAACAGGATAGCATGACCATCCAGACTTCCATTGCTACCTCTGCTGGTTATACGAGAACTGTAAAAAACGTATCTGATGATCCAGAAAAAATGATGTTAAAATTCTATTCTGCTTTTGGAGGCGTCAATGGCTCCATTGGCGCAAAAAGTGAATTTGATCTTCCACTCGCTCCTGAATGTAAGGAAATCTATGTTCTGTTATATGATGATTATAGATTGACCATTGCGAAAAATCCAACTACTGGAGAATGGGAACGAATCAAATAACAGGCTATTGAAAAAAATCATAACTTGAAATCACTTGACTTCTGATTCCATAAGAGTTTATATACCACAAAGCATAATACATTCTAAAAGGTGGCTATCTTATGGATATTTTCGAAGCATATCTCTCCTCACCTGATGAAAGCATCCCGACATTCTCCGCATTCTTTCAGTCAGCACAAGACCTAAAGGAAAGCCTTGGGACGAAGGGATACCTGCTGGATCATTATCTTTCTCTCTGCTTTCGTTTGGTTGCACAGATTGATTTTATCAGCTTACAGGATGAAGTTTCAGAAGCCATGATTGCCATGATGAAGAGCATTTCTGATGCAGAAGCAGGAAAAGCATTTGCCTGTCAGGAAGTTCATACAAGACAAATGCTCTGGCTATTATCCCATGCAGACTCCTTGTTGGAGCAGGCATATCATGACTTCGTACAGGAAAAGACATTTTCCTCTGAAACCAGCGTGGACATCATAGACCTTAGGCAAACAGAGGAAAAAATAAAGGTTCTCATTGGACAGGAGAAACTGGAATCTTTCCAGAAAATGTTCCTTCGTCGTTTTCTGTTTTCTTCTGTGGCACAGCTCTTTTTACAGGGCATGACCACAGAATTTATCAGAAGGTTTCTGACCACCGATATAGAAACAGGGAGCGAGGTTTTCCGAATCCATCTGAAAAATTTTGGACATGAAAAAACGGCTAAAACCTAAGGTTTTAACCGTTTTTTTTGCAAAGAGCCGGAAACGTGACTCGAACACGCGACTTACTGATTACGAATCAGTTACTCTACCGACTGAGTTATTCCGGCATATCTGATGGACTATCCTTATCTACAACCAGCGACCTGCTGATTACGAATCAGCTGCTCTACCGACTGAGCTATTTCGGCAGACCTTTTTCACAAGTCCAAGAGATATTATACACGTTTTTACTCAAAAAAGCAAGTGTTTTTTATTGGTTTTTCCAAGGGCGAAGAAGCCCTGTATATTCCATTTCCCTGAAAAAAGCGCTGCCCCAGCAAAGAAGTGCCTAAAAAGCAGCGTCCTGACAAAAAACATCGTTTTTCTTTGATTTCTTCTTGAACATTACAAATACAGTCTTCCGAAAAAACTCAGCAAAAATAAACTGGCTGAAACCCTTTGAGGATAAGGATTTCAGCCGTCTTTGTCATTTCATGAAACTGCACCAAATTAAGAACTTCTGTTTTTCTATCGCTTCTTATTCTTCTTCGCAGCCGTCTTCGCAAGCTTCTTCTTCGAAGTCGTCGTCATCCCAGTCTTCGTCATCCCATTCATCATAGTAATCTTCGTCACCGGCATATTTTTTCACAAACAGCGCTGCTGCTGCAATGGCCAAAACGGCAACCAAAATGCCAAGAACCAGATACCATGTTTTTTTCGTTTCCGAATTTCTGGCGTCAGCCAGCAGAGATTTCAAATCTTCCACACTTAAACTTTTCATAGGGCGCCTCCTGTTCTTTTAACTATAACTTTTGAAAAAATTTTTTTTGTAAAAAAAGCCGTTTTTATTCATCTCACTGTATTCCTGATAGGCTTTTTTCAAAATCTGGCGTTCATCGTTAAACTTCAACAAATGGTATGCTTCGTGGAACTTATAGAATCCTGCATCGGCAAAAAACTCCTCGCTTTGCGGTTTATTATAAAAGGAGTCGGTTTCCATCAGATACCAATGAACGGTTTTGTTCACCATATCTTCATCTCCGCGAAAACTATACTGTGTTTTCCCTACATATTTGATGATTTCAGCGACTGAGCCTGTTTCTTCGTGCACTTCCCGCACGGCAGTCTGGCTGTACGTTTCGCCTTCTTCCACGGTGCCTTTGGGCAGCACCCAGCCCATATACTTGCCATTTTGATTTTTGTAGAGAAGCAGTATCTTCCATTTGTGAATCACGATGCCGCCGCAGCTTACTGCTTCAATCACCTTGATACCCTCCACTATTGAATAACGATTCCATTGTTAACAGTATACAACAGAATCACCAATATTTCAAGAACCGAAATGGAGAGATGCACAAAAGCCGGTCAAGTTTTTTCATTGCATCTGCCCAAAGAAAGGCCATGGCACACCAAAGCAGCAAGTCTGGAACAACAAAGCCACCCAGCAAAATCCAGTTGAACATTCCGTGACAAAGCCACGGCGCAGCCAAAGAAGCCGCCAAAGCCCAGACGCCTTTTTTGCTGTAGCGCCATAGCCCAAAGAAATATCCCATCTCCACCCCAAAGAGGCCATGGGCCGGCACCGATAACAGCGCCCGGCTTACTGCCGTTGCCATGCCGCCTGTCACAGGGCTGAATACATAAATCAAGTTTTCTGCCGCAGCAAACCCCAGCGATACAAACACACAATAAATGATCCCGTCCACCGGCTCATTAAACTGCTTGTTTTTGTATGTGAGCGCCGCAGCACAAATCCACTTAAACCCTTCTTCATTGGCCGCCGAAAGCAAAAACGCCGATACCCATGGGGCATGGGGCCCAAAAAACTGCACATCCACTGTCAAAATAGGAGCGGCCATACAAAACCCCCAAAACAGCCCCAGCGCCAAAGATCGCTTTGGTTCCTTTTCATACCAGTCCTTGATGAAATAAAACACGGCCAACACCGCCACCGGTGCCAGCGCCAAGGCCAGCAATGTCATGACAAACCTCCTCTTGACAGAAAAATAGCCTGTCTTTGTTCTGACAGGCTAGCAATAGTATATGCAGTTTTTTACCGATCTTCCGGATAAATTGCATTATAAAGCATTTTTCTTGCAATGACAGAAGGATGGTTGCCTCCCTGGGCATTTTCTGCAATCACTGCCACTGCATATTGGGGATCTTCGGCCGGGGCAAAGCCCACAAACCACAAATGGTCGTTTTCCCCTTCGTTTTCTGCCGTCCCAGTTTTGCCGGCCACTTGGAAATAGTCGCTGTCGGCCTGGGTGCCGGTGCCCGTTTCCACTACGCCAATCATCATACTGCGCAGCTGTTCCACTTCTTCTTGTGAAAACAATGTCTCGCCCATCTGGGGCAAGTGGGTGGAAATGGTCTCGCCGTTTTCATCTTCCACGTGGTCCACAAGATAGGGCTGCATGGCCGTTCCGCCGTTGGCAATGGCCGATACCAAATTGGCCATAAAAAGCGGCGTCACCAGCGTTTTGCCCTGGCCGATGGACGTTTCCACCAACTCGCTTTCCGTGGAATCGGCAGTCAGTGCAAAGGAGCTGGTGCTGCTTGGCATATCAAAAATACTTTTTTGACCAAACCCCATCTGCTGGGCCGTCTCTACCAAGGCCTCGTTGCCCATTTTGTCTGCCAGTGCGGCAAAATAACAGTTGCAGCTTTGGGCAAAGGCCGCTTCCATGTCCACTTCCCCATGGGCTTTTTCGTTAAAGCAATGGATCACCTTGTCAGGAAACGTTTCTTCTCCGGTGCAGGTATAGGTGAAGTTTTGCCAATCGCTCATATGCCGCATAGCCGCCACAGCCGTAATGATTTTAAACGTAGAGCCTGGCGGATACAGCCCTTGGGTGGCCCGGTTTAAAATGGGGCTTGTTTCATCCTGGCGCAGGCTTTCCCAATCATCGGCAATGGTCTGCGGATCATAATTGGGTTTGGATACCATGCAGACAATGCGCCCGGTGCTCACTTCCATCACCACCACAGCCCCTTTGTTGTCTCCCAAAAGGTTGGTGGCAATCTCCTGCAAATAACTGTCAATGGTCAGCACCACGCTGTTGGCCACCACTTCATCCTTGGTTAAAAAAGCCGATAAGCGCTGTCTGATCTCGTGGCTGATATGTTCCAGGGTAAAGTTTTGGGATGCCTCTATGCCGGCTTTTCCCATGCCTGTATAGCCCAGCACATGGGCGCTGTCGGCGCCGTCATTATAATAGCGCACATAGGTGTCCCCTTCTTTTTGGCTGTAGGCCAAAACGTTTCCGTTGATGTCTTTGATGTCGCCGCGGCGGATGGTATGGTCTTCGGCATTGACACGGGGATTATAGGAGTTGGTGATCATGGTTTTGCTGTCCACCAGGGCAATTTTCAGCAGATAGCCGCCGGTGAGCAAAAACAAAGCCGTCAACAGCCCAAAAATACGCACCATGCTTTTTTTACTTGGCCGCATCCTTTGCCACCTCCTCTTCTTGTTCCTGCATGGCAAGCCACTGTAAAAATCCAATGGTCACAATGCTGACCACAACGGAACTGCCGCCATAGCTCATAAATGGCAACGTCACCCCCGTCAGAGGAATCAGCTTGATGTTGCCGCCAATGATTAAAAACGTCTGAAAAGCCATCATGGATGTAATGCCTGCCGCCAGCAGCCCATAATAGCGCCGCTTGCTGTCAAAGGCAATGAAAAATCCCTTGGCAAACAGCAGCAAAAACACCAGCAAGATGCCAATGGCAAACAAGGTGCCAAATTCTTCGCACATGGCGGCAAAAATAAAGTCCTTGGTGGCCACAGGGATGCTGTTTGGCATCCCCTTGGTTAAGCCGCTGCCCAGCAGGCCGCCGGTGCCGATGGCAAAGAGACTTTGGGTAATTTGATAGCCGCCATCGTCAATATCGGCCCAAGGATCCTTCCAGGCCGCCACCCGCACCCGCACATGGGGAAAGAGCTGATAGGCCAAAAAACTGCCCAAAGAGGCGGCGGCAAAACCGCTGCCAAACAGCAGCAGATTGCTGGTGGCAATATAAAGCATCACCATATAGGTGAAAAAGAAAATCAAAGCACTGCCCAAATCCTTTTCCAGCACAAACAGCACCACCAGTGCTGCGCTAAGGCCGCCGGTGATCAGCAGTTCCTTCCATTCCACCCGCTTGCGAAACACGCTGGCCAGATAAAAAATGAAAAGAAACTTCACAATTTCCGATGGCTGAAAGCTGACAAAACCAAAGCTGATCCAGTTGGTGGAACCATACTGGGTTTGTCCCAGCACCAGCGTAGCAATCACCAGGGCAAAGCTGGCCATGATATAAAGCCACTGAAACTGTTCAAACCGGGGAATCAGCCGCAAAATAAAGGGAATCCACATGGCCACAAAAAAGCCAAGCACCATCCACACCAGCTGCCTGTAGGCCAGGGCGCTATTTAGCCGCCATAACATAATCAGCCCGATATCCAGCAGGAAAAAAACGCAGTTCCAAATCAGCGGAAAGCTTTTTTCAAACAAAATATTGGCCAGATGATTGGCCAGGATGAAAAACAGCAGGCTGACTGCTGCCACCGCCAGCACCTTCCAATCAAACCCGATGGCTTCTTTGTCATAGGCCAAAATCAAAAACGCCGTAATATGGGTTAAAATAATCATGATGCGCCCCAAAAAAACGGCGCCGCCATGGGGTTCGTTGGTAAATCCGGCTTCATCCAGCATCGTCACAACGCCGCTGTATACAAATAGGAAACAATAGAGAATAAAAAGTATCCGGCTGAAATTGACCATCAGCTCAAACATGCCATCACCTGATTTCTTTTGTGTCTTGTTGTCTCAAAGTTTCGTCTTTCTTATTCAATGCCGCGGAAATAATGGCCTTTGGTGCTGCCCTTTTGGCTCATATCCCGGATGAGGCTGCGCACCATGGGTTTGAGATCCACCCATTCTTCCAGGGCGCTTTCGTGGGCTTCGATGATGCGGTCTGTCTGGGCGGCATCTTCCAGCGTAAACTGCAGGCGGATGCTGCCGGTGGGTGTGGCCAGCAGTTCTTCAAAAAATTTCAGCGTAAAGAGCGGTTTGCCATTTAAAATGGAGCAAACACAAAGCTCACAATCAGTCAAAAGGGGAAACTCCTCGCCTTTTCTGTCTTTTAAGTACCATTGGCCGCCGTTGTGGCGCAAATCGCAATACATCCCGCTTTCTTTGTTTCCGGCAAAGTTGCCGATGGGGCATTGATGGGTGGTCATCAGCGGCAAATGGCCATAAACCACCATTTCACACAGCGTTGTGGCAGCTTCGTTGATTTCCGTCAAGTTCATTTCCGGAGAAAGACAGAGGCTTTCTACGCCTTGGCTGCTCCAAAAAGCCACATCGGCAGAGTTAAAGGCATTGAAGGAAAAATCTGCCACCAATTTTTTCCCTGTCTTGCGGCAAGCGTCCAGCTGCCCCATGGACCGCACCAAAAACCCGTCTAGACGGCTGTCTAAAAGGTGCTGCAGCAGTGTTTCATACCGTTTTTTGCCATAGGCGCGAAATACCCGGGGCAAGGCTGCATACAGGGCAATGCCGGCCTGGTGGGCCTGCTCTATCATCTCGTCAAAGAGCGGCTCCGTTTCCCGGTTGATTTCCACATAAAGCCGGCCAATGGAACTATGGGTGACGGCAGCCATAAATTGGGCATGGGTGGTCACCAGCACCGTCATCATCTTCTCATAATGAAATTGACCATTTTGCACCTGCACTTTTGGCAGTTTTTCTAAGCCTTTTCTATGGCTTCGCTCCAGCAATTTTTTCTCCAGGTCGGCAATGGCGTCTCGCCGCAGCTGGTTCAGCTCGCCCATGGGCACATAGAGATTGCCTTCCACGGTGATGGTCATCTCTTCCATGGCAAAGGAGGTGCCGCCAGTTTTACTCAGCTGGCTTTTCAGCTTTTCTTCGCTTAAGGGCTGGTTTTGGGCCTCCTGAGCCACAGCGCCCACGGCAAAGCCTTCATTTCCATCCTTGTCCCAGACTTTCAGCGTCATGGGGCTGCCTGGTTTTGCAAAAAACGCCCCACAGATGGCCTTTGTCCTGGTGTCTTTGGCATAGGTGGCCTTCAACAAATCGTTGAGGGCCTTGTCGTTCGTTTTATACACCACATCATTTTTTTGGATGTCTCCCTGGAGGGAAAGGCTGATGACTTCCCCGGCCCGGGAGGCTTTATTGATGTTGGAGCCCACATGGGGTTCCGACTGGGTCCAAATTTCAATGCCGTCGCCAGGCACCATGGGCTCCCGGGTGCGGATGGCAACACGGCCGTGTTTTTTGTCATAGCTATCCACAAACCCCAGTTTCAGCCCCCAGCTTTTGGGGCGCATGGGGCTCATCATATCTCGCCCGGAATGGGTAAAATAATAGCCTTCGGAAAAACCGCCCCGGTTAAAGAGCTGCAAAAGCCGTTTTTGGTCGGCTTCTTCCACCGCATATTCTGCCGGGTTTTTGGCGTATAAATCCATATATTTGCGGTAAATGGCCGTTACCCCGGCCACATATTCCGGCGTTTTCATTCGTCCCTCAATTTTGAACGAGGAGATGCCGCTTTCAATCAGCTGGGGCAAAATGGCAATGGTTTCGATGTCCTTGGTAGACAGCAAATGGCCTTCGGCTTTTTTCGTATACCCTTCATATAACCCAAAAGGCAGGCGGCACGTTTGGGCGCAGCGGCCGCGGTTTCCGCTTCTGCCGCCCAGCATGCTGCTCATGATGCACTGGCCAGAATAGGAAACGCATAAGGCCCCATGGATGAATGTCTCCAGTTCCACATCCACCTGGGCATGGATGGCTTTGATTTCTGCCAAGTTCAGTTCCCGGCTTAACACCACCTTTTCAAAACCCAGCTTTTGCAACGCCTCCACATCCTGACGGCTGTTGGCCGTCAGTTGGGTGCTGGCGTGTAACGGCAAATCGGGAAAAAGCCGGTGAATCTCGCTGGCCGCCCCCAAATCCTGCATAATCAAGGCGTCGGCGCCCATGGTATACAGGCTGTGGACAAATTGCAGCAATGCCTGCCGCTCGCTGTCTTTGTAGATGGTGTTAACGGTAACATAGACCTTTACGCCCCGCAAGTGGCAGTAATCCATGGCTTCGGCCAGTTCCGTCAGCCCAAAATTATTGGCATATGCCCTGGCGCCAAATTGTTTTCCGCCCAAATATACGGCGTCGGCGCCGTTATTGACGGCCGCCCGCAAACTTTCCATGCTGCCCACCGGTGCCAGCAGTTCCGGCAATGTTCTCTCTTTCATACGAAAACCCTTTCTCTGCTCTTCCAAAATTTTACATGAAAGAAAGGAAGTCATGGCGACTTCCCCTCTCCGCTTTATTCTTCCATCGATTGCGCCTGCTGGTCCGGCTGCGTCTGCTCTGCCTTGGCCGCACGAGCCAGCATCCGTTTATGCTCCAATGTTTTGATGTGGTTGATTTTGGCAATTTTGTCTTTCAAATCTTCTTCCAGCAAAGACACTTGATGCTCCTTTTCTTTCAGCTGGGCCTGCAAGGCGTTCTTTTCTGCTTTCAGCTCCTCCAAGGCCGCATTGGCCTCTGCCAATTTTGCAGTCAAGGCTTGATTTTCTTCTGCCAGCTGTTCTTCTTCCAAAGAGAGCAGCTTGTTTTTCTGTTCCAATTCCTCTGGGGAGCTGCCCAGGGACTGGGCTTCTTCCTTCAGCTTGGCCAACTGCTGCTCCAGGGCATCTCTTTTTTCCTTCATTTTGAAATAATCGTCGGCAATGTTCAAAGAAGTCAGCACAGAAATTAAGTTGGGGTTTAAAGCACGGGAACTGTCACTGCGGCGAATTTCTTCCGCCTTTTCCTCGATGTAGTTGGCCACTTTTGTCATATATTCCACCGATTCGTTGCCGGTCAAAGTCATCGTCTTGCCGCAGACACGCACAGAAACGCTGTTCTTATAACCCATAATTTCCACACAATCCTTTCTGAAACAACAATTTCTTTCCATTGTGTCTTATTATAGCACAGAATTGTGTTTTACGAAACAAAAATTTTCTTAAGTCTCTTTCATTTTTTCCCTCAGGCGCAGCAATGCCTTTTTTTCCAGCCTTGACACCTGCACCTGGGAAACGCCCAGCACCTGCGCCGTTTCCGTCTGGGTGTAATCTTCAAAATAGCGCAGCTTCAGCAGCTTCTGCTCCCGGCTGGATAAGGCTGTCAACCCCTCCATCAGCGCCAGACGTTCCTCCTGATCCCCGGTTTTGGGATCGGCCACCAAATCCGAAAGGGTGCCTTCCTCCTGTGCCGATAGCGGCGCATCCAGCCAAAGCACCTGTTGGACGGCAGAAAGGGCCTGGGCCAGTTCTTCTTTCTCCACCCCCATCTCTTTGGCCAGCAGGGAAATGGGCACCTCCTCTCCCATTTTCTGTTTCAGCTCCTCCTCTTTTTGCCTTGCTTTGGCCGCCAAAGAGCGGTACCGCCTGCCCACATGGACCATGCCTTCATCCCGGAAAAAGCGCCGAATCTCGCCAAAAATCAGCGGCACGGCATAGGTGGAAAACTGCACGCCATAATGGATGTCAAACTGCTTGATGCTTTTGATCAGCCCCATGGCTCCCAGCTGAACCAAGTCCTCCTCCTCTATGCCTCGCCCCAAAAACCGCCGCACCGCCTGATACACCAGCCCCCTGTTTTCTTCCACCAGCTGGGCCAGCGCCGCCTCTTCCCCTGCCTGGGCCCGCAAAAACACGGCCGGATCATTCATGGGCTTCTTCCCCTTCTTCCTCCCCGTCCTTTTTCTCTGTCAGTTCCTTTTCCATCCGCACCTGGGTGCCTTCTCCCAGGCGGCTTGTCACCGTCAGCTTGTCCATAAAGCTTTCCATCACCGTAAAGCCCAAGCCGCACCCTTCTGCCGGCCGGGTGGTAAAAAGCGGCTCCCTGGCCTTTTGCACATCGCCAATCCCGGCCCCCGTATCGGAAACAGTAATCACAATCCGTCTTTGGCGCAGGGTGCAGCGCAGGGTGATGGTGCCTGTTTTATTGCCATAGCCATGGATGATGGCGTTGGTCACGGCTTCGGAAACGGCCGTGCGGATATCGTTTAGTTCCAGCACCGTGGGATCTAAGGGCAGCAAAAAAGCCACCACTGCCGTCCGGGCAAATGCCACATTGGCCCCTTTGCTTGGAAAAATGAGCGTCATTTCGTTATCCATGTTGTTCCTCCTATAAACTTTGTTTCGCTTCTTCCACCGACGGATAGACCGGGATCAGCCGCCCCAAACCAGAAAGGGCAAAAATCCGGCGCAAACTTTTTCCCACACAGGCTGCCACCGTCATGCCCCCCTGGGCAGCCGTATAGCGATAGCGGCCAATGAGCAGCCCGATGCCGGCGCTGTCCATAAAATCCACCCCTTCAAAATCTAAAATGATATGCTTGATTCGTTTCCGGTTACAAATCTGGTCCACTTCTGCTTTGAGCGCTTGCACCGTATGATGGTCAATTTCGCCCCGGATGGATACCAGCAGGCGGTTTCCTTCGGTTTTACAGTTCCAGTCCATGATTGTCCTCCTTTTGCATGGAAATCTCTTCCTTTCTTATTCTCCCTTTTCCTGCTGTTTCCTTCCAGTTTTTTCCATGAAAAAAAGACAAAAAAATACCGCAAAACCTTTTTTGGCTTTGCGGTAACAAAAAATCATTTAGTCAGTTTCGAAATGGCCTTAAAATGAGGGTTTTTGGCGCCCATGGTCAGTTCATATAACACAGCTTCATAGGTGGTCAGCCATGCGCCCTCCTGCATTGCCCGTTTGCAGGCAAACTTTTTGTCATTTGGTTTTCTGGAGCCGATGCAGTCTTGCACCAGATACACTTCATACTCTTCTGCCAGTAAATCAATGGCCGTTTGCAGCACACAAATGTGGGCCTCCACGCCGCACAGAATCACTTTCTTGCGCCCCGTTTCGGTGATGGCACGGCGAATTTCTTCTGTCTGCCAAAGGCTGAAGGTGGTTTTTTCCATGGTGCCTGCCTCTCCCACCACATCCCGGATGGGGGCGATGGTTTCTCCCAAGCCTTTGGTATACTGCTGGCTGATCACCATGGGCACTTCCAATTCCTTGAGGCCTTCCAGCAAAATCTGACTGTTTTTTACAACCGTTTCAAAATCATGAATAACAGGAATCAATTTTTCCTGATAATCTACCACAATGGCCATTGCTTCTTCTGGACGAATCCGCATGACATCCACTTCCTTTCTTTTTCATGTCTTTTTTCTTTCTTGTATCAAAAAAATTATACAACAAAGATTGGCAGAAAGTCAAAGAAATACATTTTTTTCCAAAACAGCCAAAAACCTGCTCTTTCCCATCGGTATAAATCATCCTTTGCTGGAAACACTTTTTTTAGAAGCGCAGACCAAAAAAGGAGGAGAAAGCCATGTATCAGAAAGTGGAAATTTGCGGCGTCAACACCTCACAGCTGCCCATTTTAACCCAGGAAGAGAAAGTGGCTTTATTTGAAAAAATCAACCAGGGCGATGAGGAGGCAAAACAAACACTGATTTATGGCAATTTGCGCCTGGTGCTCAGCGTCATTCAGCGCTTTGCCAACCGCGGCGAGCAGATGGACGATTTGTTTCAGGTGGGATGCATCGGCCTCATCAAAGCCATCAACCATTTCGACACCACGCTGGATGTGAAGTTTTCCACCTATGCCGTGCCCATGATCATTGGGGAAGTGCGGCGCTATTTGCGGGACAATAACCCCATCCGTGTCAGCCGCAGCGTGCGGGATACGGCCTATAAAGCCTTGCAGGCCAAAGAACGGCTGACGGCCAAGCTTTCTAGAGAGCCAAAGGCAGAAGAAATTGCCAAGGAGCTGGATCTTGCGCCGGAAGATGTGGTGCTGGCGCTGGACGCCATCCAAGATCCCGTTTCCCTCTATGAGCCGGTGTTCCACGACAGCGGCGACACCCTCTATCTCATGGACCAAATCCGGGATGAAAAAGATAAAGACGAGCAATGGGTGACCAGCATTTCCCTCTCCCAAGCCATGAAACATTTAAACGACCGGGAACGATATATCTTAAACCTTCGCTTTTTTGAAGGAAAAACCCAGATGGAAGTCAGCAGCGAAATTGGTATTAGCCAGGCCCAGGTTTCTAGGCTAGAAAAAAGCGCCTTACAGCATATGCGAAAATATATGTGATGCCACAAAAAAGCTCCGCCGGAAAAAACCGGGGAGCTTTCTTTCATTTTGCCGCAATCAATTTTTTTAACGCCTGTTCCAAATGGCTGATGGTTAGCGGATACATATCAAATTCTTTGTCGATGATGTCATAGGTCTGCCGCCAAAAGGCGCTTCGCCAGCCCATATCCACAATGGGGTTGAGCCACACCATATGGGAATATTTGGCCTGAAACCGTTTGAGCCACTCCATGCCCGTCACTTCCGTTCTGGCGCCATAGCTGTAATAGCTGCGGCCCAGCAATTCGCTGGGATCCATGGAGGCGTCGCCCACAATGATGACCTTATATTCACTGCTCAAATTATCCAGCACCCAGTTGGTGTCAATCCACTGGCCGGGAATACAGTAAGGATCGGTGTAAAGCTTGGAATAGATACAGTTGTGGAAATAATAGACCTTCAAATCCTTAAAATGGTTGGACTTGCTGACGGCTTGGAACAAGGACGTGCAAAGGGACGAATAATAATCCATGCTGCCGCCGCTATCCATCAACAGCAGCACCTTCACGGTGTTTTGTCTTGGCCGCTGATACACCAGCTTCAAATTACCGGCATTGTTGCCCGTTTCTTCAATGGTATGGTCCACATCCAGCTCCGTTTTTGGAGCGTCAATGCGGCTGGAAAACTGGCGCAAGCGGCGAAAGGCCATTTGAAACTGCCTCGTATCCAGCACCGTATCGTTTCGAAAATCGTGAAATTTTCGCTCACTGGCCACCTGCATGGCGCTTTTGCGGATGGACTGGCCGCCCACCCGGATGCCGTTGGTGGCATTGCCGGCGTTGCCAAAAACGCTCATGCCGCCGGTGCCAATCCAATACTTGCCGCCGTTATGCTCGCTGTCTTGTTCCTGCAGCCGCTCCAACAGCATCTTTTGAATCTGCTCCATGGAAAGGCTGCGGTTATATTCGTCTTGGTCCTTATCGTAATTATTGGGCTTTTCTTTCGGATTGTTCAGCCAATCCAGCAATTCTTTAGGCAGTTCTTCAAACTGCTGAATGTCTTTGAAAAATTCCAAAAATGCTCCATCAAAGATATCGTATTCCGTCTCACTTTTCACCAAGATACTTCTGGCCAAATAGTAAAAGGACGTCAAGCTGCTGTGGGCCAGGTCTTTTTCCAGCGCCTCCATCAGCGTCAGCCACTCGTTGAGGGACACATCCAGCCCCTTTGCCCGCAGCAGGTAGAAAAAGGCACTAAACATCCCCTTCCCCCCTTAAAATTTCAACCGGCGTTTGGCCCGCTCCAGCACGGTCAAGTCTTCGTTCTTTTTCAGCAATACACCAGCAAAGGGCACTTCGGCCTTGATGGTGTCGGGATGGATGCCGCCGATGGAAAGGGCCTGAATCCAGTCGATGACTTCCGACGTGCTTGGTTTTTTCTGCACATCCAAGTCACGAATCCAATAGAACGTATCCATCACAGACTTCAACAGCGTTTCTTCCAAGTCTGGGAAATGCACCTTCACAATTTCTTCCATCAGTTCCTGAT
>CALWLF010000131.1 GCA_944381455.1 uncultured Clostridia bacterium | reverse complement strand
TATAGGCATTTTCAATTTCTCCTGCGGCAGCCGTTTTTGTTTCCACTGCCGTCAAACTTTCTTGCTGTGCCACTTCCTCTTTTGCGCTGCAGCCGCTTAAAGCAAGCACCATTGCCAAAGCCGCTGCCGATACTTTCCACTGCACTTTCATTCTCCTGTCCTCCTATTTTGTTTTTGCACATAAATACGCCAGATAAAACTGCTCAATCCCCTCTTTGATATGCTGCTTTACCTGAGGCTCCATGGCTTCATATTGTAATGCAAATAAATACATCCTTTCCTTTTCCATCCGCCGCTGCTCCTGCTGGCCTTTTTCAGTTGCATGCCAATAAACCACCCTGCCGTTATGGGCGTCTTGCTGGCGGCGCACATATCCCTTCTCTTCCAACCGAGAAAGGGTGATGGATAAACTGCTTTTGCTGGTTGCAAGGATTTTTTCCATGTTGACCAGTGTCGGCTCTTCCAACACCAGCAGCGTTTTTAAAATACGCAGCTGCACTCTGGTCAGCTGGTTTTCCTGTTTCCCATTTTTCCCCAAACATTGCCCTGCACTTTGGCCAATAGCGCGCAGCACCATATCTTGAAACTCGGAAAACTTCTTTGCCAAGTCCAGTCCTTCTTCTAACGTTTCTTTTGTTTCCATGCAGACCTCTCTTTTCCAGCAAATGCTCTTTCTACTTCGATATGATTTTATGATAAAACGATGCGCATGTCAAGAAAGACAAAATAAAATACGTCACCCATCGAAAAAAGTTTGTAGAAAAAGAAGAACAAAAAACCTGCCTTTTCTTTTGGCAGGTTTTTCATTGGTTTTATTTGGTTTGAAACGTATCTCCATACAAAACAGCTTGGAGCAACAGTCCCTTGGCCGGCAGCGTCACGCCGGCGGCCTGACGGTTTTTCTGTGCCAAAATGGAAGGCATTTCTTCTGGCGTAAGCTTTCCTTCGCCCACTTGCAATAACGTGCCTGCCATCATCCGCACCATATTGTATAAAAATCCATTGCCGCAAAAAGTAAGCCGCACTTCCTCCCCCAGCCGTTCTATCTCAATGGAAAAAACAGTACGGACCGTGGATTTTTTTATGCGCCCGTTGGCGCAGAAGGAGCGAAAATCATGGGTGCCCACCAGATGGGCCGCCGCTTGTTTCATCTGCTCCAAGTCCAGCTTTTGGGGGCTTTGGAACAGATAACGGCCTTCCAGCACGTTTTTCACCGGACTATTCCAAACCCGGTATACATACACTTTTTGACTGGTATGGTGTCGGGCATGGAAGTTTTCTTCCACCCGTTGGACCTGCAAGACGCCAATATCGCCTGGCAGATGGTCATTGAGGTAATCCCGCAGGGCTTCTTCCTCCAGCTGCTTTGTGGTGTGAAAATTGGCCACTTGTCCGGCGGCATGGGCCCCGGCGTCGGTACGGCCAGAACCGATGAGGGCAATGTCTTCTTGGCAGTACTCCCCAAGCAGTGCCTCCAGCCGGCCTTGGATGGTGTTTTTCGTGTTGCCTTGTTTTTGCCACCCGTCGTAACGGGTGCCTTCATATTGAATCTCCAATCGATAGTTTGCCATGGTTTTCTCCGCTTATTTTAATTCCGACTCCTGGATAATCCCTTTGCGGTATGCCACCAGCAGCTGTTCCAAGTCGTTGATATTGGCCCGCAGTTCGGCGCCGATATCCGTATTCATCACCCGGATGCGCTCCTGGGAATATTGCAGCGCCACCGTGGAAGAAAGGATGTCCTTTTCTTCGGCAATGGCTTTTTCCATGCTTTCAAAGGGTTCGTGGCTAACCAGCACCAGCCCATGGGAGTTATAAATGAGGGTATAGCCGGCAATACCTGTCACTTTTTGATAAGCTTTCGCAAAGCCGCCGTCGATGACAAACAGGCGGCCGTTGGCCTTGATGGGGCTTTCTCCCTTCACCACTTTCACCGGCACATGGCCATTGATGATATGGCTTTTTTGGGGATCCATGCCGAAATTGCGCAAAATCTCCCGGCACACTTCTTCTTGGTTGCGCAGGGTATAAAAGGGATTTTTCTCCTCATGATGGCTTTCGGCATCATCGATGAAATACCGCTCGAAGGTGGTCATTTTCTTCTTCCCAAACACAGGAGAATCTTCGCCGCACCATAAGTACCAAATCAAATCCATAGAAGCCCGCTTGCTTTCGGAATGGGCCTGATTGAAATAGCCCTCCCGCACAGCCTGGTCCACGGCGTCAAAATATTCCTGCCCTGCCAGTTTTTCGCCCCGAAAAGAAACGGTTTTTAAGGAGCCGTCGGCATTCATGGGGATACAGCCATGGAACATCAAGTTGGAATTGAATTTTTTATACAAGGAGCCTTTCGTATATAACAGCCGCACGTGCTCTTGCAGTTTTTCGCTGTTGACAAAAGAAGACTTGATTTTTGCCATCACTTCTTCTTCCTCTTCCGTCAGATCATAAGGGCAGGCCGGATCCACCGTAGGAAAATTGGTATCGTTTAACGCATATTCTTTCCCATCCACCATCACGGTGCCTTTTTCCAGGTCCATATTGCCCAAAAGCAGCCGGTTTTCCATCTGAAACTCCGGATTGCGCAGGATGATTTTGGCCTCTTCTTTCAGCTGCAAAATAAAAATGGCTTTGTGCATTTTGGCAATCAGCTTGGCATCCTTGTCGTTCATCAGCTGTCCAGCCGAAAGCTTTGGCATAAAGTTTTCGCAGGGATCGTCGCCATAGGCCTCCATGGCAAAGGTGGCCAGCGGAATCAAGTTGATGCCATAGTCTTCTTCCACCGTATCCAAATTGGCATACCTGGCCTGGATGCGGATGACGTTACAGATGAGGGCCTGACAGCCGGCCGCCGCCCCCATCCAGGAAATATCATGGTTTCCCCATTGGATGTCCACAGAATGGTAGCTGGCCAGGCGGTCCATGATTTTCGACGCCTTGGGCCCCCTGTCGTAAATATCGCCAATGACATGAAGCTGGTCTACGGCCAGGCGCTGAATCAAATGGGCCATGGCAATGATAAACCGGTCGGCCTGATAGAGACGGATGATGGTATCGATGATTTCGTTAAAATACAGCTGTTTATTGCCTTCCTTATTTTCATGGAGCAGTTCTTCCAAAATATAGGCATAGTCCTTGGGCAAGGATTTGCGCACCTTCGAGCGGCTGTATTTGGAGCCCAGCACCTTGCAGATGGTCACCAGCCGGTGCAGGGTGATCCGGTACCAATCGTCCATTTCCTCTTCCGACTGGGCCACCTGTTCCAGCTTTTGTTCCGGATAATAAATCAAAGTGGCCAGGGATTTTTTCTCGCTTTCTCTCATTTCCGAGCCGAAAATGGCACTGATCTGGTTTTTGATGACGCCGGAGGCATTTTTCAGTACATGGTTAAAAGATTCATATTCGCCGTGAATGTCGCTGACAAAATGCTCTGTCCCTTTGGGCAGGTTTAAAATGGCCTCCAAGTTGATGATTTCGGTGCTGGCAGAGTTGATGTTTGGATACTTTTTGGCCAATAATTTCAAATACCGTAAGTCTTCTTCTTTAAAGACGTTTCTTTCCGCTGCCATATCCATGGCCTCCCTTCTGCTTACAGTTTTTTCCTTTTTTCTCTATTAGAACAACCCCGGCTGGCGCGGCAAATCTCCCTCCAAAACTGCCGCCCGGTTCAAATAATATAATGTCGTCACCACTGCAAAAAAGGCATCCAGCGCCATGTTGCAAAGCCCAAACAGCACATTGACCGAATAAGAATAGCCAAAAACGCCAAACAGCAAGTCCAGCACATACGTGCCCGTATAGCTAAGCCCCATCAGCAGCAGCGCCCCCATGGCCGTTTTCCAAAAAAAGCCCTTGGTCAGCTGGCAGCTGCGCTGAAAGCAGCCGAAGACGCCTTTGTCGTCCAAAAGAATGGCATACAAATAAAAAAACAGCCGAACCATCACATAAAGCCCCGGCAAAATCAATGCCACCAACCCGGCGCCCACCATACATTCATAAATCAATGCCGCCGGCACCACCACCCAAGCCCGCTGCAGCATAATTCGGATGGCCGCCCCCGCAGTGATAGGCGTGGCGCGAAGCATATGGTCAACATAAGTTGCCACAGCCAATAACAACAACGGATATAAAATGGCGCTTAAAATCACCAGCACCAGATAGTTGCCCACAATCTGCACCCATTGGCCGGAGGCCAAAAATGCCTCTGCCACGGCTGGATCTGTGGCAATTGCTTTCAAATCCAGCGCCGCCAGCTGTGTCCCTACCATCAGCCCCACCAGCTGCATCACCAGCTGGATGGGCAGCCCAATCCATAACACCAGCTGCAGCATCTGCCGCCAATGGGCCTGGTAAAAGTTTTTCCCCATCCCCAGCAGTTCTATCATATTCAACTCCCGCTGCTCTAATTCCGCCATGGAGTGCATCCAAATCCCTCCTGTCGTTTCTCTGATAAAACGAAATTTTTTTACCACAAACTGAAAACTTGTGTATTTTTTTCCTAAGAAACTTTACTAATAATCTCATTATACTATTTTTTCTTGGAAAAAGAAAGCATAACAAAAGCAAAAACCATCATAGGATAAAAATAGATTCCTCTGTTTGACAAAGAATGAAAAAAGGAGGCAACCCATGGAAATTTATACCGTCAGTGCCGGTCAAACCCTGGCCGATGTAGGAAGCGGCGCCGATTTATCGGCCGCTTATTTGCAGCGGACCAATCAGCTGCCAAACCCCGAAAACTTGGTGCCAGGCCAAACTGTCATCCTCTCCCCGCCGGCCATTGTCCATCAAACTGCGCCCGGCGAAACCCTCTATTCCATCTCCGCCCGCTACAGCGTCACCGTCATGCAGCTTTTGCGCAACAATCCTTTTTTAACCCAGCGGATGCTGCAAGACGGCGATCTTTTGATCATCACCTTTGCCCAGCAGCCGCTGCGGGGCGCCGCTTCCTTGGGCTATACTTATGCCAACATTGCCCCCGATGCGCTGCGGGCTATCCTGCCTTATTTGACGTATTTGTCTGTTTTCACCACCCGCCTGGGAGCAGATGGCACCCTTGTTTTTCCCGATGCCCAAAACATCACCTCCTTAAGCCGCTCCTTTGGTGTAGCGCCGCTGCTGCATTTTTCTTCCACCGACAAAAACGGTCAGTTTGATTCTGCCCTGGCCCACCGGCTGTTAACCGACGATACATTGCAGTCATCTGTCATATCCCAGCTGATTTCTGCCGTAGAAAAACAGGGCTATACCGGCGTGGATGTGGACTTTGAATTTTTGCTGCCGGAAGATCAAGATGCCTTTGTGGCTTTCTTAAAGAACCTGCAGACGGCGCTGCAAAAAAACGGCTGGATTTTGATGGTGGATTTGCTGCCCAAATGGGAAGATGACCAAGAAGGCGGGGCCGCCGCTTTGGATTACGGCGCCATTGGCAATGTGGCCGACTATGTGTTTTTAATGACTTATGAATGGGGTTACGCCGCCGGTCCACCCATGGCAGTGGCGCCGCTGCCGGAAGTAAAAGAAGTGCTCTCCTACGCCACTCGATACATCGATCCCAAAAAAATATTGATGGGCCTGCCCTGGTATGGCTACCGCTGGCCCATTCCTTACGAAACAGGGCGGCCCACTGCCGTTTCCCTTTCCTTGGATGAAGCCATTGAAGATGCAGCGCTGCACGATGCCGGCATCTCTTTTGACCTGCGTTCCCAAACGCCTTATTTCACCTATCGCACCGATGGCGACGCCTTTTACCAGGTGTGGTTTGACGATGCCCAAAGCATGTGGCTCAAACTGCGCCAAGTGGCCAACGAAGGGCTTTATGGGTTTGGCATTTGGAATATCACCAGGCCCTGGCCCCAAGGCTTCTTTTTGATCAACCAGACCTATGTGGTGCTGCGCACGCCGCTGCCTTCCACACCGTCGCTTTTGTCCTAGGCAAAACCCTTGCATCCTCCTTCCAAAAATGATAAAGTAAAAAGAGAGGACTGCGGGAGAGAAAACCAATTTCCGGCCCGTACAAACCACTGCTTGATTTGCAGCGCTGCCTGTTTTGGCAGGACATTTGGAAAGGGTGACAAAACGATGGGGTTACAAGGAAAAACAGTGTTGGTGACCGGCTCATCTCGGGGAATTGGCAAAGCCATCGCCTTTGCCTTTGCCAAAGAAGGCGCCAACATCATCTTAAACGCTGCCACCAGCGCCGACGAACTGCTGCGTACGCAGGAAGAACTGAAGGCCCAGGGATTTTATTCCTATTCTTATCTGGCCGATGTCTCCAACTATGAAACCTGCCGGGAAATGTTTCAAACCATCAACAATATTTATGGCAATGTGGATATCCTGATCAACAATGCCGGCATCTCCCACATGGGGCTTTTTACAGAAACAACGCCCGACCTTTGGGAAAAAATGATTGCCGTCAACATCAAATCCATGTTCAACTGCACCCATCTGGCCGTGCCGAAAATGGTTTCGGCCAAGGAGGGCACCATCATCAACATTTCTTCCATCTGGGGCCAGCGAGGCGCTTCCTGTGAAGCCCTCTATTCTGCCACCAAAGGCGCCGTCGATTCCTTCACCAAGGCCATGGCCAAGGAACTGGGGCCAAGCGGCATCCGGGTCAACGCCATTGCCCCCGGCGTCATTGATACAAAAATGAATCAATGGCTCTCCCAGGAAGAACGGGAAATTTTGGAAGAAGAAATTTCGCTGATGCGTTTTGGCACGGTGGAAGAAGTGGGGCAGCTAGCCGTCTTTTTGGCCAGCAGCCGCTCCTCTTTTTTAAACGGCCAAGTCATTACCCTCGATGGCGGCATGGTATGACAAAAAAACTGTCGGAATATTTCCGACAGTTTTTTCTTTTCTTTTGACTTTTTTTCGACTCTGTACTATAATAACTCCAATCCGTTTTTCTCGGCCAAAGGCCCAAAGAAAACGGGGAAAGGAGTGTTTTACCCATGAGTATGATTTTTACAAAAAAACTGCCCACACCAAAGGAGATCAAAGAAATTTATCCCGTGCCCCAAGCCGTCAAAGAAGAAAAACTGAGCCATGACCAGGCCATCCGGGATGTATTAAGCGGCAAGGACGACCGATTTCTTGTGATCATCGGCCCTTGTTCTGCCGATAACGAAGACTCTGTGTGTGAATACATCAGCCGTTTGGTGCCTGTGCAGGAAAAAGTGAAGGACAAAGTGCTGATTATCCCCCGCATTTATACCAACAAACCGCGCACCACTGGAGAAGGATATAAGGGCATGGTCCATCAGCCCGATCCGGAAAAAGCGCCGGATTTGCTGGCTGGTGTCATTGCCATCCGCAAGCTCCATATCCGGGCACTGGAAGAATTTCACCTGCCGGTGGCAGATGAGATGCTGTATCCAGAAAACTATCACTATCTGGAAGACATTTTGTCTTATGTGGCCGTCGGCGCCCGGTCGGTGGAAAACCAGCAGCACCGCCTCACCTCCAGCGGTGTCACCGTCCCTGTGGGCATGAAAAACCCCACCAGCGGCGATTTTTCCGTCATGCTCAATTCCATTGTGGCTGCCCAGCAAAGCCATAACTTCATCTATCGCGGCTGGGATTTGACCACCAGCGGCAACCCCTATGCCCATGCCATTTTGCGCGGCTCTGTCAACAAATACGGCTCGGCCAAGCCCAACTATCACTATGAAGACCTGATCCGTCTTTACGATATGTATCAGCAGCGCCACCTGCAAAACCCGGCAGCCATCGTCGATGCCAACCATTCCAACTCCAACAAAAAATTCATGGAACAAATCCGCATCGTCAAAGAAGTGCTCCACAGCCGGTCCCATTCCGACGAAATCCGCCAGCTGGTCAAAGGCGTCATGATCGAAAGCTACCTGGTGGAAGGAAACCAGGCCATCGGCCACGGCCACACCCATGTCTACGGCCAGTCCATCACCGATCCTTGCCTGGGCTGGGAAGACAGTGAACGGCTCATTTATGAAATTGCCGAACGGTTATAACAGATCAAAAAATCACCCGAAAGCCGGGTGATTTTTTTTGCTTATTTTTGTTTTTTGGCCGCCAAGAACAGCCGCATGGCCTGCTCGGTGGTTTTTTTGATGTTTTTTTCTGTGGTTTTTTGGTCCATGGCTTCTTGCAGCGTCATGGCCCGGTCGGTGACGGCAAAAAAGGCATCAATGCCTGCCCCATTGCAGGCCGCCGCCGCATCTTCCGTGCATCCTGCCACAGCGATCACCACAGCACCGGCCTCTTTGGCCCGCTTGGCCACACCCACCGGCGCCTTGCCCATGGCCGTTTGGCCATCCAGCCGTCCTTCCCCGGTGATGACCACGTCTGCCCCCTGCAAATGGGTATCCATGTCCATGGCGTCTAACACCATCTCAATGCCGCTTTTGAGGGTACCGCCCAAAAAGGCCGTCAAGGCAAAGCCCAGCCCGCCGGCGGCACCGCTGCCCGGTAAATTTCTGACACTTTTTCCCAAAAAAGCTTCCGCCACATCGGCAAAATGGGAAAGCCCAGCGTCCAGTTGCGCCACCCTTTCTTCTGTGGCGCCTTTTTGCGGCCCATACACGGCAGAAGCACCTTGGGGGCCGCAAAGGGGGTTTTCCACATCGCAGGCAATTTCAAAAACTGTTTCTTTTACCCCCGGCAGCACCTGGCTATCGTCGATAGCGCAAATGTCTGCCAGCGCCTTGCCCCCTCTTGCCACTTCGTTGCCCTCTTTGTCCAAAAACCGCCAGCCCAGTGCCTGAAGCATCCCCACGCCGCCGTCGTTGGTGGCGCTGCCGCCAATGCCCATCCAAATGCGGCGGCAGCCCTGTTGGATGGCATGGGCCACCATCTCTCCCACGCCAAAGCTGGTGGCTTTCATGGGGTTTCGCTCTTCCAAAGGCACCATGGGAAGCCCGGCCGCCTGGGCCATTTCCATCACGGCCGTACCCGTTTCTTCCATAAAACCATAAACGGCCGTTTCTCTTTCTTCCATGGGCCCGGTCACATCCACCTCTACCAAGTGTCCGCCCAGCGCCGCCGTCAGCGCTTCCACCGTCCCTTCGCCGCCGTCAGCCAAAGGCAGCACCTCCACCTGGGCCGCATCATCTGCCGCCAGCACCCCGGCCTTTGCCGCTTTGCCAGCTTGCAGCGACGAAACGCTGCCCTTATAAGAATCGATGGCAATGACAACTTTCATCGTAAAAGCCTCCTTTTTTCTAGCCTTATGGTTATCCTATCACAAAACAAAAAAACTGCCAAGAAAAATGCGGTCAGACCATAGAATGCCATTGCAAAATCAAAAAGAACGTGCTACAATCAGTCTATGCTTTTTTACTGCAACGCTTTTATGTATAAAAGTAAAGCAAAAGGGAGGAATGTTTTTATGGGGAATCAGATCATCATCTTCGTCTGCTGCCTGTACTTCGCCATCATGGTTTTGACAGGCGTCTATGCGGCACGGAAAAACAAGAAAGCCAGCGACTTTTTGTTGGCTGGACGAAACTTAAACACACCTATGACGGCCATCACCATGGCTGCCGTGCAAATTGGCGTTGGCATTGTGCTCAGCGGCGCCACCAACGGCTATAACGGCGGCGTGTGGTATGGCATTTACTATGCCCTAGGCTGCGGCGGCGGCTTAATCATTGCAGGTCTGGTGACGGCCAAAAAGCTGCGGGCCCAGGAAGGCTATGTGCCGCTGGACTTTTTTGCCCAGCGCTATGGCGACAGCAAAGGCATCCGGTTTTGGGCATGGCTGAGTAACGTGCCAAGCCTGTTGGGTATTTTCATTGCCCAGATGCTGGCCTGCGGCGGCATTTTGTCCGGCTTTGGAATGTCTTATGAACTGGCTGTGGTGCTGACGGCTGTGGTTATTTTGATTTACTGCACCATCGGCGGTATGTGGGGCGTGGTGTTAACCGACGTCATCCAAACGGGCATCATCATTGTGGGCATCCCCATTTTGCTGGTGGCCACCCTCATCCAATATGTGCAGGCCGGCGGTTCCATTGCAGCCATTTACGCCACACCGTTTATTGAAAAAGGCAACGGCACCCAGTTTATCTACCTGGTGCTGCCTTTCCTGCTTTCCATCGCCATGTCCTATGACGCTTACGCCCGCATCCAGTCGGCCAAAGATGTGAAAACGGCCACCCGCGGCTGTGTTTGGGGCGGCATCATTGTCATCGTCATTGGGTTAATGTGTTCTTCCATCGGTGTGGCAGCAAAACTGCTTTTCCCTGGCGTCACCGACGGCATTTTCACCATCACAGCCATGGGCGTCTTAAACCCCGTACTGGCCGGTATTGTCATTGCCGCCATTTTGTCTGCGGCCATGAGCTCTGCCAACTGTGTGATTTTGTCCCTGGGCTCTTCCTTCTCCCGGGATCTGTATAACAAAGTACTGCATCCAGAAGTGGAAAACCTGGACGAACTGCCAAAGGCAAAAATGATTTCTCAAGCTGCCGTGTTCGGCGGCTCTTTGGTGGGCATTCTCTTTGCCTTCCGCATGACCAGCATTTTGGATGCCATGATCATCTTCAACTATCCTTATATGGGCAGCCTCCTGATTCCGCTTTTGGGCGGTCTGCTGTGGGATGGGGCCACCAGAAAAGGCGCCTTCGCCGCCGCCATCACCGGCGGTATTGTGGGCGTGGTGTCCTTTTTGATCGGCATCCCAGGCCCCCTCAACGGCCTCATCAACACCGACTTGGCGCTGATGATCGCTTATCTGGTTTCGGCTGCTACGCTGATTGTGGTGAGCCTTCTGGACAAAGAAGGCCAAAGAGCCAATCAGAAACAAAAAATCATGCAATCTGTCAAATAACAACGAGGTGTGACCAATATGGAACGACAATGGCCTTATGAAAATCAACTGGGGCAAGAAGAAGTGCTGCGCTGCGACGTGCTGGTGCTGGGGGGCGGTTTGGCCGGCTGTTATGCCGCCATTGCTGCCGCCCGGGCTGGGCAAAAGGTCATCGTGGTGGAAAAAGGGGCCACGGCCCGCAGCGGTGCCGCTGGCAGCGGTTTTGACCACTGGGAAGTGGCCTGCACCAACCCCTGCTGCAAAGTTTCGCCCAAAGAAATGGCCGAAGCCTTCATCGACGAGCAGGACCATTACAGCAACGGCATTGCCCATTACATCGAATGCCGGGAAGGATATGACCGGCTGCTGGACATGGAGCGCTTTGGCGGCAAAATCCGGGATACGGAAGACGAATTCAAAGGCGCTCCTTTCCGGGACGACGAAACAAAGCTGATGTTTGCCTATGACTATGAAAACCGCTATACCCTGCGGGTTTGGGGTTCTACCTTTAAACCGGCTTTGTACAAAGAACTGCTGCGCCTGGGGGTGCAGGTGCTGGACCGGGTGGAAGCAACAACACTCTTTACGGAAGAAACGCCCACCGGCAAGCGCTGCGTGGGGGCAGGCGGGATGCAGGTGCGCACCGGGAAATTTTACCGGTTCTACGCCAAAAGCACCATCCTCACCATGTCCCGCCCGGCCCGGATCTGGCTCTTCCATCCAGACCTGGTGGGCTTAAGCGAATTTCGCCCCACCCAAAGCATCGGCAGCGGCCACGCCATGGGCTTTCGCGCCGGTGTGGAATTTACCATGATGGAAAAATCCGTCAAAGGCGAATTTTCCGCCGCCGGCCGTTCCTTTCCACCTTACAGCACCGGCAACAACCATAACACCTGGTACGCCGCCACCATGGTGGACGCCAGGGGGGTGGAAATTCCCTATGTGGACCGAGACGGCAACGAATTAAAAACGGTGCTGGAACGATATTTGCCGGCCAAAGGGCAAAAATTTTTCTTAAAAGGCGGCGTCATCGACGAGCCAAAATACGAATACCGCGGTCCAGAAACACTGCCCTTTGAAGAACTGATGCGCCGCGGCTATCAACTGCCTTTCTATGCCGATTTAAGCCGGATGCCGGAAGAAGAACGCCGGGTCATCTGGGGCATGATGGTGGGCGAAGAAGGAAAAACAAAAATCCCCGTACTGCAAAGCCTCACCGAACGGGGCTTTGACCCGGAAAAAGATATGCTCCAAAGCTATGGCACCGGGTGGCAATCGGCTGCCTTTTTGGCCCAGGAGCGGCAGCTTTTTGGCGCTCCCGGCGGTATTATCCATGACTGGGATTTGAAAACCAATCTTGACGGCCTCTATGCCGCAGGGGACCAGCTCTTTGCCTCTGACTGCTGCGGCTTTGCCGCTTCCACCGGCTATTATGCCGGCAGAAAGGCTGCATCTGCCGCCAAAAAGACCGACTTTGGCCAAATTGCCGAAAGCGACGTGGCCAAGGAAAAAGAACGGCTGTATGCGCCGCTTTCTGTGGAAGACGGCATGGATTGGCGGGAGTTAAACATGGCCATCTCCAAGGCCATGCAAAACTATTGCGGCGGTATCAAATGCAAAGACTTGCTGTTGGAAGGCTTACATCTGTTGGAAAAATATGAGAGGGAAGATGTACCAACCCTTTCTTGCCAAAACCCCCATGAACTGATGCGGGCTCATGAGGTGATGGATATTCTCACCGTCAGCAAAATGATTATCCAGGCCTGCCTCCTGCGGGAATCCTCCTCCAAGCCCCTTTGCTTTGAGCGCAGCGATTTTCCGGCCATGGACCCGGCCAAAGACCGCCACTTTATCACCATCCGCCAGGAAAACGGCAAAATCATCGCCGGCCATGTGCCCCATGATTACTATGGTGACATCGAGGAAGAATACGAAAAACGCAATCAAGACTACATCGGAGGTGGCGCACAATGAGCATTTCCTTTACGGCACAAACCTATCCCGCCAGCGCCCGGCCCCTGTCTTTTGACGAAAGTCTTTGCATGGGCTGTAACCGCTGTGTGAACATTTGCCAGGTGGATATCCTCCTGCCCAATGCCACAGCCGGAAAGCCGCCCATCGTCTGCTATCCCGGCGAATGTTATTACTGCGGCAGCTGTGTGATGGCTTGTCCCGTTCCTGGGGCCATCCGTCTGCGGCATCCGCTGATGAACGAAACAAAATTTGTTCCCGTCAAAAAACCTTGACACCAAACACCCCCTTTTGGCATAGACTGTCAAAAAGGGGGTGTTTTTGTTGAAAGAGAGAGCTTTATTTTATTATGAATCGGGTTGCAGTTGTTCGGAAAGCATCCTGCTGGCCACCCGGGACTGCCATAGCCGCATTACACCGGAGGCCTTAAGAAGTGTCGGGGCCTTCACCAACGGCTTTGGGGTGGGCGGTTTTTGCTGCGCTGTGGCGGCGGCAGTGTTGGTGCTGGGGTTATTTTTTCCGCCCCAGACGGCCCAGCAAAAACGGATGATTTTGCTTTGCCAAATCCAGCGCCGCTTTGGATCGCTGCAATGCAGTATTTTGCGCCAGGGCTGCTGCTGCCGCTGCCGGGAATTGGTGGGAGCTGTGGCAGAAGAGCTGGAAAAACTGCTTCTTTGCTGCTGATGGGTGCCGCCTGCCATGGAAACTATCAAAAAGACCGTTTCTGACTGACTTCATGCCACAGCCAAAAACGGTCTTTTTCTTTTTCTGCTTATTGGGCGTGCCTTCCGTAGGCCATCCATAAAATGAAGCCCACGGCAAAACCGCCCAAGATATTTCCCATGGTCACCGGCAAAAGATTGCCCAAAAAGAAGCTGCCCCAGGTGAGGTTTTCCAGCGCGATCCCGGCCGTTTGGGCCGCCGCCCGATAAGTTTCGTTCTGCGCTGCAAACAGTCCCGCCGAGATATAATACATATTGGCAATGCTGTGTTCAAAGGCACAGGTGACAAAGTACATCACCGGCAGATAGGCGCCCATGATACGCCCCGGCACATCCTTTGCACTGAGCCCGCTCAGCACCCCCACCGTCACCAAAAAGTTACACAAAAACCCAAGCACCACGGCGTTTTCCACCGGCATCGTGCATTTATTGACGGCCAGGCGGATGGTGAAAACGGCCAAGGCCCCGTTTTGCTGGTTTAGCTGGCCAAAAAATGCACAGCCGGCCGCCACCAAAAGGGCCCCAAAGAAGTTACCCAACAGCACAATGCCCCAGTTGCGTAACATCTGTGGCACTGTGATTTTTTTGCTCAAAAGCGGCATCAAAAGCAGGGTGTTGCCAGTAAACAGCTCCGCTCCCATCAACAGCACCATGGCAAGGCCAAAGGGGAAAAGCAGCCCGCAAACCATCCGCACCACATTGGCATTTTCAAAGCCAAAGGCCGCCGTGTTGGTGGTGGCGCCGCTAAAGCCGATGAAGATTCCGGCCATGATGGATAAGAGCAAAAGCTCCAGGGCCGAGCGGCTGCATTTGGCAGGGCCGCCTTGGATATAAGTTTCGGTCATTTCCTTGGGTGTCAGTAACTGCATCGTCTATGCGCTCCTTTTTCTTGATCTTTTGTTCCATTTGTCTGATTTGGGGCCGCTTGTCCCTGTCAAACCAACAGATTACTTGCCTGCTTCCAACAAATCAATGCCCATCTGCATCCGGCGCAAGGTTTCTTCTTTTCCCAAAATATGGGCCAATTCGATGGCGCCGCCGGGGGATGTGGG
>CALWLF010000130.1 GCA_944381455.1 uncultured Clostridia bacterium | reverse complement strand
TATCGGAAAAAGCCGCTGAAAGGCGCCAGGGCCTTGTCTTTGTTTTATGGACGTTATCCGGCGCTGTGCAAGGCCATGGAAGAGAGATGGAAGATGTACAATCGAGAACTGGAAGAAGTGGAGCGGGCCGAAAAGGCTGGGCGCATTTTTGTGCTGCGCCCCCAAGCACCGGTGCAGCTGAAGCGGCTGGAAAAAGACAAAGAAAAATTAACCCAGCTATACTGGCAAGGATATCACGATGCCAAAGCCCAAGAAGAGGCGTTGTTATCTTTTTTTGCAACGGAACAAAAATCCTTTTAAAAAAGCTTCCCGCTTTGAAAGCGGGAAGCTTTTTTTATGCCAACAGCAAAGCAATGCCCAGCAGCACCAATAATAGCCCCGATGAAAGGCTCCAAAATCCTGCGTCAAAGGGCAGATAACGGCGCAGCCGCTTGCCGCAGAAGATGCCAAGGCGCAGCAACAGCAGCTGAAACAGCGCCGTTGCTGCCGGCAGCAGCAACGAACTGTGCCCGGCAATGCCGGCCCCTGTGACGGCACAGGCGGCATCGATGCTCAGCGCAATGCCTAGGGCGAAAGCCTCTCGTCCATCGATGGAGGAGGACTGGTCCCGGTCGCCTTCTTCTGGAGAAGACAGCAGTCTGGCAGGATGGGCAAAATCGAGGGAAGCTGTTTTTTTGCTTCCGCTTTCTTTCACCACTTGATAGAGTCCAAGGCCCATCAGCAGGCAGGGCCCCAGACGGGCAGAAAAAGAGAGGGGCAAAAAAGAACCGATGGTCTGGCCCAAAAGCAGTGCCGCCCCCGTCAGCACAAAAGAGAGCATACATAACACCACCTGAGCCATGGCCGTTACCTTGATGGCACGCATGCCATAAGCAATGCCAATGCCATAGGCATCCAAGGATAAGGCCAGGGCGAAAATCAGCCAGGAAAGCAGCATCTGGCAGCATCCTTTCTTCCGTTTTTCCTTACTATATGCCGGCGGCATAAGTTGGTGAGGGCAGGAATAGACTGTGGTGAGGTGAGGAACATGGAAGAATGGACAAAAAAACCAGAAGAAGTGGCGGCAGAACAAAGGACAACACCCCAGAGGGGGCTGAGTGAGCGGGAGGCGGATTTGCGGTTAAAAATGGTGGGAGAAAATGTGCTGGAAACGGGGCAAAAACCGCCTTCTTTGCTGCGCCGGTTTTTTACCCAGCTCAACGATGCCCTGGTGCTGTTGCTGCTGGCGGCGGCAGGCATTTCCTTGCTGCTTTCTCTTTCTGAAGGGGCGGTGCCATGGGATACGGTGATTATTGTGGCCATTGTGCTGCTCAATGCCGTCATTGGCGTGGTGCAGGAATGCCGGGCCCAAAAAGCCATGGATGCCCTAAAGGCGCTTCATACGCCGGAGGCCAAGGTGCTGCGGGAAGGAGAAATCCGCCAAATCGATGCCAAGGGCCTGGTGCCGGGGGATCTTTTGGTGTTGGAAACGGGCGACCAGGTGGCAGCCGACGGGCGGTTATTGGAAAGCGTCAGCCTGAAAATGAAAGAAGCCGCATTGACGGGTGAGGCAGAAGAGGTGGAAAAAGAAGCGAGAGCCATCTGCGGGGCGCAAACACCGCTGGCAGAACAAAAAAACATGGTCTTTGCTTCTTCTTTTGTGGCCTATGGCCATGGCCTTGCGGTGGTGACGGCCACAGGGATGCAAACCCAGGTGGGGCGGATGGCCCATTTGATGAACCAGGAGGGGGAAAAGAAAACGCCGCTGCAACAGAAGCTGGCCAAAACGGGACAAGTGTTAGCCTTTGGGGCGCTGGGTATTTGCGCACTGATTTTTTTGCTGGGGCTGCTGCGGGGCGGTGATTTATTTGCATTGTTTTTGACTTCTGTTTCGCTGGCGGTGGCAGCCATTCCCGAAGGGCTGACGGCAGTGGTGACCATTGTGCTGGCCATGGGAACGGGGCGGCTGGCCCAGAAAAATGCCGTGGTGCGGCGGCTGATGGCAGTGGAAACCCTGGGCTCGGCCACAGTCATCTGCTCGGACAAGACGGGGACGCTGACCCAAAACAAGATGCAGCCGGTGGCCTTTGTGGATGCAGATGGAAAGGTGCTGACAGAAGGAGAAAAACGGCAGCTGCTGCACCGGGCGGCCCTTTGCAACCACGCCCGGCTGGTGGATGGCGCCTTTTTGGGCATGGCCACAGAAAAGGCCCTGGCTTCCAGCGCCTATGACCATCATTGTTATCCCGCCCCAAGGGAGCGGGAGATGGTGGACGAGGTGCCCTTTTCTTCGGAGTGGAAAAAAATGACAAGCCTCCACCGCCTGCCAGACGGCCGGTATCTATGGGTGATGAAGGGGGCGCCGGAAGCAGTGGTGCCCTGCTGCCGGTTCCGAAAAGCAAACGGGACAGAGCGGCCCTTTTTGCCGTCGGAAAAAGAACGGGCGCTGGCGGCAGCTGCTGCTTTGGCAGGAAAAGCCCTGCGTGTTTTGGCCGTTTGCGAACAGACATCAGGCCAAAGACCGCCCAAAGGACGAATGGAAGAAAACATGGTGCTGCTGGGCTTTGTGGGGCTGATGGATCCTCCCAGGCCGGAGGCAAGAAATGCGGTGCTTTGCTGCAAAGAAGCCGGCATCCGGCCGGTGATGATCACAGGCGACAATGTGAAAACGGCAGTGGCCATTGCCAAGGAAGTGGGAATTTTTCAAGAGGGTGACGGCTGTTTGACAGGGCCTATGCTGTCCCAGCTCAGCGAAGAAGAGCTGCTAAAAAAAGTGGAGCATGTTTCTGTCTATGCCCGCGTGCTGCCGGAACACAAGGTGCGCATTGTCAAAGCCTGGCAGAAAAAAGGCCATGTGGTGGCCATGACCGGCGATGGCGCCAACGACGCGCCGGCCTTAAAGGCCGCAGATATTGGCTGTGCCATGGGAAAAACCGGCACCGATGCGGCCAAAAATGCCTCCGACTTGGTCATTGCCGATGACCATTTTGCCACCATTGTTTCCGCTGTGAAAGAAGGCCGCAACTTGTTTGGCAATATCCGAAAAACAGTGCATTTCCTCCTTTCCAGCAACATCGGGGAGATTGTGACCATTTTCGCTGCCATGTGCTTTGCCTGGCCGGTGCCGCTGTTGCCCATCCAGCTGTTGTGGGTAAATCTTTTGACCGACTCTCTGCCGGCCATTGCGCTGGGGCTAGATCAAGGGGAAGCAGATATCATGCGCCACCGGTTAAAAGAAACGGCCGTCTTAAGCCGCTCCGACGGATGGCGGATTTTATTGGAGGGGCTGATGATTGGGTTTTTGGCCCTGACGGCCTTTGGCCTTGGCCAAAGAAGCAGAAGCTTGACGGTGGGGCGGACCATGGCATTTTCCGTTTTGGCCATTTCCCAGCTGGTTCATGCCTTTAATATGCGCAAGGAGGAGACGGTGCTGACCAGAGGGATGCTGGAAAACAAGTGGCTGGATCTGGCATTTTTGCTGGGGATAGCGTTACAGGCCCTGGTGGTGGTTTGCCGGCCGCTGCAAACTGTTTTTGGCGTAACGGCTTTGACCATGTCCCAATGGGGAATGGTATTTGGTCTATCACTGCTGCCGCTTTTGGTGGTGGAGGGAGAAAAAAGACTCCTCTCTTTCCGAAAATAGCCAGCGGCAAGAGGTTGCAAAATAGGGCGTTTCGGTATATAATTGTAAGAAGTTGTTTTTTTGAATGCGAAGCGCGAAGGAGACCAAAATGGAAGAAACAGTCATTGTCATTATGCTCAAAGAATCAGAAAGCGGGTTTTTGGGAAAAGAGCTGGGCTCTTATAAAATTTCCAGCTATGAAGAACTGCTGTATAACACCTTTGCCTTTGAAGCAGACGGACGGATGCAGGTGGCCATGAAGATTACGACTGACCGTGACGTGGAAGATTGGGAATTTGAGGCAATTTATGATTATTATGATACGGAAACAATTTTGCCTTTTGTTACGTCTATCCAAGAAGAGGAAGATTGCTTTAACCCCACTTGGCAGGTAACCTTTGATTTTTTGGAAGAGGAAGAAGCGATGGAAGAGAAGATGCAGCAGATTTTGTCTGCACATCATCAGGAACTGCAATCGGTTTATGAAGCCATTAGCGACAAAAGGGATGAGTATCGTTGATAAAACAAAACAAAGGAAAATGGCTGCTGTCTCTGTTGGCACTTTGCACTTTGGTGTTGGCTGCCTGTTCGTTTTTTTCCAGCGAAAAAGCAGAACAGCCGGAAAGCACAGTAGAAGAACAGCAGCAGACAAATCATACACAACAAGAACAAACAGAACAGGCCAAGCCAACCCCATCGGAAGAAGAAAAAACGCCGGAACAGACGCCGGAAATTGTGGTGACGCCTTCCCTTGGGGAAGGAACGGAGTTTTTGCCGGAAACAGAGCGCTGGCCTACTGTCCATGTGCCGCAAACGCCCAGTGCGCCGGCAGAAAAAGAGGAACAGACACAGACCGATTCCTCTAAACCAATCACTTACATCAATGATCCGTCTTTAAGCAGCCAGTGGTCCATGCTGGATGAAACTGCCACGGCGGCCCAGCGGTATTACACCGATAATTTTTCCAAAACACGGATCATTACCAAAGACGGCTATCTATACAACAAAGCGGCAGAAGAAAAAATCGATGTGGACTATCTGGTGGCAGAAGGGATTCTGCCCAGCAGCTACCGCAACCAGGGCATTGAAATTTTGCTGCTCAACTGTGATGATATGCGCCGGTATGAAGATTTTCAAATCAAGTCTTCAGAAACAGGGCTGGCTGTTTTTGCTGCCATGAAGCATCCGACGGAAAACATGTATCTGCTGACCACGGGCAAAAGTGCTGGCGGCGCCCTTTCGTCTGCCCAGTATGCAGCGCTGTTAAGCAGCTACTATCAAAACCACGGCGCGGTAGGACGTCTCTATCCTGGTGCAGAGGAATATGGCCGGATTCTCAGCTTCATCAGCATGTATGAAAGCCAGTATGAAACGTATGCAGTGCGCAGCATCGTCTGCGATAATAAATATGCCGTAGCAACCCTTTCTCCGGCTGCAAACACGGCCGATGTGCGGGAATATGTGCTGCGCCGCAGCGGCAGTATCTGGGAAGTGGCTGTGCCGGGATTGGAAAGTGATCCCAGGGCAGTGATTACGGTCAATAAGGCATTGCCGGACTTTAATTTGAATTTGCTGCCGGACTACTGTATCAATGATTACCGCAATAGCTTAAATAACAGCAATCTGGAATTGATTAACCAGCTTTTGGCTGAGCAAAAGGTCACCATCAGCACGGAAGTCAAGTATATGTGTACCACATCCACCTATGGGTATGTGGTGCTCAATAACGAGGTGAAATACCTTTGCACGGCGGTGGACGGCGGATGGAATATTGTGATGGTGCCAACCCCGGATGAGGCGCGGCGGAAGATGCTTTCCATCAGCAAAACAGCACCCACCTTTATCATTTTAGATCAGTGACACAAAAGAGAGCAAAAAAGAGGTTTGCGGCTGAACGGGGCTGGAAACCTCTTTTTCCATGAAAGAAAAGAGGGAACGGTATGCAGTTGACGGGTGTTTTGGTTAACGGGGCTGCTATTTGTTTTGGCGGCGGCATTGGGCTTTTGTTAAAAAACGGGTTAAAGGAGCAGTACCGCAATATGCTCATTGGTGTGATGGGCCTTTCGGTGCTTTTTAGCGGTTTTAGCACAGCGATGGCCGGGCTGCTGGACGAAAATGTAGAGCCGATTTTGTTTATCATCAGTCTGGTGCTGGGAGGTTTGGTGGGACAGACCGTGGGCATCGAGCGCCATTTGGAGTCGTTTGGCGATTGGATGCAAGAAAAACTGGGCAGCGGCAGCGGCAATTTTTCCCAAGGGTTTGTGACGGCAAGCCTCACCTTTTGCGTGGGAACCATGGCCATCCTCGGTTCTCTAGAAAGCGGCATTCAGGGAGTCCACACCACATTATTGACCAAATCCATCATCGACGGCATTACGGCACTGATTTTTGCCTCCACACTGGGCGTTGGCGTTTTGTTTTCGGCAGTGTCGGTGGTGGTCTATCAAGGAGCGCTGACGCTTTTGGCAGGAGTGGTGGAGCCTTATTTATCGGCTGATATTATCCGGGAAATTTCTGTCATCGGCGGCATTTTGATTGCGGCTATCGGCATGAATATGTTGGAAATCCGCCGGTTTCAGGTGGGCAACCTTCTGCCGTCCATTGTGGTGCCGGTGCTGTATTATCTGCCGGTACAGGCGTTTTTGGGGTTGTTGTTTCGAGCATAAAGGAGTAAAATGATGACAAAAACCAATGCAATGCGGCTGTTGGATTTGGAGAAAATTCCTTATTCCACCAAAGAGTATGCCTATGAGGAATCGGATTTATCGGGGGTGCATGCGGCCCAGGTGCTGGGCTTTTCGCCGGAGATGGTCTTTAAAACACTGGTGACCAGAGGCGATAAGACGGGGCCGGTGGTTTTCGTGATTCCGGTGGCAGAGGAGCTGGATTTGAAAAAAGCAGCCAAAGTATCGAAAAACAAGAGCATCGAAATGGTACACGTCAAAGACTTGCTGGGGCTTACGGGGTATATCCGCGGCGGCTGTTCGCCCATTGGGATGAAGAAAAAATTTCCCACCTTTGTGGACGAGACGGTGGAGCTGTTGGAGGAAGTAAGTATCAGTGCCGGGGTGCGGGGCTGCCAGATTTTGCTCCGCCCAGAGGATCTGCTTTCCTTTACCGGCGCTCAGACGGCAGATTTGACGGTGTCATAACAAACAGGGGAGGAATGGAAGATGGAAGAAACGAATTTCAGTTGTGTCAAATGTGGGAAAGTGACTTGCGACAGCCAGAATTTTCCCTATCCGCAAGGATGTATCACCGAAAGCCTCAGTCCAGAGGCTTTGGCCTGGGCCGAGGCAGAATACCACAAAGAGGAAAACCAGCGGATTGCCCAGGCGGCTGCTTCCATTGAAGGCCAGTTTTATGGCAAAAAAACCAGGGTGGAAGAAGTGGTGCTGTTTGCCAAACGCATTGGGGCAAAAAAAGTGGGCATTGCCACTTGTGCCGGTACCATCCGGGAAGCCAGAACCTTTGCCAAGATTTTGGAACAAAACGGCATGGAAGCTGTGGGTGTGGCCTGCAAGGTAGGCAACCAGGACAAAACCCAAATCGGGATTCCGGAAGAAAATAAAATCCGTCCCGGCAACCACGAGCCATACTGTAACCCCATCATGCAGGCGGCGTTTCTCGATGAGCAAAAAACAGATTTGAATGTGGTGATGGGCCTTTGTGTGGGCCATGATACGCTGTTTTTCAAATACTGTAAAGGTCTTTCGACGGTGCTCTTTACCAAAGACCGGGTGGCAGGCCATTGTGCCGTGCTGCCGTTATATCAGGCTGAAAGCTATTACAGCCGCCTGACGAAAAAACCGGTGGAAGAAGAAACGGGCAGAAAATAAGAAGCTGCCCTGTGAAAAAGAGCTGGAATCCATGGATTCCAGCTCTTTTTATGTTTAGGAAGGTTCTTTAAAACGTTACGCCGTAGGCCGGGCTTAATTCCGATTCTTTGCCATCGATGACGGTGGAGATTTTAAAATAGATGGTGGAGTCAGAAAAAGCAGAGATGGTAAAAGAATAAGGGAACCCCCAATTCCATTCATTTTTGCCGGTCAGAGGCTGTTTCATTTCCCGATAGGTGCCGTTTTTTTCGGTGCAGGTGTAAATTTTATAATAGTCGGCGCCATAGACCGGCGACCAGGTGATGCTGGCGGCCAGGCCCCAGGTATAAAAGGAGAAATTTTCCGGCGCCACCAGGCTTGGGGTGACGGTTTGCCACTGGGCAGGGGAAATGGAATCATCCAGTTTGATTTTTGTCAGGTGGCTGACGGGGATGGCCATATAGTGGCTGGCAGTGTCGTAGGAGCTGATGATGCCGATGAGAAGACCGTTTGCATCAAACAAGCCGCCGCCGCTGGAACCGCCGGTGACAAAGGCAGTGGAACTGAGAATATCTTGGCTGATGCCGTTGATTTGGCCGGTGGTTTCCACATTGAGCCGTCCTTCGGGGGAGGCGATGCAGGTGACAGCGTCGCCTTCTTTGACGGTGTTGCTGTTTCCTATGGTGGCAGCAGAAAGATTTTGGGCATCAATTTTTAACACCACCAAATCCCGCGCGGAATCATAGCCTGCCACATACCAGTCGCCCTGATAGGTGGTTTTGTCGTGAAAGGTGATGGTCAATGTTTTTGCACCTTCCATCACATGAAAATTGGTGGCGATATAGCCGTCATCGGTCAGGATAACGCCGCTGCCTTGGATATGGCCGGTGGTGATTTTCACTACGCTGTCGGCCAAAACGGTTTGCTCGGCTTGTGCGGAGGTTTCTGCTTTGGCAGGGGTGCTGTTTTGGCTGCTTTCAATGAAGATGATGTTTGTTTCGCCTTCCCAGGTGACTTGTGCACCGCTGTGTTCCGATAAAAACCGCAGCGGCACCATGGTGATGCCGTCTTGCAGATAAGCCGGTGTGGAAAGAGAAACGGTCTGCCCATTGACAGAAGCCTGGTTTTGATATAAAGTCAATTGCAGATGGCGGTCTTTGCCGGTGGCAGTGACTGTTTTGGTATCATCGTCCCAGTCCACCGTATAGCCCAGTGCTTCCAAAAAGGTGCGCATGGGCACATAGGTGGTGCCGTCTTTGATCACAGGCGGGGAAGAAAACACCAGCGGAACATTGTTATAATAAACAGAAATGGCATTGTCTTGAGCCAGGGCTGGCAGGGAAAAAACCCAGATAAAGAGCAGCAACAGCCATCCCATCAGTCTTTTTTTCATGGAAGAACCCTCCTTATTGTTTCTTTTTTTTATGATACCATGGTTTGGCGGGAGAAACCATGAAGAATTTGTGAATTTCTGTCGATGTAAGAAAATTGAAAGGAGTTGGATGTCAATGCTGATTCCCGTATCCAAAACAGAATTTGATTGGCTCTTTTCGTTGATGGAGCAGGCTTTTCCGCCAACGGAAATGCGCACCAAGAAAGGGCAGTGGGCCGTTTGGAACCATCCGCTTTTTCGTGCCCAGCGGGATGAGAAAAAGAGGGGGTTTTTGACCAGCTGGTCCCTGGGAGGCTGGACGTATTTGGAGCATTTTGCCGTAGAGCAGTCGGCGCGGGGCGCAGGCGTCGGGGCGCAGATGTTTCAGGCGTTTTTAGAACAAGCTGCCGGTCCGGTGTTTTTTGAGGTGGAACTGCCAAATACGGCTGAGGCCAAACGCCGCATTGGTTTTTATGAACGGATGGGCTGTGTGCTGAACCCCTATCCCTATATCCAGCCGCCTTACCGCAGGGAAGAGAAGCCTTTGGAGATGAAACTGATGAGTTTTCCCAAGCCGCTGAGCGCCAAAGAGTATGAAAACAACTGCCGGGCGTTATATGAGACAGTCTATGGAAAAAGGCCGTGACGATTTTTGTCACAAAGGCGATGGGGTTCGATATTTACAAAATTCGGGAAATATAATACAATGAAACTGGAACCAAAGCGCATTATGGCAAAAAAGGAGAATGGTCATGGGTTTTTTTCAATTATTTGGATTTGGCGACAGCATCGGCATTGACCTGGGCACCGCCACTACGCTGGTTTATGTCAAAGGCCAGGGCATTGTCATTCGGGAGCCATCGGTGGTGGCTGTAGAGCGAGACACCAATACCATCAAAGCCGTCGGCACAGAGGCTAGACGGATGCTGGGGAAAACGCCGGGCAATATTGCGGCCATTCGCCCTTTAAGAGAAGGCGTGATCTCCAATTATGATATGACAGAACAGATGTTGAAATATTTTATCCACAAAGCCATTGGAAAAACATCTTTTGTGAAGCCCACCATTGCCGTCTGCGTGCCCAGTGCCGTAACGGAAGTGGAAAAACGGGCAGTGGAAGATGCGGCCAGACAGGCCGGCGGGCGGAAGGTCTATGTGATCGAAGAGCCGATGGCGGCGGCCATTGGGGCAGGCATTGATATTTCCCGTGCCTGCGGGTCCATGGTGGTGGATATTGGCGGCGGCACAACGGACATTGCCGTCATCTCCCTGGGCGGCATTGTGGTCAGCTCCTCCATTAAAGTGGCAGGCGATAATTTTGATGAAGCCATCATCCGCTATATGCGCCGCAAGCACAATGTGCTCATCGGGGAAAACAGTGCAGAACAGCTGAAGATCAATATCGGCACGGCCTTTGCCCGCACCATGCCTGTTTCCATGGACGTCAGAGGGCGAAACCTCATTACGGGGCTGCCCAAAAACATCACCGTCAACAGCGATGAAATGCTGGAGGCCCTGGGCGAATCGGTCAACACCATTGCCGATGCCGTCCATGCCGTTTTGGAACAGACGCCGCCGGAACTGGCCGCCGATATTTTTGAACGGGGCATTGTGATGACAGGCGGCGGCGGACTGCTTTATGGGCTGGACAAGCTGATTGCCCAGCGCACCGGCATCAACACCATGATTGCAGAAGATGCCGTCAGCTGTGTGGCCTATGGCACAGGCAAATACATCGAATATATCGATGGGGCGCCAAGCCGGCAAAAACGGGCGGCACAGCGGGAAAAAAGGAAAAAGAAACGGGAACGGGCCCAAAAGTCATAACAAAGCCGCTGCTTTTTAAAGAGGGAAAAAATAGCCGGAATCCAACGATTGGAAGGATTCCGGCTATTTTTATGTTGTGGCTTAGGTCATTGCAGATTTAACCGTTTTGTTAAAATGAAGTTGGTGCCAAGGAAAAATACCACACTTTGCAGCAGATAGTAGCCAATGCCATACCAAAACACCAAATGTAAATCCAGCGTAGTGGTGGCCTGTTCCAACACCGAAAGGAAAGAGAGGGAAGGAACGAGGGCTGTAACAATGCTTTCGATGGCAGAAATGACAGTGGAGAGCACCACATACCAAATAACGGCCCACAAAATCCGATGGTTATGGGAAAGATGGCCCAACGCCATGGAAACATACAGCAGCAGCGTGCTGGCAAAGGTCAAAATGCAGCAATAGAGGAAAAATTCCACCAGGAACAGCGGCCAAGAGGGCATTTTCACGAACGCGTCATGGAAAATCTCAGCCCAGTGGATGGCCAGTAAATCCTGATATATTTCTGGATAGCTCACCAAAATCAAAATACTGCAAAGCCCAACGATGGTGCTGAGCATGGTGACCAGAAAGGCGCCCAAAAGCTTGCTGCCCATCAGCTGCCAGCTTTTGAGCGGCAGTGTAAACATCAAATAGCCCTCTTTGCCCAAGAGCCCCTGATAAAACCGCTGGACAATGACAATCAGTGTCAAAACGGCAACGCCGATGCAAAGTAAGACATAAACGGACAAGGCAATGATGGCGGCAATGCCGGTGAGATCGCTGCTGCTGCGATGCAGGGACATGGGGAAAAACCACAAGAGACGGTTGCATAATGCCACCGCCAAAACGGCTCCGTAAATGGGCAGTAACCCTCGCAGCAGTGCTTTTAATTCATATCGTAATAATTTTACCATGTGCCATTCCCCCCTGCCAAAGTTTCGGTGCGAAATTGTTCTCTAAAATACCGGTCCACAGACATCCCTTCCACTTCTCGGATCTGGTCGACGGTGTCATGGCGCAGCAGGCGGCCATGCTGTAAAAAGACCACTTCGTCCAGCACCCGCTCAATATCCCCAATCAGGTGGGTGGAAAGAAGCACCGTGCCTTCTTCGTTATAGTTGGTCAAAATCGTATTCAAAATGAAATCCCGGGCGGCTGGATCCACGCCTGCAATGGGCTCATCCATGAGATACAGTTGGGCCCGGCGGCTCATCACCAGCACCAGCTGCACTTTTTCCAGGGTACCCTTGGACATATTTTTCAGCCGCTGGCGCAGGGGGATGGATAGGGCATCCAGCATGGAAAGCGCCTTTTGCCGGTTGAAATCGCTGTAAAAATCGGCAAAAAAGTCGATGAGGTCAGCCGTTTTCATCCACAGGGGAAAATAAATCTGGTCTGGCAGATAGCTGATGATGGACTTGGTATAGACGCCGGGGGCTTGGCCGTCGATGCGGATGGTGCCGGAAGAAGGCTGCAACAGGCCGCACAGGAGCTTTATGAGCGTTGTTTTTCCAGAACCATTGGGGCCTAAAAGGCCGACGATGCGGCCGCGGGAAAGGGTTAAGTCCAAATGGTCCAAGGCCAATGTTTCTTTTCCATATTGTTTGGTCAGCTGCTGCAGCTGGACAAGCGGTGTTTGTGTCATGGCAGATTCCTCCTTTTGATCAGCAGGTCTATGGCTTCTTCGGTACCATAGCCTAAGGTGGTCATTTGATAAAAAAACTGGTCGATATGGGTTTGGGCCAGGCGCTCTCGCACGGCAGAGATGATGGAGGTGTCTTCCGTTACGGTGCGTCCGGCAGTGCGGTTGGTGACGATCAAGCCTTCTTGTTCCAGCTGGGAGAGGGCCCGCTGCATGGTGTTGGGATTGACGCCGGCTTCGGAAGCCAAATCCCGCACAGGCGGAATGCGGCTGCCGCTTGGATAGCAGCCGGAGGCAATGCGCTGGGTCAGCTGTTCGGCCAGCTGGAGATAGATGGGACGGTCATCGGTTAAGTTCCACTGCATGGAGCAGCCTCCTTTCTTGTATTATTGTATTACTGTCTTAATACAATATAAAACAAAGAAACAGATTTGTCAATGGGTTTGATGGGAGTTGCAAAAAAAATCCTTCGCAGCTGCGAAGGAAAGTGTTGCGGGGTGGAACTGGTTTATGGATGGATGCTTTCTTTGGCGTTTTGGATGGAATGTTCTTCCAACTGCTCAAAGGCCGCCGTTTGGGTTAAGATTTGTTTCACCAGCCGGTCCAGAGGAGAAGAGGGGCGGTAGTCGGCAGGGGCAAAATAGCGGATGCGTTCTTGGCGGCGCATGGCATGGACCTTGGATTTATCCTTTGTCTGAGGATCATAGACGCCAATGGAGTGGCCGCCGTTTTTGGTGATGAGACGCATGCAAGGAATGTCGGTGTCGCTGTCGCCGATGTAGATAAAATTGCGAAAAGGCACCCGCAGCTTTTCGGAAGGCAGGTGGACATTGACAAAGGGATCGTTGGGATGCAGGCAGCCTTTTTCAATGCGAAAGAGAAACTGGGTTTTTCCCGTATAGTTGATGGCCTGGGCCGGCCAGCAGGCATAGCCTGTTTCATCATAGAAAAAGGAGCTGGCATAAATTTGTTCAAATTCATGGGCGATGGAAGAACCGGCAATCATTTCCTCCAGGCCCGATGAAATGATATAATGCTCCACCGTCAGTCCTAGAGAATGGCCATAGGCGCGTATCCGGCCAAACCAGTCGGTAACGCCGGGAAACAAAGCCACACGGCTGCCATAGGCAGCAAGGCTTTGCCGGGTGAAGCGGCCGTATTTTAACAGCTGATACATATAGGCTAAATTGCGGTCCATGGCATTTTCATCGGCCAGGGTGTTGGACTGGCGCCAAAAGCCGTCCACAGAAAGGCCCAGGTCTTGAATGAGCCCTTGGGACTGCATATTGTCCGGCGACAGCGTCTGATCGAAGTCATAGCAGATGGCAACGACGCTTTGGCCGCTTTTTTTCTTACGTAAAAACTCCATAAAGCACCTCCTTATGGTTGGGTGGATGTGATTTGGCAGGCTTTTTCCAAGGCCGGAAGGACGACAATGGTTTTTTCTTCCAGACGGATATAGCCTTGGGAAACAAAGTCATGGAGCAGCTTGGTGACTGTGCTGCGTCCGGCCGAAATCATCTGGGCAAAATCTTCATGGGTGAACCGTTCGGAAAGGCGGATGCCATCAGTTTGGGCAATGCCGCTTTGCACCGAAAGACGCAGCAGAAGATGCTGCAGGCGCTGGGATGTGGTATGAAAAGAGGAATCATAAACTTGAGCCATGGTGATACGCAGTTTACAAGCCAGCATGGCAGAAAGATATTCAAAGAGCAAAGGCTCTTGCCGGGCCAAGCTCCAAAAAGTTTTTGCAGAAATGCGCTCGGTGCAAAGGTCGCTGTGGGCAATGCTGGAAACATAGTTTTCGTCTCCGTGCAGCAGTGTCACTTCTCCAAACAAATCGCCGGGATGCAGCAGCAATAAAATTTTGCTGGCGCCTACGGGGTGGATGAAACACTGTTTGACACAGCCGGATTTAATCAGATAGACAGAATCTGCTTTATCGCCGCTCAGTTCAATGACGTCGTTTTTATGAAAGTGCTGCTCCACACCTTTGCCTTCCAGCAGAGACTGTAATTTTAGACGGTAACGGGCATAAATTTGTTTTTCTGTAAAGGTCTGCATGGCGTAATTTCCCCTCTCATTATGTGCCATTTGCTTTATTGTAGTGTAATTTTGTACTTTTTGCAATTCAAGGGGAAAAAAGACGTGTTTTTTCTTAAAAATGTGTTCCAGAACACTTTTTTTCTGCCGCTTTCCCATAAAGTAAACATAAGGTTTTATTTTTTTTACCCTTGGATGTCCGCGATATATTGACGAATGTCCACAAAAGATGAAGGAGGTATGCTACATGAGTCATTGGTTGCAAACAAAAAGCTGGGAAGAAGCGGCAGAGGCCATCAAAGAAAGCAAAGGGGTTGCCATTT
>CALWLF010000129.1 GCA_944381455.1 uncultured Clostridia bacterium | reverse complement strand
GAAATCCGTTTGGCCTTGGACGAAGACCGATTTGCCCAGTACAAAAAAGAAAAACTGGAAGGCTTTGCCCGCGGCGTGGAAGGCAAACCACAGCCCAAAAAGAAACGCCATTGATGGTTTTTTGCGCCGCTTGACTTCATAAGAAAATTTTGCTACACTAATCTTGCGTGTTTTAAAAACTTTTCATCTCTTTGCTCGTATTTGATGAAAAGAAATTGATTTTTTACTAAAGGAGAGAAGATCTTATGAACTTTGCACTGCTGACAAACACAGTCGTAAACGGCGCCGCCTCTTCCGGCGGGGATGCAGCTGCCTCCAGCAGCGGCGGCATGAACCCGATGATGATTATGATTTTATATATTGTTGTCATCTTCGGTGTCATCTATATTTTTTCCATTCGTCCTCAAAAGAAGAAAAACGCAGCCATGGAACAGATGAGAAAAGAGATTATGCCTGGCGATCCCGTTTTGCTGGCCAATGGTATGTTTGGCAAAGTGGTGGATGTAACGGCTGAATGCTATATCATCGAATTTGGCACCAACAAAGGCGTACGGGTACCTGTGCTCAAACAGGAAGTTTATGCAAAGAAAGAACCAAACTTAACCAACAAAGTCATCGAAGAACCACAGCCAGAAAAGAAAGGCTTGTTCGGCTTTGGCAAAAAGAAAACCGAAGACAACGATTTTACCAAAAGCGAATAAGAAAAAAGCCCCATCCGCTTTGGGCGCAGATTTCTAAGAAAATAAAAATAGCTGAAATTCCTTCATGGAGAGGATTTCAGCTATTCTTTTTTTACATTTTCTTTCAAAAGGCTGCTTCCGCCAATTTCCAAGAAAAAAACAACAGTCATGGCATCTTCTTAAGAAATTGCTTTGGAGGAGGCTTTTTTTTATTTCTTTATAAACTCATAATTTCATTCATTCTCGCTTCTGCCTGACTAAACACATCAGAACCTGCAAACTCATTGACTACCCGGCCATAATATTCCTTGGCCTGGGCATAGTCGCCCTTGCCTTCTGCAATCTGGCCCAGCAGATACAGCACGTTATCCATAAAATCTTCCTTTTGGCCATATTCCAGCGCCAACAGTAAGTCTGCTTCTGCCCCAGCCGTATCCCCGGCCGAAAACTTTCCGTTGCCGCTTTCATAATACTCCGCCGCCGCAAAGGTATAGGTCTGTTCTTTCAGCTGAGCAATGAGGGCTTGGTCCTCTTCGCTAAACTTTTCCACATCCAAATCGTGCAAAAGTTTCGCTGCCTCGGCCTGCTGGTCGGAAACGGCATAGGCCTGGGCCAGCTGCAACTTGCCGGCCTGTTCCCGGTTGGCTTCCGATTGGCGGTAAGCTTCATTTTCCAGTTTCAGCTGCTGGTTTTCTTCTTCCAGCGCTTGATATTCCAAGGCAAATTTGGAGGTGCCGTTTTCGTTTTCCTCCGTCAAGGTGGCCACCTGCTGTTCCAGGCCGCGGATGGTGCTTTCTTGCAGCTCTGTGACAGCCGGCAAAGCCAAAAAGAAGGTCAAAATGGCCGTCACCACAACCCCCAGCACAAACGTCACCAGTTCCGGCCGGATGATTTTGGAAAAATCTTTCCTTGCTGCCGTTTCATCATAGCCTGTTTTGCTCTTGCTTTCCTTTTCTGTTCCGCCGGAAGTGAGAATGGCCAAATATTCCAACGCCTTTGGATTGGCTTTATCCACCCGCAAAGCTTTATTGATATGAAGCCTTGCCTTTGATTTTTCTTTTTTCGACAAATAATAAGCTGCCAAAAGATTGTGGGCCGTGACAAAGTTTGGGCTGAAGTCTACGGCTTTTTTCAGCTGAATCACAGCCAAATCTTCGCTGCCGCTTTGAAACAGCTCCAGCGCCTTGTGGTACATCACCACGGCATCGTCCTGTTTTTCCAAGGTGCGGGCATGGCGCTGCAAAGAATTGATATAGCCTGCCGCAGGATTATTTTCTGCCTGGATCGAAGAAGAGATGATCCACTGTTCCAAGGCGTTACCCGGCATCCCCACTTGATAATAGGCAATGCCAAGCAAATTTCTGGCCACTGCGTTTCGTTTGTCAAAAAGGATACAGCGGTTGAGCGCTTCAATGGCGCCGGAATAATCGCCTTCTTTGGCCGCCGTCACGCCTTTGTTGTATTGGCGCAAAGAGGCGTTTCGGGCCATGTTCATCAGTTTCGCATCACATCCGCACTGGGGGCAGAGGCTGCTTTGGCCAATGTCTCGGCCGCAATTTTGACAAATCATGGTCTTCTCCTATCTGTGGGACCATCTTTGGGATACCGCCCCTGCTGGCTTTTACAAATATAAGCCAGCATATCCATGATGTCTTTCATATCGGAGGCATGGATGGTATCTTCCAGCTCGTCCACTTCCAAAATTTTTCCGTATTTTTTGATTTCTTCTTTAAAATTGATCATGGGTTATCCCTGCTTTCTTGCCAGTTTGTACAGTTCCCCAATGAGGTAGAGGCTGCCGGCACAGCAAAGCACCTGGTCTTTGGCAGTGATGGACTTGGCCAAATCATAGGCTTTGGCAATGTCCTTTTCCCGGTGGATTTCTGCCGTATAATGGGAAATGGTCTCTGTCAGCGTATCCACGTCCCATTTTCTGGAATTGTTTGGTTCCGTCAGCACCACTTTTTTGGCCAGCGGCAGCAGCACATCCATCATTTTTTCGTATTCCTTATCGCCTAAAATCCCCACCAAGAGGGTAATGTCTTTGTCTGCAAAATAGAGTTTCAAGCTTTCTGCCAGCATGTGGATGCCATCGATGTTGTGGGCTCCGTCCAAAAGAACCGTGGGGTTTTCTTCCACCACTTCCATGCGCCCGCTCCACTTTGTGGTGGAAAGCCCTTTGCGCACAGCGTCTTCCGAAATTTCCACACCATTTTCCCGCAAAGCATGGATGGCCAAAAGCACCGTTGCGGCATTATGCAGCTGATATTCGCCCAAAAGCCCAATGCGCAGGCCGCAGTAAGAAACGTATTCGTTAAAAATATCAAAGGCCGTACCCCGGATATCCTGATGCAGGGGGTGAATGCCTTCTTCTTCTACAAAATAAAGCTTGCTGTGTTTTTCTTCGGCAATGGCACAAATGGTGTCATAGACTTCCTGCCCTTGGGTATACAGCACCACGGGGCAGCCTTCTTTGATGATGCCGCCTTTTTCATAGGCAATTTTGGAAAGGGTATCGCCGAGAAATTCCATGTGGTCCAAACTGATGGAGGTGATGACCGAAAGCACCGGGTGATGAATCACATTGG
>CALWLF010000128.1 GCA_944381455.1 uncultured Clostridia bacterium | reverse complement strand
CGTCACGTGATAGGTCATATCTCCTTGATCTGCCTGGTCCAAATCCACCGCTGCCTTATCTGGCGTAACAGTAATTTCTTCGGGCAAAACGCCATAGAGCAGGAATTTTTTTGTATCCAGTTCCATCATTCCGCCTGCTGTATCAGTTAACAGCGGGGTAGTCCAGATATCGGGAACCGAAACATCCTCGTACGTTTCCACAAAAACGTCGTCCTCGGTCAAATCCACCAACAAATCTGTGGCAGAGGTAAAAATCAGATCTGTCTGAAACTGGGGATCTGTCGTCGTCAACAACAGCCGCAGCACTGCACTGCTGTCTCCCCGACGAATCAAAACTGCCATTTTATCCTGATTCTCTGTCCCATTGAAAAATACTGGTACATCATTTGTGGTACTACCAATTTCATCTTTTGTGGTGCTATCCGATTGCCCTGAGCTATCTGGGGTTCCATCCGGGTTATCTGGTGTGTCCGCCGGGGTGCCTGGGGTGCTATCCGGATTATCTGGGGTGTCTGTCGGGGTGCCTGGGGTGCCATCCGGATTATCCGGGGTGTCTGTCGGGGTGCCTGGGGTGCCATCCGGATTATCCGGGGTGTCTGCCGGGGTGCCTGGGGTGCCATCCGGATTATCTGGGGTGTCTGCCGGAGTGCCTGGGGTGCCATCCGGGTTATCTGGGGTGTCCGCCGGGGTGCCTGGGGTGCCATCCGGGTTATCTGGGTTGTCTGCCGGGGCGCCTGGGGTTCCATCCGGGTTATCTGGGGCGCCGTCGTCTGCTCCATCATTTGTGACTCCATCAGATTCATCTTTTGTGATATCTCCAGTTTTTTCCTTTTCACTGGTTAAACTATCTTGACTGCTGTTGCTCGTCATATAGGACGCATCAATTTCATTTCCTGACCATAGCAGGGCTTTTGTCTCCTCTTGGGTCAGATGCAGTTCCACCATTGCCGTTTTTGCTGTTTCCAGCTGGGCCAATAAAGAAATGGCCCCCGTTCCGTCGGCCTCCTGTTTTTGCGGGCTCCATTGGACAAAGACGCTTTTATCCGATGCCCAAGTCACAACGGAAAACGGTATCTCATTAAAAATCAGTACGGCTGCCAGCAGCAAACTGCCCCAGCGTGCCCTCCATTTTCCTTTTATTCTCATAAAAACCTCCCCTTTCTTGTTGCTTTTGCCAAAGCCAAGCCATGGCTTTTGTCATTCCATCTATGTTTCTGCTGTTGTTTTCATTTTTTCAATGATGCCATGGCAGACAAACCTGGCGCCTGCAATGGTTCCATCACAGGTAGACAGAGTGATCACCTGATCACTGTCGCTGGGCTGAAGGCTGCTTTGAAAACAGGATTGTGCCTTTCGCTGTTCCAGCCACTGGCCAAACGCTGCTTCAGAAGAAAAATCCATCTGCCATGCTGCATCCTGCCCGTCTGCCACATAAGCGGAAAACAGCTGGATTTCCCATGTCCCTTCCGGTGTGATAAAATACATCACCGGATGTGCTTCGTAAAATTGCTGGCTTTGATATTCCTGCAAAGAAGCAAACATGGTGCCGTTTTTCATGTGGTGGCCATACAAGATGGTGTTTTTGCCGTCCAACCCCTGACAACGGCTATCTATAAAAATCGTTCCTGCGCTGTTTTTGCTGCCATCGAGCAGGTGATCCAGATAGTAGGTGTTATCTTCTCCTTGCACCACCGGATAGGAAATTACCGTATCGGGACTGTATAACCATCCTGTCACTTCTGCATTGATGCCCTCTAATGCCGCAAAATCCACTTGTAGCGGCGGCGTCTGCGGCTCTGTTTTCTCTAAAACCATTTCTTCTTCCGAAGAAACTTTTATCTGCTGTGTTGGTTTCTTCAAAGGAGCAACGGCTTCTTGCCGCCATTTTTCATAAGAAGCAGCCCCTTTCCGGTATTCCCGCCATTGCCGCACAAACAATCCGGCGCAAACCAGCATCCCCACGGCGCAGACCAATATTCCTCTTCTGCGCCAGCGTTCTTTGCATCCCATGTTCCATCACCTCGCTGTCTTTTGCAAAAACCAATGATAGATTCCTGCCAGCAATCAAAAAAAAGCCGTTTTCATCGTTTTAGGCCCTTTGGACACAGATTCTTTTTTCACCATATCATTTCGTTTTTCATTAACGAAACTACACTTAAAGGAATCAACGATAAAACAGCAACCCTCTTACTCCATAGAGAACATACTTTATTTTGAAAGAAAGGAATTATTTTACTTTATTAGGCAGCATTTCCCCAAAGCAAATCCATCTTCCTTCCCCCTTTAAAATAATACGCTTCCTTATTTCCCCAAATGCATCTTTTTAGATAAACAAAAAACCCCTATGTGATTTGATTCTTGGCAGAGTCAAGATGAAATGTACATAGGAGTTTTGTTTGCCGAAACTCTATGACAGCAGCCTCCGGATTTGTCCAGACGGCCGGTTTTTGTTAGAAAAAGAAACCTTGAAGCCATCAAGGTTTCCAAAAGCGGAAGCGGTGGGATTCGAACCCACGTGCCCCGGAGGGCAAACTGATTTCGAGTCAGCCCCGTTATGACCACTTCGATACGCTTCCATAAAAACAAATCAGTTTGACGCAGAAAAATCCAGATTGGCAATCCGGCGCAGATCGTCTTTCAATCGAGCCACCTCTGCTTCTGAAAAGCTGCGCAGCACCTGCTCGTTCACCTCATCAATGATGCGGGAGATGGGTGCTTCCAATGCCCTGCCTTTTTCGGTGATCATCACCTGCACTTCCCGGCGGTCTTCTTTATTGATCACCCGGTCGATGAGATCTTTTTTTTGCATCCGGTCCAGCACACCGGAAATGGTGGACGTTTCCAGGCTGAGCACTTCGGCAATCTGTTTGGGTGTGGCATGGCTTTTTCCCCACAGGCAGGCCAAAACTCCGTACTGAGACGGCGTAATGTCATACGCGGCCAGCTTCGTACTCATCAACTGAAATACGTTGTGCTGTGCTGTGGTTAATAAAAAATTGATGCACTCTTTCAGTTCCATGCTCCACCCTCATTTCTTTAGTCACCATTTCATTATATAACACAGTTGCCTTTCTGTCAAACAATTCTCTCTTTTTCTGGGAAAGAAGCAGGCGGCAGCAGCCTTTTTCAATGTACTGCCGCCCGTTTTTTTTCATCGAAAATTCAGTGCCGCTACATTCCAGTTCGTCACCATGGTGGTGGTGATGCCATGGGGTGCAGCAAAGGGATACAATTTGATGTCCACCGCATTTTCTCCGTTCCAAGCCACAGTGATGGTTTTCTCCCGGTTATCCCGTTGGTCTTCCAGCACCACATAGCCGCCGTCTTTGGCAAACACCACCACAAAGGGCCCGCCGTTTTCTTCCCGCAGCACACAAACGGTGTGGGTTTCATTTTCGATCTGGCTTTCTAGCTGATAGGTTTTCGTAAAAAAGTCATAGGCTTCTGCATAGCTTTTTTGCGGCGTGCGGACCTTTTGCATCTGTGCGGCCACCGATTCTGTTTCTACAATAGAAAGATAGGTCAATGCACTGCGCCAAGGCGTTGCCGGCAGCGTCACCGTCTGTCCAACAACTTCTTTCCCCTCTCCGGTGGAAACATAAAGGGGCTGGATGGTTCCTTGGTTCTCTTTGGGGTAGGCTGCAGAAAAGGCATAGGACTGGGTTCCTTCTCCTTGGCTTGGCTGTGGAGCACTGCCATCGGAGGGCAAAAGCGCCATCCGGTAGCGCAGATCATTGGGCCAAAAATAGAGGGTGTCGTCTAAAAACGTGTAATCCAGCCGGGTGGCTTCTACCCCTTGCAGCACCTCGGTCTGGGATAAAAAGGTATCAAAAGAGAGCGTCCTCTTTGCTCCGTCCCAGGTGGTCTTTGCCAGATAATCGGAATAGCCGTAGGCCTCGTTTTTGCTTCCGGCCACTTCCCCCAGTTCTTCTAAGCAGACGGCCGTCTGCCCCTGCAAAAGATATTTTGTCACCGGCACGCCGTGAAAGGAAATGGGATCGTCTGCCACTTCCACCGGCCCCAGCGGAAGCTTCGCCCCTTGCTCCACGTCCTGGCTTGGCCCATAGCCGGTGGAGGCAATCTCCAAGATGCCCTCCCCTTTTACAGAAATCCAGCAAGAAAAGCCATAATCCAGCAAGTCCTCTGCCAGCACCAGCGTCTTGCCTCCCATGTTGTATCCTGCAATGGGCGCTCCGTTGACAAAGGTTTGAATGTCCGTTTCATAGGTCCGCCCCACCACCTGATTGGCCCAAACAGGAAAAGAGAACAGCAGACAAAAACCCAACACACAACTGCCCAGCAGCCTTCGTCTCATCCAGCACCTCTCCTTTCTTTTTTAGCCGTCTTTTGTTTGAAAATAGCCCATGCCCTTTAACACACTGTTGAGCTCTGCTCCCAAAATCAAAATCACCGCCACCGCATACAGCCAAATCAACAATATAATCATAGCCCCTAAGGAACCAAAAACCACTGAATAATAGGCGATATGTTCCACATAATAGCTAAACCCAACAGAAAAAGCCAGCCACAACGCCACCGTAAACAGCGCCCCCGGCAGCACTTCCCGCAACCGCACCTTGCAGTTGGGCGCCATCACATACAAAAACAGCACCACCAAAAACGTCAGCACCGCCAAAATCAAAAACCGCAGCGGCGCCCACAAATCAATGAATTCTTGGGTGATAGGGATATATTTTGACACCAGCGTCAAAATTTTTCTGCCCATCACCGTCAGCACCAGCGTCCCAAAGAGCAGTGCCACCAAAAACAAACTGAACACAAAAACTAAAATGACTTTCGAAATCACCGACCGGTCTCGTTCCACCCGGTAGGCAAAATTGATGGCACGAATCACCCGGCTCATGGCCCGGTAGGGAAAATAAAAGGTAAAAAACAAGCTGACCATCAGCAAATTGGTGCTGGCAGAGCCGGTGGCATAGGCCACAT
>CALWLF010000127.1 GCA_944381455.1 uncultured Clostridia bacterium | reverse complement strand
CTTTCCCGGTCAATTTCCACTTTGATGTTTTGGGATGTGCCAAAGTTCTTTTTGCAGGCAGAAACGAGGGACGACTCGATGGCTTCAAAAATCACTTCTTCATCAATACCTTTTTCTTTTTTGATTTGTTTCAGGGCGTCAATAAATTCGGCTCTGTCCATGATTGATTTCCTCCTTCCCTTCTTCCGGGATTATTTAAAACAAAATCGCCAAACGGATTTGTGCAATGTCTTTGCGTTGAAAAGAGAGCGGTTCTCCCGTTTCGTCCAAAATGGTCACCACATCGTCTTTGAGCCCCACCAGTTCCCCTTGGAATGTTTTCTTCTTATTTTGGGCGCGGTACAGTTTTACGTCCACCACTTCCCCGGCATATTTGATGAAATCTTTTTCCTTTTTCAACGGCCGGTCCAGCCCTGGGGAGCTGACTTCCAGATAATACGCCTGCTCAATGGGATCTTTTTCGTCCATCACCGCTTCAATGGCCCGGCTGGCCGCTTCGCAGTCGTCTAACGTAATGCCGCCTTCTTTATCGAGATAAAGCCGCAGGTACCAGCTTTGGCCTTCCTTCACAAATTCCAAGTCCACCAATTCATAGGCCAGTTCCTCCAACACCGGGGCAAGCAGCACCTCCAGCCTCTGTTCCGTATTTTCTTTTGCCATGGTCATTCACCTCTTTTCTGCATCGCTTACAACAAAAGAGTGGACCTGTTAGTCCACTCTTTTCTCTGTCACAATATACTTCACCAGTTACAGTATACCATCTTTGTTTCAAAAATGCAAGCCTTCGGCCGTTTTTTCTCAGCGATAAATGATTTCGCTGCGTTTTGGGCCATTGGAAACGATGGTGATGGGATAACCGATTTCTTTTTCGATAAATTCCACATACTTTCTAGCGTTTTCCGGCAGATCTTCGTATTTGGTGATGCCGCGGATGTTTGTTTTCCAGCCTGGCAGCACTTCAAACACGGGTTTTGCCTTTTCCAATAATGGCGTCACAGGGAATTCTTTTGTCACCACGCCGTCAATTTCATATCCCACGCACACAGGGATTTCGTCCAGATAGCTTAACACATCAATGGCCGTAAACGCCACATCGGTGGTGCCTTGGAGCATACAGCCATAGCGGGTGGCCACACAGTCAAACCAGCCCATTCTTCTTGGGCGGCCTGTGGTTACGCCAAATTCGCCGGCATCGCCGCCGCGCACCCGCAATTCCTGCGCTTCGTCGCCAAAAATTTCGCTGACAAAAGCACCGCCGCCAACGGCAGAAGAATAGGCCTTTGCCACGGTGTAAACCTTTTCAATGCTGTGAGGCGGAATGCCTGCGCCAACGGCTGCAAACCCTGCCAGCGTAGAAGAAGAGGTGGTCATGGGGAAAATGCCGTGGTCCGGATCTTTCAATGCGCCCAGCTGCCCTTCCAGCAAAATGGTTTTGCCTTCTTTCAAAGCTTGATTCAAATATTCCACTGTGTTCACTACATAAGGGGCCACCAAATCACGATAGCCCAGCACTTCTTCATAAATAGCCTCTGGATCCAGCAGCGGTTTATGATACAGATGCTCCAGCAGCACATTTTTCACCTGGCAGGCAGACTCAATGCGTTCTTTCAGTACATCTTCATGGAACAAATCACAAATCTGGATGCCTGTTTTGGCATATTTATCGGAATAAAATGGCGCAATGCCGCTTTTGGTGGAGCCAAACTGTTTGTCACTCAGCCGTGCTTCTTCATAGGTGTCAAAAGCAATGTGATAAGGCATCATCAGCTGCACCCGGTCGGAAATCAAAACTTTTGGGTTTTCCAGCCCGTTTTCTTTCAAATAATTCAGTTCTTTCACAAAATAAGGCACATTAAAGGCCACGCCGGTGCCGATGATATTGACGGTGTTAGGATTAAAGATACCGCTTGGCATTTGGTGCAGGGCAAATTTGCCATAGTCGTTGATGATGGTATGTCCTGCGTTGCTGCCGCCTTGAAACCGGATGACGATATCTGCATCGGCAGCCAACATATCTGTAATTTTGCCCTTGCCTTCATCGCCCCAGCAAGCGCCTACAATTGCTTTTACCATAATGAAAATTCCTCCTTCAAATAGAGAAACAATACAGAGCCTGTTACTTTCCCAGTATACACCCAAACATGCTATAAGTAAAATCAATACTGATTATACTCAATATAATTTATATTGATATCTTTTTTATGAATTCCTAGAAAAACGAGCAAATTTCTCATCTTTTATGCCAAAAACAAAAACTGCCTTGTATAAAACAAGGCAGTCGAATTTCAAAATTTAAACGCGGACACTTTCGCCTTCTGCTTCCAACAGATCTTGATATTGTTCCAAAATCGGCGCCACCACGTCATCCAAGAAGGCTTCCGTCTGCTGTGGTGCGCAGCCTACAAAGTTTTTGCCATCCATCAGCGCCTCCAATTCTGGCAGCGTGGTGCCGAAGGCAGGATCTGCGGCGATGCGGCTGAGCAAATCGTTTTCGCCGCCTTCTTCTTTGACCACACGGCCGGCTGCCATGGAATGCACCCGGATTTTTTCGTGCAGTTCCTGGCGGTTGCCGCCGCGTTTGACAGCGTCCATCATGATGTTTTCCGTTGCCATAAAAGGCAGTTCGCTCATCAAATGTTTTTCGATCACTTTTGGATATACCACAAGACCATCCACCACGTTGCGGTAGAGAATCAAAATGGAATCCAGGGCCAAAAAGGCTTCCGGCACACTGATCCGCTTATTGGCCGAATCATCCAGCGTCCGTTCAAACCACTGGGTAGAAGCGGTGATGGCCGGGTTAATGGCCGCGGTAATCACATACCGGGCCAAAGAACCAATCCGTTCGCTGCGCATGGGGTTACGTTTATAGGCCATGGCAGAAGAACCGATTTGATGTTTTTCAAAGGGTTCTTCAATTTCTTTCAAATGTTGCAACAAACGGATGTCGTTGCTGAATTTGAAGGCACTTTGTGCCACTTCTGCCAGGACATTTAAAATCTGGCTGTCCAGTTTTCTGGGATAGGTCTGGCCGGAAACGGCAAAGCAGGCATCAAAGCCCATTTTTTCGGCAATCATGCCGTCAATTTGTTTCACTTTTTCCAAGTCACCGTCAAACAGTTCCAAAAAGCTGGCCTGGGTGCCGGTGGTGCCTTTGGAGCCCAGCAGTTTGGCCCGGGAAAGCTGTTCGTCCACCCGTTCCAGGTCCATCACCAAATCTTGCAGCCAAAGGGATGCCCGTTTGCCAACGGTGGTTGGCTGGGCCGGCTGAAAATGGGTGAAGGCCAGGGTGGGCAGGTCTTGATACTGCCGGGCAAATTTGGCCAGTTCATGGATGACATTGACCAGTTTTTTACGAATCACCTTCAGCGCTTCGGTCATGATGATGATATCGGTGTTATCGCCCACATAGCAGCTGGTGGCGCCCAGGTGGATGATGGGCATGGCCTTATCGGCCTGGGTGCCAAAGGCATAGACATGGCTCATGACGTCATGGCGCACTTCTTTTTCTCTGGCTTCGGCCACGTCATAGTTGATGTCGTTTTGGTATTGTTTCATCTGGGCAATCTGCTCATCGGTGATGGGCAGGCCCAATTCCTGTTCCACTTCGGCCAGGGCAATCCACAATTTTCTCCAGGTGCGGAATTTATAGTCAGGAGAAAAAAGGTGGCTCATCTCTTCACTAGCATAACGTGAATTTAGGGGATTTTCGTATTTCGGTTTCATTTCCTTCTTCCTCCTCGGTGACAGTTGGGGTTGGGGTTGGATAATTGCCGGTAAAGCAAGCATCGCAGAAGCCGCATTTGGATCCTTTGGCAATATCATGCAGGTGCTCCAGGCCCAAATAGCCCAAAGAATCTACGCCGACCACTTTGGCAATTTCTTCCGTTGTTTCATATTTGCAGGCAATGAGTTTTTCTCTGGTGGGCACATCGGTGCCATAATAGCAGGGCCACAAGAATTTCGGCGCGCTGACTCTCATATGCACTTCTTTTGCCCCGGCGGCACGCAAAGTTTTTACCAGACGGGCTACGGTGGTGCCCCGGACGATGGAGTCGTCAATCATGATGATGCGCTTGCCTTCCACTTCATGGCGCAGTGCATTCAATTTGATTTTTACGCCAATTTCTCTTTGGCCCTGGGTTGGGCTGATGAAGGTACGGCCGATATAACGGTTTTTCACCAAGCCAATGCCATAAGGGATGCCGCTTTCTTCGGCATAACCGATGGCGGCAGAAAGGCCGCTGTCTGGCACACCGATGACCAAATCGCCTTCCACCGGATGCTGTCTTGCCAGCTGGCGGCCAGCCTCTTTTCTGGCTTCATAAACGCTGACGCCATCAATCACGCTATCGGGACGGGCAAAGTAAATGTGTTCAAAAATACAAAGATGGGTATTGGGGTTACCGCAATGTTTTTTGATGGAACGCAAACCGTCTTTATCAATCACCACAATTTCGCCTGGTTCAATATCCCGGATAAATTCTGCCCCGACACCATCCAGCGCACAGCTTTCCGAAGCAATGATATAGGAATTTTCCAATTTGCCAAGACAGAGGGGGCGCATACCCAATGGATCTCTGGCGCCGATCAGTTTTCTTGGACTCATCACTACCATAGAATAAGATCCTTGGATTTTGTTCATCACCCGGTCTACGGCATCTTCAATGGAGGCGCACTGCACCCGTTCTTTGGCCAGCTGGCAGGCAATGACTTCCGAGTCGATGGTGGTTTGGAAAATCATCCCCTGCTGCTGCAATTCTTCTCTCAGTTCGTGGGCATTGACCAAGTTGCCGTTATGAGCCAGCGCCAAGGTGCCCTTGACATAGCGGGATACCAAAGGCTGGGCATTTTGCCGCAGACTTCCTCCGGCAGTGGAATAGCGAACATGGCCGATGGCAATTTTTCCTGTCAGCTTGTCCACAATGTCATCGGTAAATACTTCCGGCACCAGGCCCATGTCTTTATACTGTTTCACTACCGTATCGTCAGTGACGGCAATGCCGCAGCTTTCCTGGCCTCTGTGCTGAAGGGCAAACAAACCGTAATAAGTGATGCGGCCGCTTTGGTCATTGTCATTGTTATAAATCCCAAAAACGCCACATTCTTCCTTTAATACGTCGTCGTTTTGCCAATCTTCAAAACAAATTTCCTTCATTTTGCTCTCTCCTATTCTAGAATAGATGGTTCTCGACAAACACAAATCTCATCATTTGGGCATATGGGAATTATTTTGCCGTAATTCTGCGCCAAACTTCTTCATAGGCTTCCTCTACGCCGCCCAAATCCCGGCGGAACCTGTCTTTATCCAGCTTTTCGTCTGTTTTGCTGTCCCACAGCCGGCAGGTGTCGGGCGAAATTTCATCAGCCAAAATAATCTCTCCATCGGCCCGGCCAAATTCAATTTTAAAATCAATGAGGCGGATGCCCTTTTCTAAAAAGTAAGCCTTCAACAGCTCATTGATGCGCAGCGCCTGGGCCGAAAGGTTATCCAGCTCTTCTTTGGTGGCAATGCCAATGGCCGTAATCTGCATGTTGTTGATCATGGGGTCTCCCAGTGCGTCGTTTTTATAGGAAAACTCCAAAATTGGGTTTAACAGTTCTTTTCCTTCTTCCACGCCATAGCGTTTAGAAAAGCTGCCTGCCGCCACGTTTCTGACAATCACTTCCAGGGGAACAATGGAAACTTTTTTCACCAGCGTTTCTCTGTCGCTCAATTCTTTGACCAGATGGGTTTTGACACCGTTTTCTTCCAAGTATTGGAAAACAATGTTGGTCATTTTGTTATTGATAATCCCTTTGCCGGTAATGGAGCCTTTTTTGAGACCATTGAATGCGGTGGCATCATCTTTGTACTGGACGATATAGCAGTTTTCATCGTCAGTTAAAAACACTTTTTTTGCCTTGCCTTCATAAAGCATATCTCGTTTTTCCATTGGTTACCTCCTACTAATTCTGCCGGACTTACACCGGCCCTCACTTTTCCGCTTCTATTTTACACAAAGAACTGCCATATTTCAATAGGTTATGACAAATCGCTGGCGTGCCAGAAAAATTTTTTTCATTTTTTTGAAAAAAACTCTTCCCTTTTCTTTTTGATTGTGCTATAATACCATTCGTAGTCAATTCGGGGGTATAGCTCAGTTGGGAGAGCGCTTGAATGGCATTCAAGAGGTCATGGGTTCGAATCCCATTATCTCCATACGCAAAGACCTGTTTCCTTTGGAAACAGGTCTTTTTCATTGGTCAGAAAATATTTTCCGTTTCTCTGTTTTTCATTGTGGACTTTTATCCTGCTACGCGGTATAATGTGACGATGAGAGAGGAGCAAATATCTCAAAAAGGAGTTGACGACTACCGCCATGGAAAAAATCATATCTTTTTTCCGGCACCTATCTACTACACAAATCATTCTATTGGAATACTGCGGTGTCATTTTTCTTGGCACCCTTCTGCTTTGCCTGCCCATCTCCATCCAGCAGAACACTGGCAACACGTTGTTGAATGCTTTTTTCACTGCCACTTCAGCCACTTGTGTCACGGGACTTGTGTTGGTGGACACCTGCACCCACTGGACGGTTTTTGGGCAAATCGTGATCCTCTGCCTCATTCAAATCGGGGGCATTGGGTTTATGACTTTTTGTATTTTGATTTTATCCATCACTGGCAGAAAAATCGGGCTCTTTTCCCGTTCTTTGATGCAAAACTCCATTTCTGCCCCTCAGTTGGGCGGCATCGTGCGGATGACGCGGTTTATTTTTCTGGGCAGTCTATTGGTGGAGGCCATTGGCGCCCTGTTTCTTGCGTTTTTTTTCTGCCCCCGCTATGGGATAGGAAAAGGCATCTGGTTTTCCATCTTCCACAGCATTTCAGCCTTTTGCAATGCCGGCTTTGATTTAATGGGCGAAAGCGGCGCTTTTTCTTCTTTCATCCATTACACAGGACAATGGTATCTCAATTTGGTGATTATGGCGCTGATTGTCACCGGCGGCCTTGGCTTTTTTGTCTGGAGGGATATGCTGGATACAAAGATGAAGCGGCTGCGGATGAACCTGCATACAAAACTGGTGCTTTTTGTGACGGCCATTTTGATTTTTGGCGGCGCCTTCTTTTTCTTTTTACTGGAACAAAACGGCGCCATTTTTTCCCGGTTGCCCTTGGATGAACAGATTCTTTCTTCCTTGTTTCAATCGGTGACCGTCCGCACGGCAGGCTTTAACACCTTGCCATTAAACGAGCTGACAGAAAGCAGCAAATTTTTATCCATCTGCCTGATGCTCATCGGCGGCTCCACTGGCTCCACGGCCGGCGGGATCAAAACGACCACCTTTGCCATTTTGGTGCTGTCCATCATTTCCATTTTCTTTCATCGAAAACAAATCGAAGTCTTTGGACGGCGGATGGAGGAAGGCATCGTCCGCTCTGCCTCCTGTATTTTTATGCTGTACCTGTTTTTCTCCTGCACGGCTGCCATGGTGATTGCGCGCATCGAACAGCTTCCTTTTCTTGATGTATTGTTTGAATGCGTTTCTGCCATTGCTACCGTTGGCCTTACCACCGGCATCACCCCAACGATGATGCCCATCAGCTCGTTGCTGCTGACATTTTTGATGATATTTGGCCGGGTTGGTTCTTTGACCATGCTTTTGGCCTTTTCTTCCAGCAAACCGCCTTCCAGCTCTTCTTTGCCGCTGGAAAAAGTACAAATTGGATAATAAAACGGTAGGAGGATTTAACTATCATGAAGTCGTTTTTGATTATTGGCCTAGGCCGTTTTGGTCGGCATATGGCCGCAAAACTCATTGATGAAGGCCACGATGTGCTGGCCATTGAGCGAAGCGAGGAACGGGCAGATAATGCCATCCACATTGTTCCGGATATCCAAATTGGAGATTCCACCAACGAGACATTCATCCAGTCTTTGGGTGTAAACAATTTTGATGTTTGTGTGGTTGCCATTGGTGACGATTTTCAAAGTTCTCTGATGACAACGGTGCTGTTAAAAGATTATGGCGCAAAGATGGTCATTGCCCGCGCTTCCCGGGATATGTACCGCAAACTGCTGCTGAGAAATGGCGCTGACCATGTGGTCTATGCCGAACGGGAAATGGCCGAGCGGCTGGCCGTCACTTACGGGGCCACCAATGTCTTTGATTACATCGAGCTGACGCCTGAAGTGGGCATTTACGAAATTGCCGCTCCTGCCAGCTGGCATGGCAAAAGCATCGTAGAAAAAAATATCCGGGGCAAATACCATGTCAATATTTTGGCCACCAAAAAAAATGGACAGATTTGCCCCTTGCCCACGCCAGACCATATTTTTAGCCCCTATGAGACACTGATGATTTTAGGTTCCCATGAACATGTCAAACAAATCACCCAATTAAAATAACTTTGTCTGTAAAAAGCCGAAGAGGGCTAAATCCTATTCTGTTCAAAAAAAAATCTGTCTGCGAAATCACAGACAGATTTTTTTTGCTCAAAAGTTAACCAAGAAGCCCTTCCAGTTTTTCCACTGCGCAGTCCAGTTGTGTGGTTGCCACCGTTTCCACTTCTCCTCCATCGCAGGCAGCTGCCACCATCGGATCAATGGGCAGACGGCCCAGTACGTCAATGCCATACTGTGCAGCCACTTCTTCCACATGGCTTTCGCCATAGATCATGATTTTTTTGCCGCAGTCTGGACAGAGCACATAGCTCATGTTTTCCACCACGCCAAGGATTGGGATATTCATTTTCTGGGCCATCTTCACAGCTTTGCCCACAATCATGCTCACCAAATCCTGAGGGGAAGTCACCACCACAATGCCGTCCACAGGCATGGACTGAAATACTGTCAAAGGCACATCGCCCGTTCCCGGCGGCATATCCACAAACAAAAAGTCAATGTCTTCCCAGATGACTTCGCTCCAAAACTGCTGCACCACACCGGCAATCAACGGTCCTCTCCAAACCACAGGATCCGTCTCGTCTTCCAAAATCAGATTGACGCTCATCACTTCAATGCCCGTCTGGGTTTTCACTGGAATCATGCTGTTGCCCACAGCAGAAGCTTTCTCATGCAGCCCAAATACCTTTGGAATGGAAGGCCCAGTCACATCGGCATCCATAATGCCGCAGGCATGACCTTTTTTCTGCATGGCAGTGGCCAGCAACGCCGTAATCAAAGATTTTCCCACGCCGCCTTTGCCGCTGACAACACCAATCACCTTTTTTACATGGCTGTTTTCATTGGCTGGCACCAGCAAGCTTTCTGCTTTGCGTTCGCTGCATGTTTCGCCGCAGCTGGAGCAATTATAGTTGCAATTTTGGCTCATCTCGTTTCGCACGACCTTTCGTAACAATGTTATCCATATTTACCATATCCATTTAAACACGTTTTCCGAACTATGTCAATAACCCTTTTTCCTGCTTCACCAAATCTGCTTTTTCCCATATACTATCAAAAACAAAAGGAGGTTCTTGCTTATGGAAGCCATTGTTCGCCTGCATGGGCTGGGGCTGGATTATCATAGTGCGCAAGGGGAAACGCGGGCAGTGGAGGAAGTCTCCTTTGCTGTTTATCCCGGAGAACTGGTGAGCCTGGTGGGGCCTTCCGGCTGCGGCAAAAGCACCATTTTGTCGGCCATTGCCGGGCTTTTACCGCCGTCAAGGGGCCGGGTGGAACTGGCCGAAGGCATTCGGGTTGGGTATATGCTGCAAAAAGACCATCTGCTGGAATGGCGTACCATTTTCCGCAATGCCTGTCTGGGCCTGGAAATTGCCAAAAAGCTCAATGATGCCACCAAGCAGGAAGTCTGGGCGCTTTTGGAAAAATACGGCCTGGCCGATTTTGCCTTCCGCAAGCCATCGGAACTCAGCGGCGGTATGCGCCAGCGGGCAGCCCTCATCCGCACCCTGGCCTTAAAACCCGATGTGCTGCTTTTGGATGAACCTTTTTCTGCCCTGGACTATCAAACAAGACTCCACGCTGCCGATGAAGTAACCGGCATCATTCGCAGCGAGCAAAAAACGGCCATCCTTGTCACCCACGACATTTCCGAAGCCATTGCCTGCTCCGACCGGGTGCTGGTGCTCTCTAAACGGCCAGCCGTACTGAAAAACACCTATCCCATCCAGCTGGACGGGGCTAAAACGCCGTTTCAGGCCAGGGAATCGGCCGATTTTCATTGCTATTTCAATCAGATATGGAAGGATTTGGATTACCATGAATGAGAATATTTCTGCCTCTCAAAAAGCCTATCTTTCTGCCTTGCAAAAACAGCAGCACTGGGTGACATTTTTCCAATGGGCCTGTTTGGGTTTATTTTTACTGCTATGGGAAGGCTGTGCCGCTTTGGGCGTCATCGATCCGTTTTTGTTCAGCAGCCCCAGCCGGATGGTCCGCTCCTGTGTGGAATTGCTTTCGGGCGGGGAACTGTTTTATCATATCGGCATTACGGTGTTTGAAACGGTGCTGGGGTTTACGCTTGGCACCATTTTGGGGGTGGGCATTGCCATTTTGCTTTGGTGGAACAGCTTTTTGCGCCGGGTTGCCCAGCCTTATCTAGTCATTTTAAACAGCCTCCCCAAAACGGCCCTGGCGCCCATTTTCATCGTTTGGATTGGCAATAACATGGGCTCCATTTTGGCCGTTGCCATTTTAACGTCGGTCATCGTCACCATATTAAACGTGCTCAACGGTTTTTTATCCGTCGATCCGGAAAAGCAAAAGCTCATTGCCACCTTTGGCGGCACCAAACGCCAGCTGT
>CALWLF010000126.1 GCA_944381455.1 uncultured Clostridia bacterium | reverse complement strand
ATATGCCAAGAAAAAGGAAAAGACAGGAAGGAGAATAGAACATGAATAAGCTCAAATATAAATTGATTCCACAAGGCGCAGCCGAAGGAAGAAACCCCATCAACTTGATTTTTGTAGACAAAAAAGATGTGGTAGCCGCAGGGCTTACCTATCGGGAAGCTTGCGAAGTGATTGCAAAAGATTTCAAAGAACCTTCTGCCATCAATATCATTGATATGGACGCCGTTACCGTCAGCAGCGACGGGATCATGGTGGACTATGGCATTGTGGCCTTTGCATCGGTGGACTATGGCATGATCAACAAAGATTTCGGCTATCTGGAAGTTTCCGAACAGCCTTATTCCACCAAGCTGCTGGCCGAAGAACCTCACATGAAACAATGGGATAACATTGACGCATACAAGGGCAAACGGTTGTATCGTGGTCCAAACTTTGAAGACAGATGGCCTCGTGTGCCTCACAACGAAACCCAGACCATCACCGGCCGCATTGCCAACAACAACACCGGTTCTGAAGTGATGAATGTGGTTGATATGACCGAAGTGCTGATTCCAGCCTATGGCGCACTGGAAATTATGAAAGACGGTGAAGTGCTCATCGGCGTTGCTGGTCCTGAAATTTCCGTTGGTATCGGTATGGTGGTATTTGAAACATACGGCCGTATCTTCCATCGTTCCTACGGCGCAGGGCTGACCGCCCATAACTCCGGCAAATATGCAAAAACCGTAAAGAGCGATTACCCAGCCATTGCCGGTCCAAAACGCACCTTGGCAGAATACACCATGCGTGCATTGGAAATCGGCTTGGTACCAGGCAAAGATTTGGGCTGTTCTCCAGCCGTACTTTCCATCGCCAAAGCCATGGGCAAACCAATCGCCTTCGACAATATCGAAGAACGGGCTTGGATTGAATTGGAAAGCGTTGGGATCCGTCGTGCCGATTTGGAAGCACCTTCTACCCCAATGACCAGAGAAGAAATTTTGGCCAAAGCAGACGAAATTGTACCTGGTTTGACCGACGGCAAACTGTTCAAAGTGGCCGATATCAGCGAAATTCGTTATGCAGAATGCTGATCGAATGCACAATCTTTCGGGATGGTTGCACAATTTTTTGCCCATCAATTGCATCGGGTGAGAAAATAGTGTAAAATAACAGCAGGCCAAAGGCCCAATACATTCCAAAACAACGACCTCCGTCCGAAAGGGTGGAGGTTTGTAGAAAACAGAGGTGTGGCAGTATGGATCATGAATATATCATTGCACATGCAGACAAGTCTGTGATGAAAATTTCCGGCTTGAAAGTGAAAGGATTGAACACGAAACAGCTGGAAGAAATTTTGTCGGAAAAACTGCATACGTTTGTCCGCGTCATTGGCGTAACTGGCGATAACATTGAAATGGATGTCTATAACATTGAACCAGAACAAGTGCGCCGCAACGAAAAAGGCCTCATCGAAAGCCTGGTGCTGACCGAAGGCATTACGGTGACGGATTTGACAAAGATGACTTGCAGCGACAAGATTGTAGAAGTAAACTATGACGAAATTCCGGCGGAACCCATTTCTGCCTGCGCAATGGAAAGATGGATGAAGAGACCATGAAAAAAGCATATATTCTCCCAACTGGGGACGAAATTCAAAACGGCATTGTCTTAGACTTGGATGCACCAGAATTGATGGGCCAAATTCTGCGCCAATATCCCCAAGCAGAAGTCACACGTTTGTGCCCGCTCAAAGACGTGGAAGATGTGATCTTCCAAAAAATTACGGAAGTGGCCGAAGGCGCGCCGGATTTGATTGTATTGATCGGCGGCAGCGGCGGCGGTCACCGTTTCAGCCCAACGCTGGGCAAAGATTTTACCCATACGGCCTTGGCGCGCTATTTAGACGAATATGCCTCCCATGAAATTTATGGCAAAAACGGCCATATGTGGACGAAGCTTGTTTGCGGCAAAAAGGGCAGCACCACATTCATCAACGTGCCTGGCCCCTTTGTGGAAGCACAAGCTGCCATCAAGGCGTTTTTAACGGCTTATGAACAACAGGCAACCCCAGATGAAATATCTCTGGCCATGGCAGAGGCTGTCTTTGCGCTGTACCCGGTGGGAGCAGCACAAGAAGTAAAATAAAAAAGCCGTTTTTGGCTGCAAAAAAACGGCGGCGCTGGATTGGCGCTGGCAGGTCCAGACAGCGCTTTGGCAAGAAGATGCCATCGAAACATGGTTCGATGGTTTGATCGGATGGAAGGAAAAGCAACATGACATGCAAAGGAAAGGAAGTCCAAGATGTTAGTACCAAAAGCAATCTCGTTTGACGTATTTGGCACCATTATCGACTGGGAAGGCGAAGTGCAGGCTTTCTTCAAAAGATTCATGGACAAGAAAGGGATCGTTGGAGTCGATCCAAAAGAAGTTCAGCAGAGATGGGAAGAAATCCAGTTCGTATATATTCAGGAACAGTATCGCCCATACAAAGAAGTTCTCTTCACCACCATGGGTATGACTTGCAGAGAATTCGGTTTCGATTTTACCGAAGCAGATGCACAGGAATTTGCTGATTCTATGGCAAACTGGAAAGCATTCCCAGACTCCGTAGAAGCGTTGAAAGAATTGAGAAAATATACCAAAGTGGTATATCTGACCAATACCGATAACGCCATCATCGAAGCTGTTATGAAAAACACCGGCATCGAAGCTGACGACGTTGTGACCGCTGAAATGGCTGGCTGCTACAAACCATACACCGATGGGTTCAAACTGTGCCAGGAAAGACTGGGCATCCCTGTAGAAGAATGGATGCATGCAGGTTTCGGCTTCAAATATGACGTAGTGCCTGGCAACAGAATGGGTTATAAAACCATCTGGGTAAACCGTCAGGGTATCGTTCGTCCGTTCCGCGATCAGGAAGATATTATGTGCGGCGACCTGAAAACTTTGGTATACATCATCAAAGGGATGTATATGGATGATCAGGCAAACGCAGCAAAATAAAAGCGAATGAAAAACCGTTTCTATCAAAGCGGTTTCCCAAGAAGAAAACAACCTTAGCAAAAATAAAATGGCTGCAATCCCTCGGATGTAAGGATTGCAGCCATCTTTGTTTTTGCAGGAAGCTGTGCCGAAAGGGAGCAGTTTTTTGCACCAAAGAAGTAAATGCAGTATAAAAAATCCTTTGATGAAAGCTGCTATGGTTGACGGTAAACGGAAAGGAAACGGAGTTTCTTTTTAGCGCCCTGCTGTTTGGAATCAATCGTTGCATCAAAAAAGACCAGTAGAATATTCTACCGGTCTTTTGAGTTTTTAAAAGGTGGTGGTCAAATTGCCTGCCGCATCAAAGGTCAAATCAAAAGGCTCAGAGCAGATTTTGAGGGAAGGGTGAGCCATAGCTTCTGGCACCATGGCTTCGGAAATGAGAATGTCTTCAATCTCCAAAGAGTTATTGATAAGGATGATTCTTGGGTTTTCATAATCGATCATTAAAGCACTGGCCACGGCGGCTTTCAACACCTCTTCGTCGTTTTCCACGATGACGGGAATCCGGTATGCCGTAGGATCGTAGCTGGTGATAAAATTGGGGTTGGTGTCGTCCAGGCTGATTTTGTGGAAAAACCGCATGGGCGCTAAATCGGCCCGGCCCATGCCGGTGGCGTTGCCGTGGGATTCGTCGCTGAGGTCCAAAATGCCGATGCGCTGGGCGTTGATGCCCATTTTTAATTTAGGATTGACACAGCGGCCCACAATGTTGGGATCCATGCCGGCGCCGGTGAAGTTTTTGCCCAGCATTTTAACGATCAATACGTCGCAGTCGTCAAAATACAGCCGTCCCATGGCGTCTTTGGCCTGCTGCAACAGCTTTGGCTCCTGGGTGGGAATTTCTTCGCCGGGAATGACGGATACCTGGAAGGTTTTGTCAAAGGCATTTTCCAAAAGCGCCACGCCAAAAATCACGTTGGCATTTTGGATGACTTCTTTGCCGTTTAAGCCGATGCGCAGCGACATGCTGTCATCGCCGCGGGAATGGCAGATATGGGCGCCATATTGTTTGCCCAGACCGATGGTGAGCATTTTCATCAGGCCGCTTTCATAAGGCCCTTGGAAACTGGTATGGGCTTTCACACGGTTTAAGACGATGATGCCGTCGGCTTCGGAGGCATTTTTATCGATGTGAACGTCAAAGTTTTCTTCGTCCACATGACCGATTTTCACTGTTTCCATGGAAGAGAGGATAGGGGCGCCCATGGTCTCTTCGGTGATGCCAAGGCTTTTTAAAATTTCCACCTGGCCTTCGGCGGTGGCGCCGCCGTGACTGCCCATGGCTGGCACCAAGAAAGGTTTGGCGCCTTGGCGGCGCACAAAATCCACCAGATATTTGGTGACAAAGGGCATATTGGAGATGCCGCGGCTGCCGCAGGTGATGCAGATACGCTGGCCCGGCTGAATGCGGCCGGCAAGGGGAAGAAGCCCTGCTTCCAGCTGTGTGGCCAGGTCGTGTTCAGATAGTTCGTTATGGGTAAAACATTGATGTGCTTTTACAAATTTTGGTAATATAATATGGGAAATCAAATTTGCAATTCCGCTCATGTTTTATTCGCCTCTTTTCTTTTTTTCACGACGGAAAGGATGTAAGATTGTGCAGGGTTTGGGCAATATAGTTTCATTTATGTTTTGTGTGGCTTTTTCTGGCAGAAAAAAGCCGCCTTCTTTTTTTGGCAAAAAAAGCCGCTGCAAAAGAAAAAAAGAAGGGTTTTTGCCAAAGCTGCAACCAAGGTCCTACATAAAAAAGTATAGCACAGGCTAGAAAAAAGAACAAGGCAAGGCGCATATTCTTTTATTTTTTGCACACATTGGCCCAAAAGGAAAGCCATCGCTTCAACTGGAGGATCAAGCGATGGCAAAACTCACGGGGTGAAATAATAGTCATATCCGCCTTCGCGGCAGACTTGATGGCCAGTGACGCCAAAGACTTGCTGCATGGCGCCGGAGGCAAATAAGGATGCGGGTGTTTGACAGCAAAGAAGGCGGCCTTGCTGCAACAGGGCAATGCGGTGGCTGTAAGCCAAAGCGTGGGAAAGGTCGTGGAGGACCATGACAACGGTTTTGCCGGCGCTGTTGAGATGTTGCACCAAAGAAAGCAGTTCAAATTGATGGCCGATGTCCAAATAAGTGGTGGGCTCATCCAATAGCAGCAACGGTGTATCCTGAGCCACCACCATGGCAAGGTAAGCCTTTTGTTTTTCTCCGCCGGAAAGGGAAGAGAGCAGCCGGTGGCGCAGGGGCAGGACACCGGTGATGGCCATGGCTTCTTCTGTTTTCTGCCGGTCCAACGGCGTCATGTGCCGCTGAAACCCCAGATAGGGAAAGCGGCCATGGGAGACCAGCTGTTCCACCTCAATGTCTGGCGTAGGCTGGCCCTGGGGCAGGAAGGAAAGTGTTTTTGCCAAGGCTTTTGGCGCATAGGAAGTTAGGGGTTTTCCTTGCAGCATCAGCTGTCCCGATAAGGGCGGCAAATGGCCTGCCATGGTTTTTAACAGCGTAGATTTGCCGCAGCCGTTAGGGCCCACCAGGGTGAGAATTTCTCCTGCCCGGATGGTCAAAGAAAAATCAGAAACGATGGCTTTTGGTCCATATCCGGCAGAGACCTGGCTTAATTGCAGCAAAGCCTCATTCATGAAGCCGCCCCCTTCCCCGTTGCAGCAGCAAAAATAAAAAGAAAGGACCGCCAAGGAAAGAAAGCAAAATGCCCACTGGAACTTCAAAAGGGGCAAACAGCCACTTGCCTAGCGCATCACAACAAAGGGCCAATGCGGCCCCGGCCAAGGCGCAAGCAGGCAGCAAAAGCCGGTGGTCCTGGCCAAAAAACCGGCGGCAGACATGGGGCACCAAAAGCCCGATAAAACCTAAAAGCCCGGCAAAGCTGACGGCGGAACCGGCCAAGAGAGAAGCAAGGGCCAAAAAGCAAAACCGCAGCGGCATCACCCGCATCCCTAAACTTTGGGCAATGGTTTCGCCCAGTGCCAGCACATTTAAGTCATATCCCATGAGGCAGGCACATAAAAGCCCAGCCAAAATGAAATAAGCCGCAGGAAACAACCCGCTCATCGTTACGCCAGAAAAACTGCCAATGAGAAAGCCTGTGGCGCCAATGACATCGTCAGGAAACAACAGCGTCAAAGCATCCATGCCGGCAGAAAGAATGCCGCTGATGGCAACGCCGGCTAAAATCAGCGTAATCCGGGACCGGCCGGCTTTGGCCGCCACACCGTAGATGATAAGTGTGGCAAGGAAGGCGCCGAAAAAGGCAGAAAGCGGCACAAGAAACGGCAGGGCCGGAAACAGAGAGGCCGTTAACAGCGCAAAAAAACCGGCCCCGGCATTGACGCCGATGAGATTGGGGCTTGCCAAAGCATTATTGAGCACGGCTTGAATGAGGGCGCCGCTGACGGCCAGGGCGCTTCCGGCAAAGATGGCCGCCAGGGTGCGGGGTAAGCGGGAATAGCAAAAAATCCGGTATGCCGTTCCGCTTTGATTGGCCGAGGCTAAGTCGTTCAGCAGCTCCTGCCAAGACAAGGTGGTGGCGCCGGTAAAAAGACTAAAGCAAATGGCCAACAGCAGCAGACACAGCAGCACGAAAAAAAAGCGTTTGATTGGTTTACATGAGTTCATCGATGGTCTCCGTTAGATCTGGGTTCAGTAACTTGGCAAGGTAAGCATAACTTTCGGCCCAGCGGGCATTGGGTTTATAATGGAACAACTCTTTGGGCAGCACAAAATAATGGTCCTGCTGTACGGCAGAGAGGCTTTGCCAAGCCGGATTTTTCAACAGGCTGTTTTCCAATGCCCTTAAGGCTTCGTCTTCATCGCCCATGGTGGTAACGAAAATGAAGTCGGGATCGGCAGAGAGAATGGCCTCGATGCTGATATCTTCCAGCAAAGAGGGATAGCGCTCCACCAGATTATCTGCCCCCAGGTCTTCTAAAATCATCCCGGCCAAGTTATCATTGCCCTTGGCCTTCGCTCCTGTGGAATAGGCCCGCAAAAGCAGCACGGTGGGGCTATCTTGGCCGTCAAAAAGCTGCCGGATCTGCTCAATTTGTTCCGACAACTGTCCGGCATATTGTTCATAGCGGTCTGTTTGGCCGGTCATGGTGGTGAACAATTTCATCATACGCTGATAGTCCGCAAAGGTATCCTGGCGGAAATAAGCATGAGGAACATTGGCTTCTGTCAAAGCGGAATCTAAGTCCACCTGAGCAGCCGTGTCGGCAGAAAGCATCACAAAGTCTGGATTGAGGGCTAAAATGGCCTCAAAAGAAGGCGTTTTGACACTGCCAATTTCGGCTACATTTTCGCCCAGGTCCATGTGCCGTTCTTCGATGGCATCTTCTGTGACGCCTACCAGGCTGCCGCCGGCCAAGCTCCAGGCTTCAGCGTAGGAGCCATAGAGGCTGACCACCTTTTCACAAGAGGCAATGGTTACATCCTGGCCGAGGTCATCGGTGAAAGAAAACCCGGTGCTGGCAGAAAAGGAAGCATCCTGTGCCGGTTCTGTTTCGGCCAAAGGATCTGATGGGCTCAGAGAGGATGTTTGGCAGCCGGCAATGGAAAACACGGCAAGAACCAAAAGTGCACAAAGGGATATTGCCGCCGGCAATTGCAATCGTTTCATGAAAATCTCCTTCCAAACAGAAAAAAGGCGGCCAGGTGTGCCAGCCGCCCCAAAGGTACAAGTTATGGTCGCACTTTGATGTCAGCAGCAAGGATGGCGTCCTTGCGTTTTAGCAAATCATCGCTTTCCAGCGCTTTTTCCAGCGTTTCCACGCCCAGCCGGTCAATGGCTGCCCCCAGCCGCTCTTTTTGGTAAGCATTTTCTTTAAACCACAGCATGGTTTTTTCCAAAATGGGGAAAATCTCTTCTTCTGTGACCAGATGACGCAGTGCCGTACCCATCCGGGTTTTTTTGCCCCAGGTGCCGCCTACAAAAATTTGATAGGTCACATCGTGATGAACGGCAATGGCGCCAAAAGGACATTTGCCGTTGGTACAGACACCGCAGGAGGTGCAAAGGGCGGGATCAATGAATAATTTTCCATCTACCACATGGGCAGCTTTCATGGGACAGCTGGTTTCTACAAGACATTTTTTGCAGCCGCGGCATTGTTCTGCATCAAAGCGAGGCTCTCTGTGGCCTTCGATGCCAAAGTCGTTGAGGCTTGGCTTCATGCAGCTATTGGGGCAGCCGCCCACAGCAATTTTAAATTTGTGAGGCAGTTTCACATCTTTCCAGTCCAGATAATAGCGGTCATGGATCTCCTGGGCCAAAGAATGGGTGTCAAAATTGCCATAGACACAGGTGGTGCCTTTGCAGGCGGTGACAGGGCGGATTTTTGCACCGGTACCGCCAAATTCCAGCCCGGCTTCCGCCACCAGAGCTTGGGCATCAGGAATATGTTCCAGGGAAATGCC
>CALWLF010000125.1 GCA_944381455.1 uncultured Clostridia bacterium | reverse complement strand
TTATATTCCACAAAAATGTGCAGCGTGGAACCGGCTTTTTTTGCTGCCTCGTTTAAGGCCAGCAAGTTTTCCATCTGGTCCACACAAACGGTCATGTGGCACTCTTTTGCCAAAAGCGCCAGTTTTTCCATTTTGGCCGGCTGGGTTACTTCGTTGGCCAGCAGCACATCTGGAATACCGGCTTTGACCAAGTCCTCTGCTTCCCCCAGTTTGGCTGCCGCAATCCCCTTGGCCCCATCTTCCATCTGCAGTTTAGCAATTTTTTCACTGCGGTAAGTTTTGTAATGAGGCCGCAGTGCCACGCCGGCCCGCTTGGTGATTTCTCCCATCTTTTTTCTGTTTTCTGCCATCACGCTTTCTTCGATGATCAGTGCCGGTGTTGGAATTTCCCAGATTTTCATTGAAAAACGCCTCCCTTAGTCTTCTTTTGTCTGTAACAAGGTTCTAATTTCATCCATTTCCTTTAAAATCGTACGCTGCTGCTGTTGATACAGCAGGTTTTTGTTGTGGCGGTAAAAAGCAGTGCTGCCGTTTTCGTTGATGAACCAAATGCTGTAGAAACCACTGTTGAGCCTCGTCACAAAAAACACCAGCTCCTGCCCCTGCCGAAAGACTGTCTCCAAAAAGCCAAAGGCCGTCTCCAGCGCTGCACTGGTTTCTTCCTTTGCTGCTTCTGCCTCTTCCACCTCTTTGGCAAACAGCTCTTTTATGAAAGTAAATACGCCCTCGCCATCGGCAATTCCTTCTTTTTTTACTTCCTGCACATAGCCTTCCATGGTTTCCAGCACGGCCTGCAGGCGATGGTCCTCTTCTTTTTTCCATAACTTCGCCTTTTTCTTTTGCAGATACTGCTGCCGTTCTTCTTCCAAAAACGCCTGAAGCACTTCTTCTCCCCGTTTGCTGGAAGAAAGGAGACGTTTTTTCGCTTCTTTCAGCCGTTCCATCAAATCCGTCAAATAAAGATCCGATTCATAGCAGGCGCGAAACTTCTGGTTTAACCCATCAAACAACAGACAAATTACACCCATCCGCTCATCAAAAGAAGCCAGACGCAGCCGGTCCACCTGCTGCTCGGTCCAATGCCCCTGCAAAATATCCCCGATGGCATAGTCCGCCTGATATTTATAATACAGTTCCAAATAAGCGGCAAAATCCTTGGCCGTTTTTTCCTGCTGCAAATACTGGCCCACCACAAACCGGTCGGCCTTTTTGCCCAAAGCTTCATAAACATAGAGCAGCTTGGACAAATCTTCCCAACCGCGGGCCGTCACAAAGACCTTCCCTTCGGCCGTATTTTTCACCGTGTAAAAAGATTCCGGCTTCAAATCCAGGAAACTCAAAATGGCGTCATGAACCCGCTGTTCCACGGCATATTCCCGCCAAACGCCATAATCTTCCGTCACTTCAATTTTTTTCACCCGGTCCAACGTAACAATGTCAAATTCCCGGACACTTTTGTTATACTGCGGCGGGTTCCCGGCAGCCACAATCATCCATCCATCGGGAATTTGATGGCTGCCGAAGGTTTTGTACTGCAAAAATTGCAGCATGGCCGGGGCCAGCGTTTCCGAGGCACAGTTGATTTCGTCAATGAATAAAATCCCTTCCGAAAGCCCCGTTTCCTCCATCTGCTCATACACCGCCGCCACAATTTCGCTCATGGTATATTCCGTTACGGCATATTCCTTGCCGCCATAGGTTTTGTGTTCAATAAAGGGCAGCCCAATGGCGCTTTGCCGGGTGTGGTGGGTGATGGTATAAGACACCAGGGCAATGCCACATTCCGTGGCCACCTGGCGCATGATAGCCGTTTTCCCAATGCCCGGCGGCCCAATCAGCAAAATGGGGCGCTGGCTTTCCACAGGGATACAGTATTCTCCATACCGGTCCTTTTGCAAATAGCTTTCAATGGCGTCTTTGATCTCCGCTTTCGCTCGTTTAATATCCACGCTGTGCTCCTCCCATGCGTTCCAGTTCTTCTCTTCCCAATACAATTTCTATGGCCCAAGGGGGTACTTCCTTGTCGGTATAGCTGTCATCCACAAAAACAAAGGCCGTTTCATAGGGCGGCATCTTTTCTGGGAACACGCCATAGCCGTCGGTGAAATACAGCAGTCCTTTTACGTTTTCCAATTTCTTTTGGGCGCAAAGCTCATCCACATACCGAAAGGCCGCCGAAAAATCTGTGCCGCCTCGGCCCCGCACCTCAAAGCCTTTGATATACTGCTTCAGCTCCTCCGGCGAAACAATCACATCGTCCTTTTGCACCTGGTTGTCGCACTGGATGATATGGACATTGATCTTACGGAAAAACTGGTCTGTATCTTGAAAAATCGACACCGTTTCTTCCAAAAACCGTTTCACCAAATCGCTGTCGCAGGAGGCGGAGGTGTCAATGACAATGACAAATTCTTCCACCTTTTTCTTTTCTGCATATTCCAAACTTTCAATGAGCGGCATATTGCCATACTGCTGCAACCCATAAGTATAATAGATATAATCATAACTGTCTAGGTCCAGCTGCATCACTTCCCGCTCCACCATGAATTTTCGTAAAAAATCGCCATAGTCATAGCGGACTCTGGTTTCCAGGCGCAAATATTCCACCAAGGCATTTTGGTCCTTGCCGCCGTCTTTGGAGATGGTTTCCAGGTCTGTTTGGGTTTGCTGGGCAATGGAAGACCATTTATCCTGATAATCAGAAGAAGAGTGGCCGGCGTTTTCTTTCTGGCTTATGCCATCGCCGTTTCCTGTGCCGTTACCGCCGTCTTCTCCCGGTTCTCCTGCGCCATCGGAAGAGGCGCCGCCGGCACCCTGGGCCTCCCCTTGACGGTACTGCACCCAAAAGCTGTGATCGTCCATCAAAAACTCCGCTTCCAGTTCCAGCTGGTTTGTCAAAAAGTCCGGCTGTTCCTGGGCATAGCGGTAAATGGCCTCCGGCGTGAGAACAGGCAGCGCCTCTTCCAGCCGGTAATAGGTCTGGCGGCGCAGCGTCCCCGGCCGCCGCCCCAAAAACCGCAGCTCCATCTGATCCACCAAGTATTCTGCCGTGATGTCACAGCAGAGGTTCCAAAGCCGCTCTTGCCTTTCTTTTCTGCCCACGGGATGGGCAAAAAGACAATGGAAGATCATATGCAGGTAACAAGCGTCCATCCACCTGTCATTTTCCTGGTATTGCTGCATCAAAAAAAGCGGCGAATACCAAAGATAGAACCCGTCCGTTCCCACCGTTGCCGTATCGCCGCTCATGGCATATTCCAGCCCGGAAAATGCCATAGATAAGTATCGCAAATGAAGATACAGCTTGTTTTTTGTGTTGGTCAAAAGCCGCTGGCAAAGGCCGTCCAGCCGTGTCAGTATCTCATAATCAGAAGCCATATCTTCTCTCCTTTTTATAATTCAAACTTCTTTTTCCGCAGACCGCCTTGTTTCAGCTGAAAATCCAGCAGATAGGCGCTGATGGCGCTGTTTTGCACCTCGGCCGCCGCCAAAACGGCTTCCCTGGCCGTTTCCGTTGTCAAAACGCCTTCTTGCTCCATCAGTTCTAAAAACGAAATGTCTCCTATTTTGTCTGCGAAGATGATACATTCTTTCAAATGCTGTTTGCAAAACAACACATATTGCCTGCGCGCATCCTCCGACAGACCGTAAGGATGGGCCAGCCGCTCATAAACCAGCTCCAGCAGCGTTTCAGCCTGCTCCTCCATCACGCCGATGACAAAAGAGCTGTCATAAGCCCCAAAATCAATGCCCCTTGTTTCCATACAGCGGCGATACCGCTCCCCGGCGCCATGGGTGATGGTGATAAACCGCATGGCCGGGGCATTGCCCGTATATTCAAAGTCAAAGGCCGGAAATACCAAAGAAAACCCTTTGTTTTTCACCGTCAGTAAAAACCGGCCATCCAGATTTTTCAATAACGACACAACGCCTGGCGAAAGCGGCTTCTCTTCGGTAATCACCACTTCTTTTAAACTGTCGCAGTTTTTCAAAAAACCATCCCCCACCGACTCCAGCTTCTGGGGCAGTTCCAAATAGGCCAATGAACGGCAGTTATAACAGGCATGGGCCCCCACTTCCCGCACATCTTGCGGCAATATCATCCGCTTGAGGTTGCGGCAGCCGGCAAAGCCATAGTCCTCCACCGCCCGCAGTGTCTTGGGCAGCGCCACTTCCTGTAAAGACAGCTGGTCCCGGAAGGCACCTGTCCCAATTTTTGTCACCCAAAGCCCATTCCACTGCGCCGGCACTTCCACAAACGTTTCCGTTCCCTCATAACCGGCCAGCACGGCTTGGCCATCTTCTGCTTTCCAGTCAAATGCCACTTCCTCGCCATCCTTTCTGTCGCTCATTATACAAATATGGTTCCCTTATATTCGGCAGAATATTTCCCCGGCGAAACACCCAGGACTTTTTTGAAGGTGCGGATGAAATGGGAATTGTTGCGAAACCCTGCTTCCTCCCCGGCCATCTGCACGCTTTTTCCCTGCCGCAGCAGGGCACAGGCCCGAATCAGGCGCTGGGCAATCAAATATTGGTTGATACCAAGGCCCGTGGTTTTCTTGAAAATATAGCAAAGATGCTGTTTGGTGATAAAAAATTCCCCGGCAATGGTATCGAGAGTAATATTTTTATCGGCATTTTTTGCAATATATTCCATAATCGGCGTCACCCGGTCCACGTTTTTGGAGTGATAAGGTTCTGCCGCCGGGATGGTGCCCACCAGCTGGTTTAAATAAATCATAATTTCAATAAACGCCGCCTGGCAGCGCAGGTCATCGCCATATTCCGTTCCTCCGGCACTGGCCTTTTCGCAAAGCCGCTCCACCACTTCCAGCTGGCTTTCATTTAACAAAATGCAAGGCGTTTTGGCCTGGAAAATTTTCAGCAGGTCTGTCTGGGGTGTGGAAAGCGCCGTAATATATTCCAGCGGAAATTTCATCACATAGCGGCGGTAAACCGAATTTTCCTCCACTTTGCTGCGGTGGATCTCCGCATTATCCAGCACCATCACCGCACCTTTTTCCATGGTGTATGTCCGGGAGCCGACGCTGATTTCTCCCTTTCCTTCCAGCACCACCGTCACCTCATAGGCATCGTGAAAATGGAACTGGCTCATTTGAAATGCATAGTCCTCATTGAGCTCAATATCAAAAAAATACTTCATCGTTTCACCTCGTTTTGACAGGATTCTCCTGTGTTTTCCGCAAATTGACTTATATTCTACAATTGCCACCACAGGCTCTCCCTTTATCATACTATATTTTCTTAATATTCGCAAACATTTTAGGAATATTGTTCAACATTTTATCGAAAAATGTGATACTGTATTGAGTAATAGTATTGTATCCTAGGAGGAAACCACATGGAACAAATCATCCCTTATTCTGAACAATTTTCCGTCTACCTCAAAGACGAATCCCGCACTGTGGGCCATGCCCAAAGCATCTCCTTTCCCAAATCGGAATCAGACGTCATTGCCCAGCTGAGCGATTGCAGCAGGCAAAATATTCCCGTCACCATCCAAGGGGCCAGGACGGGGTTGGCTGCGGCTGCCGTTCCCTTTGGCGGCCATATCCTCAATTTGTCGATGATGAAACAAGTGCTGGCGCTGCGGCAGGAAAACGGCCAGTTTTTTTTGACCGTAGAGCCTGGCCTCACTTTGCTGGAATGTAACCAGATGCTCTCCAACCGCCGCCTTGCCACTGCCGCCTTTTCTGCCGCATCTTTGGCCGCTCTAGATGAAATGGAAGGCAAGTCTTATTTCTTTGCCCCCGATCCCACCGAAACCACCTGCACCATCGGCGGCATGGCAGCCTGCAATGCCTCCGGCGCCCGCAGCTTTCTCTACGGCCCCACCCGTAACCACATCACGGCCCTGCGTGTGGTGCTGGCAAACGGCGAAACGTTATCTCTGCGCCGCGGCCAAGCCGTGGCCCGGCACCGGAAACTGCATTTGACCACAGAGCAAGGCACAAACTACGCCCTCTCCCTGCCCCAATACCGGATGCCCAACACAAAAAATGCCTCCGGCTATTACATCAAAGATAATCTGGATGCCATCGACCTGTTTTTGGGCAGCGACGGCACTTTGGGCGTCATCACTGCCTTGGAACTGAAGCTGACCTTGCTTCCCGCTTCCATCTTTGGCATCAGCTTTTTCTTTGCGGCAGAAGAAACGGCCCTCCGCTTTGCCGATACGGTGCGCCATCAAATGCCTGGCCTGGCCTCGGTGGAATATTTTGACGAAGCGGCTCTTTCTTTGCTGCGCCGCCAAAAAGAAACAGGCACTGCTTTTTCTGCCTTGCCTGCCATTGCCAAAGAAGACCTCTGCTGTGTCTATCTGGAGCTGCACAGCGACACACCGGAAGAAAACATGGAAAAAATGAAGCGCCTTGGCCAATGGATGGAATACTGCGGCGGCGACCAAAGCCGCACCTGGGTGGCCCGCAATGAAAGCGACCTTTCTTTGCTGCACTTTTTCCGCCATGCCGTGCCAGAAAGCGCCAATCAAATCATTGATGAACGAAAAAAACAATATCCCCTCATCACCAAACTGGGCGCCGACATGTCTGTGCCCGATGACCGTCTTTTTGATGTGGTGCACCTCTACCGCACCACATTGGCTTCTGCCCAGCTGGAGTCGGCCACCTGGGGGCATCTGGGCAACAACCATCTCCATGTCAATATCCTGCCCCGAAACGAGGATGATTATCGAGCCGGAAAAGCTCTGTATCTCCAATGGGCCAAGGCCGTTTCCGCCATGGGCGGCGCCGTTTCGGCAGAACATGGCGTAGGCAAAATCAAAGCGCCGTTTCTGTCTTTGATGTATGGACCAGATGCCATAGAAGAAATGCGGCAGCTAAAATTGACGCTGGATCCCCAGTCCATTTTGGGTAACGGCAATCTCTTCCCCTCTGCCAGAAAGGAGACATGGAAATGAACCTGATTGTCTGTATGAAACAAGTGCCTTCCTCCAACGAAGTGCGCATGGATCCTAAAACAAAAACCATCATCCGCGATGCCAAATCGGCCGTTTTAAACCCCTTTGACCGCTCTGCACTGGAAGTGGCCGTACAATTAAAAGAGCAGTTGGGCGGCCATATTACGGCTTTAAGCATGGGTATTGCCGATACGGCCCGGCTGCTGGAAGAGGCCATCAGCTGCGGCGCCGATGAGGCTATGCTCCTCAGCGACCGGGCCTTTGCCGGCGCCGACACCCTGGCCACTTCCTATGCCCTCTCCCTTGGCGTCAAAGAAATTGGCAACTATCACTTGATTCTCTGCGGCAAAATGGCTGTCGATGGCGACACGGCACAAATTGGGCCGGAATTGGCCGAAACCCTGGGCATCCCCCATATCACCGACGTCACCCAGATTGTCTTTGCATCGGAAAAAGAGCTGATTGTTTCCAGAAAAACAGACGGCGGCCGGCAGCTGGTACAAGTAACGCTGCCGGCGCTCTTAACGGTGGTCAAAGAAATTGCCCAGCCCAGACTGCCGTCCATTTCCTCCATTTTGCGGGCAAACAAAACGCCCTGCACCATCCGCAACGCTCAAAATCTGTCGGCCGATACCAGCCGCACCGGCCTTGCCGGCTCCCCCACCCAGGTGGTCAAAACCTTCACCCCGCCGCCGAAAAAAGCCGGTGTACGCCTCAGCACAGAACCCGCCCAGGCTGCCAGAGAAATTGCTGCATTATTTGAGGAGGTGAAATGATGATTTCCATCGATTCTGCTTTATGCCGCGGCTGCGGCCTTTGCGTCAAAGCCTGTGCCCAACAGGCCCTTTCCATTGAAAACAAAAAAGCCCTTTGCAAGGAAAGCTGCACCCTCTGCGGCATCTGCATTGACGCCTGTCCCTTTGGCGCCCTTTCTTTCCCTCAAAAAGACAAAGCAAAGGACTTGTCGGCTTATAGGGGCATTTGGGTGGTAGCCCAGTGCCTGGAAGGAAAGCTTTTGCCCGTTTCCCTGGAATTAGTGGGAAAAGCAAGACAGCTGGCCGATGAAAAACATGTTTTGCTCAGCGCCGTTTTGCTTTCTGCTCCCTCTGAAGCTTTGGCCCAGGAATTGATTTTTGCCGGAGCAGATCAAGTGCTGCTGCTCTCTACGGCCCCCAGCCAGATGGAAGAAGAAGAGGAGCTGGCTTTTCGTCTTCTGGCAAGGGAAATTGCCCAGCGGAAGCCAGAGATTGTCCTCTTTGGCGCCACGCTGTTTGGCCGCTCCATCGCGCCCCGCTTGGCAGCCCACCTGCAAACTGGTCTGACGGCCGACTGCACAGAATTGAGCATTGATCCTCAGCAGGGACTATTGCTCCAAACTCGTCCAGCGTTTGGCGGAAATTTGATGGCAACCATTGCCACCGCCTCTGCGCGGCCGCAAATGGCCACCGTGCGAAGCGGTATTTTCCCCCTGCCGCCCAAAGACCTTTCCCGTATCGGACAGCAAGTGCTGTTGCCCGCTTTACCAAAAAAGAAAACGAAACTCCATATTTTGGAAAGTCACAGAGAAACAGGCTGTGCCTCCATTGCTTCTGCTCCTTTGCTGGTGGTGGCAGGCAAGGGCATTGGGACAAAGAAAAACATGAAGCTGGTGCATCAATTTGCACAGTTAAGCGGTGCCCAGGTGGGCGTATCCCGGCCTCTGGTCGAAGCAGGCTGGGCTGATTACAGCCAGCAGGTGGGGCAGACAGGCTTTACTGTTCGTCCAAAGCTTTTGCTCAGCTTAGGCGTATCTGGCGCCATTCAGCATCTGGCCGGTATCATGGGCGCCGAAACCATCATCGCTGTCAACACCGATCCCGATGCACCCATTTTCCAAGCAGCCGATTACTGTATAGAGGCAGATTGTATGGCTGTGTTGGAAGAACTGATTCAGATATACAAAATATAAAAAATATGACAGAAACATACTATTTTATAAGTTTCGTTTATTATTTTTTTATTTTCTTACAAATTTTTATCATTTTTTTATATTCATTGACGAATACCTCCTTCTCCATTATAATATTTTTATAAAAACGCGCGTTTTTAAACATTAAATTTTATTAAAGGAGGTATCACATTTTTATGGGCGATGTTCTAAACAGCTTAAACAACTTTGTCTGGGGCCTGCCTTTTCTGCTTTTTGTTATGATCGTAGGCCTCTATTTCACAACTCGTGGCGGTTTTTTCACCATCACCCATTTTGGCCATGTGATGAAGCATACCTTGGGTAGTTTGACCAGCCAAGAAGCCAACCGTAAACAAGCCGGCAAAGTCTCTCCATTTGAAGCCGTTTGTGTTGCCATTGGCGGCTGTGTTGGCTGCGCCAATATTGCAGGCGTAGCCACGGCCATTGCCACCGGCGGTCTGGGCGCCATATTTTGGATGTGGCTTTGGGCTTTTTTTGGCATGATGGTTAAATTGGTGGAAGTAACCCTCGGCTGCTACTATCGCAGCAAAGACGAAAAAGGGAATTTTTATGGCGGTTCCATGTATTTTATGGAAAAAGGAATTGCTCGGGAGATGGGCCTAAAAATCGGCATGCCTTTGGCGCTATTATTTTCTTTCTTTTTTGTGTTTCAGTCCATTCAAGGCTCCCAGGCATTCACCATTGCCGAAGTGCTCCATGCATCCTTTGGCTGGAATATGATTTTGGTGGCCGCCATTTACAGCCTTGCAGCTTTTTATCTGATTTGCAAAGGTTCCAGCCGGGCCGTTAATTTTGCGGCCAAATGCGTTCCCTTCATGTGCGTGCTTTATTTGCTGGGCGGCATCGTGCTGATCTTTGCCAACATCGGAAACTTGCCAACAGCTCTGATCTCTATTTTCCACGACGCCTTCACCGGCACAGCAGCCACCGGCGGCTTTTTGGGCGCTGCTGTCACCCAGGCCATGAATTCCGGCATTTCCCGTTCCATGAACTCCAACGAAGCCGGCATGGGTTCTTCTCCTTTGGTTCATGGTTCTGCCGAAACCATTCATCCGGTGCGTCAAGGGCTTTGGGGCTCCTTTGAAGTGTTTGTTGATACGTTGATTGTCTGCACCATCACAGCGCTTTCTGTTGCCTGCACCGGCCTTTGGGATACTGGTATCACAGGTGCAACGCTGACCATTGCTTCCTATCAAACTTTGTTTGGAAGCTTTGGGGCCATCTACATCGGCATTATGGCCATTTTGTTTGGCATGACAACCACCACCGGCTGGTATGTGTATTATGTGACTGTCATCGGCTACATTTTGCGTCATAAACCGATTTTGCGAGACCGGTTCATTGCATTTTTCAAGGTGTATTTCCCCTTAATGAACATTATCATTGTTTCTTACATTGTCTTGACCGGTCAAGATGCCACCCTTTTTTGGACCATTGTCAGCCTGGTAACGGCAGGACCAGTGTTTTTCAACTTAATCGCCCTGGTGCTGCTGCGCAACAAGTTTTTTGTTATTTTTAAAGATTATCTGGCTCGCTATTTAGGCAAGGGCACCGTCGATCCGGCTTTCCATCTGTTCTATGAAGACGATCCGGTCATTGCCGCACAAGAAGAAGCCATCCGCGAAGAACTGCGCAGAACCATTGCAGCATCCGGCAAATAATGTTTCAACAAAAAACCCGAAATCCTTTTCAAGGATTTCGGGTTTTTCTTATGCATTTCAATCAATATAATACAACAAATCGCCATAGGTTGGGAATGGCCAATCTTTTTTCTCCACCAAAAATTCCAGCCGGTCGGCAGGGGTGCGGATTTCCGTCATCAGAGGGAAAATCGTATGGCGGCAGTAAGCAGCTGCCTCTTCCAAATCCTCCATGGCTGTCACCGTTTGGATGGACTGGCTCATCTTGGCCACAGCGGCATCCAGCTCATTTTGTGTTTCCGTCAGGCTTTGCAAAAGCGCTGCGGCAGAATCATACTTCACACCGGCAGCTTTCAGCGAAAGCACCGTCTGTGCCACTTTCTGGCTATAGCCCAGCGCCGCTGGAGAAATCTGCTTCATCACCACATCCACCATCGTCTTTGCTTCGATGATGATTTGTTTTGCATACTCTTCATATAAAATCTCTGCCCGCGCTTCGCATTCTGCCCGAGTCAGCACACCGTGTTTTTCAAACATGGCAATGGCCTTTTCTGTGCGGATGGCAGGGATGGCTTCCAGCATGCTTTTGATGTTGGGCAGTCCTCTCCGTTCTGCTTCTTCCACCCATTCGTCCGAGTAACCGTTGCCGTTAAATACCACTCGTTTGTGGGCTTTGATGGTTTCTTGGATCAATGCCATCACTTCTGCGTCAAAGTCTTCGGCTTTTTCCAGACGGTCTGCAAATTCACACAGCGTATCTGCCACCATGGTATTGATGATATAGTTGGGGCAGGCAATGGAATCGGAAGAACCAACCATACGGAATTCAAACTTGTTACCCGTAAAAGCAAAGGGCGACGTACGGTTTCTGTCGGTCACGTCTTTTTTCAAAAACGGCAGTGCGCTGGCCCCGATGGACATTTCGCTGCCTTGGATGCTGTTGGAAAGGTGGCCTGCTTCGATTTGGTTTAAAATATCTTCCAACTGTGCGCCAAGGAAGATGGAAATGATGGCCGGAGGCGCTTCCTGGGCGCCCAGACGATGGTCGTTGCCGGGGTTTGCGGCAGAAACACGCAGCAAATCGGCATGGATATCGATGGCTTTGATGACAGCCACCAAAAGCAGCAAAAACAGCTTATTTTCGTGTGGTTTTTTGCCAGGATCCAACAAGTTTTTGCCGGTATCGGTGGTCATGGACCAGTTATTGTGTTTACCGGAACCATTGACGCCGGCAAATGGTTTTTCATGGAGCAAGCAAACCAGATTAAAATGCGGCGCCACTTTTTTCATGGTCTCCATAATCAGCTGGTTGTTGTCGGTGGCTGTGTTGGTGTCGGTAAAAATCGGCGCCAATTCATGCTGGCAAGGGGCCACTTCATTGTGCTGGGTTTTTGCTGGGATGCCCAGCTTCCAAAGCTCCCGGTTCAGCTCGTGCATAAAACAGGAAACTCTTTCCCGCAGTGCGCCATAATAATGGTCATCCAGCTCCTGGCCTTTGGGCGGCATAGCGCCAAAGAGGGTGCGGCCAGTGAAAATAATGTCTTTCCGTTTTTTATACATATCTTTGTCAATGAGGAAGTATTCTTGTTCCGCACCGACGGAGGTGATGACTTTTTTCGTTGTGGTATCGCCAAAAAGGCGCAAAATACGCAGGGCCTGGGCATTTAACGCATCGTTGGAACGCAGAAGCGGCGTTTTCTTATCCAGCGCAACACCGGTATAAGAGCAAAGCACCGTTGGGATGCACAGCGTAAGCCCGGAAGCGTCTTCCTTCAAAAAGGCTGGAGAAGTGCAGTCCCATGCCGTATACCCTCTGGCTTCAAAGGTGGAACGCAAGCCCCCAGAAGGGAACGAAGAAGCATCTGCTTCGCCTTTGATCAATTCCTTTCCAGAAAATTCTGCAATGGCGCCGCCCATGCCGTCTGGCGTTAAAAAGGCTTCATGTTTTTCTGCCGTAATGCCGGTCATTGGCTGAAACCAATGGGAATAATGGGTTGCCCCTTTATCAATGGCCCAGTCTTTCATGGCATTGGCTACCACTTCGGCCACTGCAGCTGAAAGTGTGGTTCCATTTTTAATGGTATTTTTCAGTTCCACATAGATCTTTTTTGGTAAGCGTTCCTGCATCACGGCATCGTTAAACACATTCATGCCATAAATTTCGGATAAAGAAATTTTTTCCATAGTCACGTTCCTTTCCAAATGAATTGCCACCCATAATCGAAGAAGCATTTTTATCTGTTTTACCATATTTTGAATCAAATTGCAAGTTTCGCCGCAGCCTTTGGCAAAAAAAGTCCCCCATCAAAAGATGGGGGAAATGTTGCAACGATTTATTTTGCATCTTCTGCCTGCCAGGTTTTGAAGTTCCAAGGACGTTTGCGGATGATGCCATCGGCAAATGGTACAAAGATAGAGATGATGGCAAAAACAGCCAGCAGCTGCTGATACCACAACAGTGGGAACAAATCCAATGGGCTGATAGCGCCGCTGCTGACGCCGGCAGTCAAGCTGCAGGCCAACAGAATCTGTGCGCCGTAAGGGATGAAGCCCTGGAAAATACAAGACCAGATATCCAGCAGAGATGCACTGCGGCGAGGATCCACTTCATATTCTTCGCAGATCCCTTTTGCAATCTGACCGGAGATGATGATGGCGATGGTATTGTTGGCTACTGCCAAGTCAGCAATGGCAGAAATGGCGGAAATACCAACTTCTGCACTGCGTTTGCTGTGTACCATGCCCTGGATTTTTTCCAGCACCCATTGCAAACCGCCGTTTTGGGTTACCATATGGGCCAAGCCGCCGGTAAACAGAGACAGCAAGAAGATTTCCAGCATGCCGGAAAAGCCAGCATAGATATTGCTGCTGAAAGAAAGCAGCGTTAAGTCACCAGAGAAAATACCGATGATACCAGCCAAAATGACGCCGGAACCAAGGGTTAAAAATACATTCATGCCCAACAGAGCCAAAACCAAAACTACCACATAAGGAAGAACTTTGATGATGTTAAAATCCATGATTTCTACTGCTGTTGCCGTTTCTGGGCGGCCCAAAACCAGCAGCAAAACGAAAGTAATTACAGCAGGAGGCAAAGCAATAAAGAAGTTTACTTTGAATTTATCTCTCATTTCTACGCCTTGGGTTCTGGTGGCAGCAATGGTCGTATCAGAGATCATCGACAAGTTGTCGCCAAACATAGCCCCGCCCACAACTGCAGCTACCATCAAAGGCATGCTCAGTCCGGCTGTATCAGCCGTAGCAATGGCGATTGGTCCAATGGTACCAATGGTACCCATGGAAGAACCGGTGGAAACTGCCAAAAATGCAGCAATCACAAACATCCCGGCTGTAATAAACTCAATGGGGATCACAGACAAACACAGATAAACGGTACTTTCTACACCGCCCATGGCGCTGGCCACAGTGGCAAAAGCCCCTGCGAATAAATAGATGAAACACATGGTCAGAATGTTTTCATCGCCGCAGCCTTTGGCAAAATCAGTAAATTTTTCTTCAATGGTGCCTTTGAACATGATAAAAGCAACAATGATACCAACCAAAATGGCAACTGGTGATGGCAGCTGATAAAAGGCCATGTCCACCCCTTGCATCTGCAGTACAATTCCGACGCCTAAGTACAGTAAAATAAATACCACAAATGGTATGAGCGCCGCGCCGTTGGCTTTCGGGTTATTCTTTTGATCCATAATACAACCTCCCTTTTTCGTATTCTACAAAATGAATGATGCCTGTGTTGCCTTTCATTCAAAACACGGTAAACTTGCTGTGTTTTGCTCCTCCTTTCCACCATTTTTTGTAATTGTTTTACCTAGCTATATCATACCACATTTTGGCCGTTTTTGTTAGTTGATAAATCGGATAACTAGCTATCGGTTTTTCCGATAATCATTGTTTGATTTTTTATTTTTTTCTTCGTTTCTTCCTTTATTATTAAAAACTTGCTGTGGTGTTATCTGCAAAACAGATAACCAGATATACAAATTAACTACTAACACTTTCTCTGCCCGTTGTGGTAAAGTAAAGATGAAAGGAAGGTCAGGCAGCAAAATGCCAGGCCAGATAACAAAACCCGCCACAAAAACAGTCATACAATAGAAAAGGAGTGTTTTACTATGGAAAATATGAATCAAGCAGGATTTGGAACGAAAGCCATTCACGCTGGCAACAGAAAAGATAAAGTTTACGGTGCATTGACCATGCCCATTTACCAGACCTCCACTTTCTATTTTGACAGCTGTGAACAAGGCGGCCGCCGTTTCAGCGGCCAGGAAGCCGGCTATATCTATTCTCGTCTGGGTAACCCCACCAGCAACGTTCTGGAAGATAAAGTAGCTGCATTGGAAGGCGGCGAAGCTGCTGCTGCAACGGCCAGCGGTATGGGCGCCATCTCCTCTACTTTGTGGACCATTGCAGGCGCCGGCAAACATATCATCGCCGACGGTACCCTCTATGGCTGTACCTTCGCTCTGCTGGCTCATGGGTTAACCCGTTATGGTGTGGAAGTTTCTTTCGTCAACACTTCCAACCTGGACGAAATCAAAGCCGCATTGAAAGAAAACACCGTTGCCGTTTACTTGGAAACGCCAGCAAACCCCAACTTGAAAATTGCTGACATCAAAGCCATTGCCGACTTGGCTCATGGCTACAACAAAGACATCAAAGTGGTTTGCGATAACACCTTTGCAACACCATACCTGCAGCAGCCTTTGAAACTGGGCGCTGACGTTGTGGTTCATTCTGCCACCAAATACCTCAATGGCCATGGCGACGTCATCGCCGGATTTGTTGTCAGCGATGCAGACTTCATCGGCCAGGTAAAAATGTTTGGCATCAAAGACATGACCGGTTCTGTTTTGGGCCCACAGGAAGCTTTCCTGATTCTCAGAGGCTTGAAAACATTGGAAATCCGGATGCAGAAACATTGTGCCAATGCCCATCTGGTGGCTGATTTCTTGACCGCTTGCGACAAAGTGGAAAAAGTATACTATCCAGGTCTGGAAAGCCATCCAAACCATGAAGTTGCCGCCCGCCAGATGAAAGATTTTGGCGCTATGATCTCCTTTGAAGTCAAAGGCGGAAAAGAAGCAGGCATGAAACTGGTTAACAGTCTGAACCTGTGCACTGTAGCTGTAAGCCTTGGCGATGCAGAAACCTTGATTGAACATCCTGCTTCCATGACTCATTCCACCTATTCTCCGGAAGAACTGGCTGCTGCCGGTATTCCAGAAGGCTTGGTACGTCTCTCCGTTGGTCTGGAAAATGCAGAAGACATCATCGCCGATCTGAAACAAGCGTTTGATCGCATCTAACCCAGGATGCTATCCTATATTCTCCTAACCCTGCTGACTGGGTTACCCCCTACAAAATCCATTCAGCAACCCCTTCTCAAAAGGCTGCCGGCCCCCACCGGCAGCCTTTTTTTCTTCCTCCCGCTTTATAAATCACGTCATTTTTCAATAAAAAAAACACCGTCATAACCTGACAGTGTTTTTCCTGACTTGTTGCAAAATGTCATCGAACGGCCTGTTGCACACCGGTTGTTGCCAAAGAATTGTCGCTGTTTTGTCTCCACATGATGTCGTTTTTTTGCAGCGGTACCTCCATCTGCCAGGTCTTTCTTACGTGCTGTGCTTTTGCATCAGAAACGGCCGTTTTGATCGTCACACACAGATCTGTTTCCGGCAGACCTATGTCCATCGGTGTATGTTGCCTTGCTTCTGGCAAACAAAGCAACCCTTCCGGCTTTTTGGCAGCATTCCGTTTCTGGCAAACGGCGCATTGCCGCCGAGTCCATCTCTCTGCAATGTTTCATACAGAAACAAGAGACCGGACCAAAACCAAGCAAACTATCTGGCATTTTTGCTTGGCCTCCGACCTTTGCTACGAAAAACCAACCGTTTCACCCATGCCTTTCCAGCACAAAAATAACTGCCAGGCAGTTATTTTCCACCTTATCTTACCCGATTTCCTTCTCTTCGTCAAGGTCCATCCCCGCAAGACTTTAGGCCAAACATCCCCTTCCTTTTTCCATGATTCCAGACAAATCTTTTTGAAAAGAAAAACGCAAAGACAGACAGGCTGTCTTTGCGTTTTATCATTCTTAGCACATGAGGCTTTCTATTATCCTCTTGGGTATGTAATTTCTGCCTGTGCCGCTGCCAAACGCGCAATTGGCACTCTAAATGGCGAGCAGGATACATAATCCAAGCCAATCATATGGCAGAATTCTACAGAAGAAGGATCGCCGCCATGTTCGCCGCAGATACCCAAATGCAGGTCTGGACGGGTGGCACGGCCTTTTTCCACTGCCATTTTCATCAGCTGGCCCACGCCTTCCCGGTCCAGTTTGGCCGTTGGATCGCCTTCATAGATTTTCTTATCGATATAATCGGACAAAATCTTGCCGGCGTCATCGCGGGAGAGACCATAGGTCATCTGTGTTAAGTCGTTGGTGCCGAAGGAGAAGAATTCTGCTTCTTTGGCCACCTGATCTGCCGTCAGGCAGGCTCTTGGAATTTCAATCATGGTGCCCACCAGATACTTCAGTTCCATGCCGCTTTCAGCAATCAGTTTATCGGCTTCTGCCACAACCAGCGCACGCACAAAGGCCAGTTCTTTCACATCGCCCACCAGAGGAATCATAATTTCTGGCACGATGTTATAGCCTTTTTCTTTTTTCACTTTCAACGCAGCGGTGATGATGGCATTGGCCTGCATGGTGGCAATTTCTGGATAGCTGATGGCCAAACGGCAGCCTCTGTGGCCCATCATTGGGTTCAATTCGTGAAGACCTTTTGCTTTGATCTTCAATTCTTCCACAGTCTTGCCCATTTCTTTGGCAATCACAGCAAATTCTTCATCGGTGTTTGGCAAAAATTCATGCAGTGGTGGATCCAGCAGACGGATGGTCACCGGACGTTCTTCCATGGCTTCATAAATACCCACAAAGTCTTCCACCTGGTATGGACGGATGGCTTCCAGCGCTTTCACTCTTTCTTCTTCGTTGTCGGAAAGAATCATAATGCGGAATTTCAAGATTCTGTTTTCTTCAAAGAACATATGCTCTGTTCTTGTCAGGCCGATGCCTTCTGCCCCAAATCCTACAGCGTTTGCCGCATCCTTTGGCGTATCGGCATTGGTTCTAACTTTCAGTTTTCTCTTGGCATCTGCCCATCCCATAAAGGTGGCAAAATCGCCACTGATGGAAGGAGCCACCGTTTTGATGTCTTCGCCGTAAATGTTGCCGGTGGAGCCATCCAAAGAAATATAATCGCCTTCATGGAAGGTTTTGCCGCCCAAGGTGAAGGTTTTTTCTGCTTCGTTCATTTTGATTTCTTCGCAGCCAGATACACAGCAGCGGCCCATACCACGGGCCACAACGGCTGCATGGCTGGTCATGCCGCCACGCACCGTCAAGATGCCTTCGGCTGCGGCCATGCCTTCAATGTCTTCTGGAGAAGTTTCCAGACGAACCAAAACGACCCGTTCGCCGGCTTCTGCGGCAGCTTTGGCTTCTTCTGCCGTAAAGTATACTTTCCCGGCGCCGGCACCTGGAGAAGCAGGCAGCCCCTTGCCCAAAGCCTTGGCAGCTTTCAGCGCAGCCTGGTCAAAGGCTGGATGCAGCAGCTGATCCAGCTGTTTTGGTTCCACTTTCATCAATGCTTCATCTGGTGTGATGAGGCCCTCGTTTACCATATCTACGGCAATTTTCAGTGCGGCATTGGCCGTCCGTTTGCCGTTTCTTGTTTGCAGGAAGAACAGTTTGCCTTTTTCAATGGTAAATTCCATATCCTGCATATCTTTATAGTGCTGTTCCAGCTTGTTTGCAATGTCGCAGAACTGCTGGTACACTTCTGGCATATCCTGTTCCAGTGTAGCAATTGGTCTTGGTGTTCTCACACCGGCCACCACGTCTTCGCCCTGAGCGTTGATTAAGTACTCGCCAAACATGGCTTTTTCGCCGGTGGCAGCGTTTCTGGTGAAGGCAACGCCCGTGCCGGAGGTATCGCCCATGTTGCCAAATACCATCATCTGCACGTTGACAGCCGTGCCCCAGCTATAGGGGATGTCGTTCATGCGGCGGTATACAAAGGCACGAGGATTATCCCAGGAGTGGAATACGGCTTTCACTGCTTCATACAGCTGTACCTTTGGATCCTGTGGAAATTCCTTGCCCTGATCGTCAAAATAAATTTGTTTGAAGGCAGCAATGACTTCTTTCAAATCGTCTGCATTCAAATCCGTATCATATTTTGCGCCCTTTGCTTCTTTGATTTCATCCAAACGGCGTTCAAATTTCGATTTGTTGACACCAATGACCACATCGGCAAACATCATAATAAAACGACGGTAACTGTCATAGGCAAAGCGTTTGTTGTCGGTGGCAGCGGCCAAGCCTTCCACCGATACATCGTTTAAGCCCAGGTTCAAAACCGTGTCCATCATACCAGGCATACTGGCTCTGGCGCCGGAACGAACGGAAACCAGCAGCGGGTTTGTGGGATCGCCCAGTTTTTTGCCTGCCGTTTCTTCCAGGCGAAGCAAGGCAGCATCGATCTGGTCTGTCATTTCTTTGGAAAGCACTTTGCCGCTTTCATTGAAATCGGTGCAGGCTTCGGTGGTGATGGTAAAGCCCTGTGGAATAGGCAGGCCCATCACAGTCATCTCTGCCAAGTTGGCGCCTTTGCCGCCCAGCAGGTTTCTCATGCCGGCATTTCCTTCGTGAAACATATATACATATTTCTTGTTCATTGGTATCCCCTCCATCTTTTTCCGGTTCCGCAAAAACAATACGCTGCAGCGAAACCGTTTGTATCATTATAGCACTTTTTTTTCATTTTCACAATTACAGCTATTACCAAAAAAACAACTTTTTTTAGTCATAATGTATAATTATTTTTCAAAAAGGCAAAATTTTGCATATTTTTATGCAACTTGTACTCAAGAAATAGAAAAAATTGCAGTAAGAAGGGGTATTCTTACATCATTTTTTTGTAGTAGTAATTTTCCTACTATGTATTTCCTGCCAAAACCTTCGTTTTCCAAACAGAAACAGACTGCCGTTTTTTCATTCTATGCAGTCTGTTTTTTCCATTTTTTCTAAAAGTTTTTTGGTTTTTTTGTTATTTTTTTATCAAATTTATGCTTGATACTGGCTCCGCAGCAGGGCAATTTCATTTCCATATCCTTCCAATTCGTTGGGCGTTTCCAAAAAGAACGGCAGATGGCGCAACGATGGGTGATTGATGATGCGGACAATGGCAGGCAGCCCCAAATAGCCTTCGCCAATTTTTTCGTGCCGGTCTTTGTGGCTGGCCGGTGGGTTTTTGCTGTCGTTTAAATGGATGGCTTTCAGGCGGGAAAGGCCAAGGATGCGGTCAAATTCTGCCAAAACATCATCCAAATGGTCAATGATGTCATACCCTGCATCCAGCACATGGCAAGTGTCCAAACAAACGCCCATGTGTTCCGATAACTTCACTTGATCGATGATGGCCCGCAACTCCTCAAAGCGGCTGCCCACTTCCGACCCCTTTCCGGCCATGGTTTCTAAGAGCACCGTCGTTTGCATTTCTGGCCACATCACTTCGTTTAAGCCTGCTGCAATCTGCTCAATGCCTACTTCCACCCCCTGCCCCACATGGCTGCCGGGATGAAAGTTATAAAGGGTTCCCGGCAGCGCCTCCAGCCGGCGCAAATCGTCTGCCATGGTGTTGCGGGCAAAGGTGCGGGTAGCCTCTTCTTTGGAACAGAGGTTTAAGGTATAGGGGGCATGGGCCAAGATAGTGCCAAAACCGTGCTCCTTTTGAAAATCCAAAAAAGCGGCAATGTCCTCCTCGCTCCAGGCTTTGGCGCTGCCGCCTCTGGGGTTTCTGGTGAAAAACTGAAAGGTGTTAGCGTCAATGGATTGGGCCTGCTTGCCCATGGCCAAAAATCCCTTAGATACTGATAAATGACTGCCAATATAAAACATCTTTTTCCTCCTATGATTTTGCTCGTTTCGAACCATTGTAAGTCTGTTTTTGTTAGTATATCACATGAAATTTCCCCAAACAACAACACCTTTCCTTTTCCTCCAACTTTTGATATAATAGCTGGGAACTTTGACAGAAAGGAACGAACACGATGGTCACAAAAATTTATGAAAACCCTGCCATTTTCCGCCTGGATATTCCCCTGCCCGATAACCCGTTGAAAAACTTAAACTGCTATGTGGTGCAGGATGCCGGCGAAACCTTAATCATCGACACCGGCTTTAACCAAAAGCCTTGTTATGACGCCTTGATGGAAGGCATGGAAGCATTACAGCTGGACTGGGACAACACCACCCTGTTTCTCACCCACCTCCACAGCGACCATGTGGGCTTGGCCGGCGCCCTCGCGCCCAAGGAAATTTTGATGGGCGAAGTGGATTACCGCTATTTCATCGACACCATCCAGGGCACTTCCTGGGATGAGCTGGACAAAAAATTTGCCAAAGAAGGCTTTCCTGTGGATGCCATCTCTGCCCTCCACGACACCAACCCGGCCATTGCCTTCGCCCCCAACGAAACCTTTTTGGCCCGCACCTTAAACGATGGAGATACCTTCTCCATCGGCCGCTATACCTTCCAGTGCGTCTTTACGCCAGGCCACACGCCGGGGCATATGTGTCTGTATCTGCCGGAAAAAGAGCTGATGTTTTTGGGCGACCATGTGCTCTTTGACATCACCCCCAATATCACCTTTTGGAACGGCATGGAAAATTCCCTGGGGCAGTATCTGGATAGCCTTCAAAAAATCCGCCGCTTTGCCGTCAAAACTGCCCTGCCGGCCCACCGGAAAAACGAGATGGATTTTTACGAACGGATCGACGCCATTTTGCACCACCATCAAGTGCGCCTGGAGGAGTGCCTGCGCATTGTCACCGAAACGCCCTCTTTGGATGCCTATCACATTTCCGCCCAAATGCAGTGGTCCATGCGGGGCAAGGACTGGGATCATTTCCCCATGCACCAAAAATGGTTTGCCGTGGGAGAAACCATTGCCCACCTGGACTATCTCATTGCCCAAAACAAGGTGCTGCGGACAGAAACAGAGGGGATCTATCGGTATATCCCCATTGGCCCGAAAGAAGCGTAACCAATTTTCCCCAGCAAAGGAGCAGATGCCATGATTTATACCGCCTTGACCAAAAAAGCCATGGCCATTGCCTATGAGGCCCATCACGGCCAGGTGGACCAATGCGGCACACCTTATATTTTCCACCCTTACCACTTGGCGGAACAAATGTCAGATGAGCTTTCTTGCTGCGTGGCACTGTTACACGATGTGGCAGAAGATAGCTCTGTCTCGCCAGAAGCGCTGGCGCGTCTGTTCCCTCCTTCCGTCATAGAAGCATTACGTCTTCTAACCTATGAAACGGGCACCGATTATCTGGACTATATCCGCGCCTTGGGCCATCACCCCTTGGCCCGTACCGTAAAACTGGCCGATTTGGCCCATAACATGGATTTATCCCGCTTTGCCGGGCAATCAATTCCAGAAAAACTGAATCAAAAACAGGCGCTTTATCAAACAGCCAACGCCATCTTGACTGCCATGGCCAAAGAAGAAAAATAAACAAAAAAGCCCTCCACCCCAGTTGTTTCTGGGAGGGAGGGCTTTCTTTTGTCCTCAAACAAGACGTTTTATAAAACTGTTATTTTTTCACCCGGTCAACAAAGTCCAAAATCATATCCACGGCGCCGTCAATGCCTGTTTTGGCACTGTTGATGCACAGGTCATAGCTGTCGGCCTGGCCCCATTTTTTGCCGGAATAGAAATTATAGTAGCTGGCTCTGCCTTTGTCGGTTTTTTGGATGATGTCTT
>CALWLF010000124.1 GCA_944381455.1 uncultured Clostridia bacterium | reverse complement strand
GGTTTTGGCGCCAAGGTGCAAAGCAAGCGGGACACGGATTTTGACAAGATCATTGCCAATATCCAGCCCCAGGATCTGATGAAATACGGCCTCATTGCTGAATTTGTGGGCCGTCTGCCAGTGGTGGTCACCCTCAATGATTTGAATGAAGAGCAGCTGGTGAAGATCCTGACAGAACCGAAAAACGCCATCACCAAGCAGTATCAGTATCTGTTTGAACTGGATGATGTGACGCTGGAATTTGAACCAGAGGCGCTGACGGAAATTGCAAAACTTGCCATTGCCCGCAATACCGGCGCCCGTGGCCTGCGTGCCATTGTGGAAGGATTCATCAGCAAGATCATGTATGAAATCCCCAGCGAGCCGGATGTGGAAAAGTGTATCATTACGGCAGCCTGCGTCAAAGGCGAAGGCGAACCCATTTTGCAGCGGCGCAGTCCCAAACCCAGCAACGACAGCCAGGTGTCATAAAGCCGTTAGACAAAAAGTCCGGCTGGGTTTGTACAAGGAAAGTTGAAAAAAGCTCTGTTTTTCTTAGGAAAAACAGAGCTTTTTTTCGTGAGAAATGGATTTCATTACAGATTGCATTGTTGTGAGAGCGCCTTTTTCAAAGCTTTTATGGTCTCCAAAATGACGGCCAGCTGGCTTGCGGTACAGTCTGCCAAAAGCTCTGCGACAGCGGCTTCCAAAGGCGTGGGATTATTGGTGCAGTCTTGCAGCAGCCAGTCGGTGGGAACGTCCAGTGCCTGGGCCAGGCGCACAAAAACGGGTAGACTTAGTTTGGTGTTTCCGGTTTCGATGTGACTCATGTGCGTGACCGAAATACCAACCTTTTCTGCCAGCTGTTCCTGGGAAATTCCCTGCTCCTTCCGGTGTGTCCGGATTTGTTGTCCAATGAGATAGTAATTCATAAACCATCACCCAACTTTTTATACTATGCTTGAATTGTATAGGTAATTATGCTAGAATAAAATAAACTATATAGGCTATTTTATGCCTATATAATTAAAGTTATGTGGTGATTTGGTGGGTAAAGGAGCAGACAGAGATGCAGAAAAAACGTGCGGCGGGGATTTTTTTTGCCATGGTCTTTTTTCTTTTTTTAGCGACACTTTTTCTTTCCATGACAAAGGAGGAGCAAGAAGGGGAAAACAGGCGCTTGAAAAGCGGTGTGATCCTGCAAGAGGATATGGAAATGCGGGAAATGGCGTTTACCAATGTATCTGTTTGGGTGACCAACGAGGAGGCGAAAGCAGCAACACAGCTTTTGTTTGTGGTGGAAGGAAAAAGGAAAACATATCAAATACCGGTGATGCAGCACATTGGGCCGGGAGAGACGGCACAGGTGGCTTTGCTGGTGGAAGAAGGAGCAGAAGAGATTGAGGCAATCGTCCTTACTGGTGTGGTTTATGAAGATGGCACCTGGTGGGAAAAAGAGCAAACATGGGAGGAGGCAGACGCAGACAAGTGAAGTATGGAACAAAGAAACAGCAGCATATCAAAAAAAGCACCAGATACCAGGCGCAGGAGGACGCAAGGTATCTGGTGTTTTATTTGTGTGATGCAGTGAAAAGCCGGCATCGCAAATGTTTGGAAGAAAAATGTTAGGAGGCTGATGCGATGCGGGCAAAGGGCTGCTTATTCTTCGCAAAGACGAAGCAGCTGTTCCCATCTTTCGTCCACTTCCTGCTGGAACTGAGCGATCAGGTCTTCGTTGCCTTTTTTGAACAGGTGTTTGAAACGGCCCTGTGGTTTGATGAAGTCTTCGATAGGCAGTTTGTTCTTTGGTTTGTAGTTCAAAGTCCATTTGCCGTTTTCCACTTCAAACAGTGGCCAGTAGCAGGTTTCTACAGCCAGGTTACAGATTTTCATCAAATCCTGTGCTGGGTATCTCCAGCCTCTAGGACATGGAGCCATGACGTTCAAGAAAGCAGCGCCTGGGGTGTAGATGGCTTTTTCTGCTTTTTTGTGCAAGTCAGAGAAGTTTTTGATGAAGGTGGTCTGAGCCACATATGGAATGTGGTGGGCAGCCATCACCTGAGTCAGGTCTTTTCTGCTTTGTACTTTACCGTTGGATTCGCTGCCCAAAGGCGTAGTGGTGGTATCGGCAAACCGTGGGGTTGCGGAAGAACGCTGGATACCGGTGTTCATGTAAGCGCCGTTGTCGTAGCAAACATAAACCATGTCATGGTTTCTTTCCATGGCACCAGACAGAGACTGGAAGCCGATATCGTAGGTACCGCCGTCACCGCCGAAAGCGATGAATTTATAGGTATCGTCGATTTTACCTTTGCGTTTCATTACATTGTAAGCAGCTTCTACGCCACTGATGGTAGCGGCTGCGTTTTCGAATGCGTTGTGGATGAAAGAATCCTGCCAAGCGGTGTAAGGATACATGAAGGTGGATACTTCCAAGCAGCTGGTGGCAGAGCCGATGACAGCATGGTCTTCGTCGTGAAGGCCGCGCAGCACGTTACGAACTGCTACCGTACCGCCACAGCCAGCGCACATTCTGTGGCCGCCAGCCAGACGTTCTTTTTTATTCATGGTGTCTTTCAAACTGGTATACATTGCTTTCACCTCTCTTATGCTCTCACGGACAGATAACGATAATCGTCTTCTACTTTGCCTGCTGCAGCGATTTCTTCCAAAGCGGCATATACTTCTTCGATATTTTCCACTTTGACATCTCTGCCGCCCAAACCATAGATGTAGTTAACCACCAATGGTTTTTTGTCCAGGCCGTAAAGGGCGCTTTTTACTTCGGCGCAAACAGGGCCGCCATGTGCGTTGAAGCTATCGCTTCGATCCATAACAGCTACGGCTTTGCAATGTTTCAAAGCTTCTGCAATTTCTTCTGCTGGGAATGGACGGAAGACACGGATTTTCAGCAGACCAACTTTTTTGCCCTGGGCTCTCAAGTTGTCAACAGCGTCTTTTGCAGTACCGGCAGCAGAGTTGATGATGACGATAGCGCATTCTGCATCTTCCAATTTGTAGGTTTCAAAGAGGCCATATTCTCTGCCGGAGAGGGCTTTGAATTCTTTGGCAACATCCAAGATTACCTGTTTTGCGTTTTTCATTGCTTCAGACTGTGCTTTTTTGGCTTCCATGTAGAAAGCTGGGGTTGCATAAGCACCAACAGCCATGGAAGTTTTGCTGTTAAGCAGGAAGTTTTCTGGGTCATGTTCGCCAACGAAGTTTTTCACTTCTTCATCTTCCAGCAGGCTGATGTTTTCTACCGCGTGGCTGGTGATGAAACCATCCTGGCAGATCATGATAGGCAGCTGCACGTCTTTATGTTCTGCAATACGGAAAGCCTGTACGAAGTTGTCGTATGCTTCCTGGTTGTTTTCGGAATAAATCTGAATCCAGCCGCTGTCACGAGCGCCCATGGAGTCAGAGTGGTCAGCGTTGATATTGATGGGGCCGGACAGGGCACGGTTTACCAAAGCCAAAGCAATTGGCAGACGGTTGGAAGCGGCCACATACAGTTCTTCCCACATCAAAGCCATACCGCAAGAAGAAGTAGCGGTCAAAGTTCTGGCACCGGCAGCAGATGCACCGATGGCAGCACTCATGGCGCTGTGTTCGCTTTCAACAGGTACAAATTCGGTATCTACTTTCCCGTTGGCCACGAAAGAAGAAAAATACTGAGGAATTTCCGTGGATGGGGTGATTGGGAAAGCAGGCATTACATCGGGGTTGATTTGGCGCATGGCGATGGCCACGGCTTCGTTACCGGATAATCTTTCTCTGATTGCCATATTATTTCTCCTCCTTTACCATGCGGATGGCGCCAAAAGGACATACCTGAGCGCAGATGCCGCAGCCTTTGCAGTGATCGAAATCAAAGTCCAGACGTTTGCCGTCTTTAACAGGAATGGAGCTGTCTGGGCAAACTGGGGTGCAAAGGAGACATTGTTTACATTTTTCTGCATCAAATACGGGTACATCGGTTCTCCAGTCGCCGGTGCGGAATTCTGCGCTGGTGGCTGGTACAAATACGTCACAGGCAAGGCTGAGGTCTTGCCAACGGGTAGATTCGTTATACTGATCGGAAATTTTTGCCATGACTTATTTCACCTCCTGTAAGGACATACGAAGGGCCTGCATATTGCCTTCGATTACTTCTGGTTTGGAAGCAAATTTATGTTTGAAGGAACCCTGCATTTCTTCCAGGAAATCGGCTTCGTCCATGACATTTGCAACCTTTACGATGGAAGCCAGCATTGGCATATTGGGGAAATATTTGCCCAATGCAGCAACGGAGATTTTTCTTGCATCGATGGTGTATACTTTGCCTTTGTATCCGTTCAAAAGAGGACGCAGTTCTTCGCCGCTTTTTTCGGAGTTGATGATGATGGCGCCGTCTTCTTTGAGGCCTTTGGTGACATCAACGGCAGTCAGCAAGGTTTCATCTACCACAACGACAAATTCTGGATCATAGATGTTGGAATGTACGCGGATGGGATCATCGCTGATACGGTTGTAAGCGGTGATAGGAGCACCCATACGTTCTGGGCCGTATTCTGGGAAACCCTGTACATACTTACCGGTGTTAAAGGCAACGTCTGCCAGCAAAAGGGAAGCGGTTTTCGCACCCTGACCGCCACGGCCGTGCCAGCGAATTTCTAATGTTTTTGCCATGGAAAGATACCTCCTCATTTTCATTTTTTTTGATTTGTCTATATTATAAAGCAAATGCCGTGCCAAAAAGCGACATTGGAGAAAAAAGGAAAAAGAAAAGACGGCAAAGGCCCGGATTATGGGGCAAAAATAAATTTTCTTTTTTTCATGATACAAAAAAAACAGACGCGGTTTCCCTTCCTTTTTGATAGAAGAAATGTTATAATAGAAGAACAGTGTGAGAAAAGAGGTGTGAGAAAAAATGAAATTGGAACGAGAACAATTCTATTCCTATCAGCTCTTTGAAGAGATTTTAAACCGCAGCGGCGAAGGCGTCAATGTGGTGGATACGGCGGGGAATTTGGTCTATGTCAATCAGGTTTCCGCCGACTATTGTAATTCTTCCATTGAAGAGATGGAAGGCCGCCCCATCACCGATTTTTACCCCGATGCCATGCTGCTGCATGTGTTGCGCAATAAAAACGAACGTCTCAATGAAAAAATGCATTATATTGGAAAAAAACGGTATATGTGCAGCAGCTACCCCCTCTATCGCAATGGGGAATTTATGGGCGCCTATTCTGTCTTTCGTGATGTGCAGGAAATTGACGATTTGAATAAAAAGGTGAAATATCTGGAGTTACAGGTGCGCTTAAATCAGCCGGAAGATAACATCAGCACCGTGGTGGACGAGGAAGGGGCCTTAAGCGCCGTTTTTTCTAAGGCAAAAAAGACGGTGGGCTCCCTGGGCGGGCCGCGCCATTGTATCATCACCGGCGAGTCTGGCACCGGCAAGACCATGCTTGCAAACCTGATTTATAACTATGCCAAAAAAATCGGCGTGCTGGGGGAAAATGCGCCGTTTATTGAAATCAACTGCGCCCAGTTTACCAACCCCGACATTGCGGCCATGGAGATTTTTGGCAGCGTGGAAGGGGCCTATACCGGCTCCAAGCGGAAAAAGGGGCTCTTTGAGCAGGCCGACGGCGGGATCTTGTTTTTGGATGAGGCCCATACCTTGGAAAATTATCAAAATATGTTGTTAAAAGCCATTGAAAGCGGCAAAATCCGCCGCATTGGCGATGTAAAAGAAATCAGCATCAACGTCATCATCATTGCCGCTTCCACCCGTAATCTCCATGAGGTGCTGTTACCGGAATTGTACCAACGTCTGGCCCAGTATGCCATGCACTTGCCGTCGCTGCGGGAGCGGGGGCGGAAGGAAAAGGAGCGGCTGATGGACCACTTTGTGGAAAAATACCAGCAGGCCGTTTGGGACAGTTTGAAAATCAAATATACGGTTCATTTTACGCCGGAAGCCAGAGAGGCCCTCTTAAATGCTGTCTATCCCAGAAACATCCGCCAGTTTCGCGATGTGATTAACTTTTCCATCGACGCCAGCTCTCCGCTGATTGAAGATGTGAAAGGACAGCAGGAAATTTCCACGGTGGTGGGCATGGAGCACCTGCCCTTTGAACTGATGGAAACAGAACCACCCAAGGCCGAAGCCGAACCGGCGCAAAAAACCAAGATTGACGATGTGGCGGCAACACTCATTGCCGCTTTGGCCAAAGAAGGACTGGGGGCCAGAAAAATTGCCTCCCGGCTGAAGGAGCAAGGCTACGACATTGCCTATTATCAGGTGGCCTATTATTTGAAAAAAATGGTAGATGCGTAGAAAAAAGCGGAGAATTTTTGTTAGAATTGCTGTTTTGTTTGGAATGAAGAATTAAAATTCGTATATAAGAAAAATTCGGCAATTTGTGAAGAAATGACAGTCCAAAAGAAAGCAAAAAATACCCACAGCAACGGCAAAATCGTCGCTGTGGGTAGTTTTAGCAAGGGGAAAGGGGATTTTGTTTCCTTATACCAGCCCAATGGCATATTCCACGCCGATGGCCACCAGCACCACGGCCAAAGAAACGATGAAGCCGTGAATCATGGGGTTGACGCCCGATTGTTTCATTTCGCCAAAATCGGTGTTCCAGCCGATGGCTGCCAAGGCCGCCACCATCAAAAATTTGCTGGTGTTTTTCATGGTCAAAGATGCGGCAGCAGGCAAAAGGCCGGCGCTGTTGATGAGGGCCATGGCAATGAATCCCACAATGAACCAAGGCAAAAGTGTGGCAATATGCACCTGTTCTTTGACTGCCACGGTGCCGTTTTTCAGGGCTTCTTTTCTTGCCAGACGGTTTTGGATCAAGGCAAAAATCAAAACGGTGGGGATGATGGACAGGGTACGGGTCAGTTTCACCATGGTGGCAAAATCTCCGGCTGCTTCGCTGAAGGCATAGCCGGCGGCCACAACGCTGGAAGTGTCGTTAACGGCGGTGCCGGCCCAAAGACCATAGGCCATATCGCTTAACCCCAGGGCCCGTCCCAGCAGCGGAAAGAGCAAAATCATGGCCATGTCAAACAAGAACGTGGCACTCATGGCATAGGCGATGTCCCGGTCGTCGGCTTCGATGACGGGGGAGATGGCGGCAATGGCCGATCCGCCGCAAATGCCGGTGCCGGCAGAGATGAGGTTCGACAGTTTCCAATCCAGCCCCAGCAGTTTTCCCACAAAATAGCCGCCGCCAAAACAGGTCAAAAGGGTGAAAACCATGACGGTCAAGGAAAGACGGCCCACCGTCAAAATAGTGGTGATATTTAACGAGGCGCCAAGCAAAATAATGGCAAATTTCAGCACCCGCTTAGAAGTGAATTTCAGCCCCTTGGCCACGGAGGCAGAGGGCTTTTTGAAATAGTTACATCCCATGCCGATGAATAAAGCCAACACCGATGCCCCAATCAAGGGAATGGGCAAAAGCGCCTCAATCTGTACTGCCACAAAGGCCGTAACCACGGCCAAGCAAAACCCGGGCAAAACCTCAATTATTTTTTTCATGTAGATCCTCCTTTTGCTGTGTTTTTCTGTTGGATGTAGCATAGCATGGGAAAAATATAAAATCAAATGATGATATTTTATATTTCATAAATTTATGTTATACTAAAAAGAAGGAGGCGATGCTATGCTGGATGGAAAACTGGAAACATTTTTGGTGGTGGCCCAATGGGGCAGCTATACAAAGGCGGCAGAGCAGCTGCATTTTACCCAGCCGGCCATCACCCAGCAGATCCGCCGGCTGGAGGAAGCCTATGGCTGTGCGCTGGTGGAGTTTCACGGCCGCAGTTTTGTGCTGACGGCAGAGGGAGAGGCGCTGCTGGAATATGCCAAGATTCAAAAGGCCAACGAGCGGCGGCTGCGGGAAAAACTGACCCATATGGTGCATCCGCTGCGGGTGGGGGCCACCTTATCCATTGCCGATTATTATCTGCCCCACCGGCTGGGTGCCGTCATGGCCCAGCCGGGATTTTGCCTGCAGGTGGAGGTGGGCAACACAAAAACACTGCTGGAACGGATTTTGGAAGGACAGCTGGACTGCGGCCTGATTGAAGGGATGTTTGATGAAAGCCTGTTTGAGGCCATCCCTTTTTGCAAGGCATTGTTTTTGCCGGTGGTGCGGAGGGATCATCCGCTGTCCAACCGGCAGGCGGCGCTGGAGGAGCTGTATCCCTTTGCGGTGCTGCTGCGGGAAAAGGGCAGCGGTACGAGAGGCATTTTGGAACATTATCTGGCATCCCAAAACAGTTCGGTGCTGGCTTTTCAACAGCAGATGGAGGCCGGCAGTTTCCGCCTGTTAAAAAAACTGCTGGAACAAAGCGACGCCGTTTCGTTTTTATATGAAAAAGTGGTGGAGGAAGAATGCAGCAGCAACCGTCTGGCGCCGGTGTTTGTGGAAGGGTTCCCCTTGCAGCGTCAGATGCATTTTGTCTATGCCAAAGGCTCTTTGGCAGAAAAAGAATGTAAAACTTTTTTTTCTCACCTGACACCGATTGTAACGGATGGAAAAATGTGATACAATGTGCAGTTAGAACTGATGTTTGGAAGGGCAGGTGAAACATGGATTGGAAGCACAGGTTTCGTTTCGCGGAACGGTGGAAGAAATCATTTTCCATAATGCGGAAAACGGGTATACGGTCTTTACCTTGACAGAGGACAAAGTGGAAGTGGTCTGCGTGGGAACGACGGCCGATTTGCAAAAAGGCGAAAGCTTGATGGTGCAGGGGCATTGGTCTGTCCACCCCACCTATGGCCGTCAGCTTTCGGTGGAATATTATGAAAGAACCATCCCCACTTCCGTTGACGGGATGAAAAAATATCTGGCCTCGGGGTTTTTAAAGGGCATTGGCAAAAAAACGGCGGAAAAAATGGTGGAACGCTTTGGCGAGGCTACGTTTTATGTCATCGAAGAAAAGCCGGACCGTCTGGTGGAAATTCGGGGGATTACCTATGAAAAGGCCATGCGCATCAGCGAAGAATTTCGCCAGCAGCATCAAATGCGCCGGGCCATGGTGTTTTTGCAGCAGTTTGGCATTTCGCCGGTGTATGCGCTGCGGATTTATAAAAAATACCAGTCCAAAACCTTTGATATCCTCCAAACCAATCCCTACCGCCTGGCCGACGATATTTTTGGCATTGGCTTTCAGATGGCCGATAAAATTGCCGCCTCTGCCGGCATCGACGCCGCTTCTCCCTTTCGGGCCGAGGCGGGGGTGAAATATGTGTTAAGCCATGCGGCCATGGACGGCCACACCTATCTGCCCCAGCCGGTGCTGGTGGAAGAAGCCTGCAAGCTTCTTTCGGTGGAAGCAGTGCTGGTGGAAAACGCCATCACCCAGCTGCAGCTGGAGCATCAGCTTTGGCGGGAGAAGATCGAAGAAGAAACGGCCGTTTATTTGAATCTTTATTATTATGCAGAACTGGCCTCGGCCAAAAAGGTGCTGGAACTATTGCAAGACCAGGAAGACCAGGCCGGAATGGACTGGGATGAAATCATCGAACAAACAGAGCAGAGGGAAGGCATTCATCTGGCCGAAAAGCAAAAAGAAGCTGTGAAGGCCGCCATGGAGCAAGGGGTGCTGATCATCACCGGCGGCCCCGGTACGGGGAAAACCACCACCATCAAAACCATCATCGATATTTTTCAAGACCAGGAATTGGAAGTGGTGCTGGCAGCGCCCACCGGGCGGGCCGCCAAACGGATGACCGAGGCCACAGGGCTTGCGGCCCAGACCATCCACCGGCTGCTTGGCACCTCCTTTTTGTCGGAAGACAGCCGCAGCCAGCGCTTTGAAAAAGACGAGGACGATCCCATCGATGCCGATGTGATTATATTGGATGAAACCAGCATGATGGATATTCTGCTTTGGAACAGCTTTTTGAAGGCCGTTTCTCCCGGCACCCGGCTGATTTTGGTGGGCGATGTGGACCAGCTGCCTTCCGTTGGGCCTGGCAATGTGTTAAAGGACTTGATTGCAAGCGGCGTTGTGGCCGTGGTGCGATTGACAGAAATTTTCCGCCAGGCAGAAGAAAGCGCCATCATCACCAATGCCCACCGCATCAATCAGGGGCTTTTGCCGGTGTTAAACGAAAAGCACAAGGATTTCTTTTTTGTCCGCCGCAGCAGGGCAGAGGATGTGGTCAGCACCATTCTTTCGCTGATCCAGACGAGGCTGCCTGCTTTTTGCGGCTGTGACAAAGAGGAGATGCAGGTCCTAAGCCCCATGCGAAAAGGCGCCTTGGGCGTCAATGAGCTGAACCGGCGTTTGCAGCGGGCCCTAAACCCCCCGTCTGCATTGAAAAAAGAAAAGGAATTTCGCACTGCCCTCTTTCGCCAGGGCGATAAGGTGATGCAGGTGAAAAACAACTATAACCTGGCCTGGAAAATGCGCAACGCCCTGGGCAAAGTGGAGGAGGAAGGCTTAGGCATTTTTAACGGCGACTGCGGCGTGATCACAGACATCCACCATGGCAATGAGGAGCTTACGGTGCTCTTTGATGATGGGCGGGAAGTGGTGTACGATTTTACCCAGCTGGACGAGCTGGAGCTTTCCTATGCCGTCACCATCCATAAATCCCAGGGCAGTGAATATCCGGTGGTCATCATCCCCATCCATAGCGGCCCGCCTATGCTGCTGACCAGAAACCTGCTTTATACGGCCGTCACCAGGGCCAAAAGCTTGGTGGTGCTGGTGGGGCTGGAGCGGACCATGGAGCAGATGGTGGACAATAACCGCCAGGTGCGCCGGTATACATCGCTGGACCGGCGGCTTTGCAGTTTATATGACTTTATGCACCAAGGAGGCTTGGGAACATGAAATTATGGGATTTGTTGTTTCCGCCTCGGTGTCTGTTGTGCGGCAAACTGCTGGGCAGGGAAACGGAGTATTGTCCCTCCTGCCGCAAGATGGCGCAAGAAGCCACGGGCGTTGTCATCAAGCGCTTTGGCGATGAGTCGGTTGCCAATGCCTCCTACATTGACAGCGCCATGGCCGTCTTTGACTATGAAGATGTGAAAGAAAGCATCCACCGCTTCAAGTTTCGCGGCTCCTATGGCATGGGGCAGGGACTGGGAAATCTGATGGCGGAGGTGGCCGCCCGTTCGTTTGCCTATCTGTTGCACCGCCCCACTTTGCTGCTGCCTGTGCCTATCCATAAAAGCAGAATGCGCCAAAGGGGTTATAACCAGGCGGCGCTTTTGGCCAGGGCGCTGCGGCAAACGACGCAGATTCCCCTAGAAGAGGACCTGCTGGTGCGTCTGAAACAGACCAGGGCACAGATGGAGCTGGAAAAAGAAGAGCGGCTTTCCAATGTGAAAGACGCCTTTACAGTGAAAGAGTTGCCGCCAGGGGCCATTGTGCTCTTGGTGGATGATATTTACACCACAGGCGCAACGGCCAATCAATGCGCCAAGGTTTGCAAACGGGCCGGTGCAGCGGAAGTTCATGTCTATACGCTGGCGGCCGCCAAAAGAAAGGATTGACAGCCATGGAAGAAAAAAATTGGATCAACGGCGCTTTGGTTTTAGAAGGCGGCGGGATGCGCGGGATGTATACGGCAGGGGTGCTGGATTTTTTGCTGGAAAAACAGCTGTTTTTTTCCGATTGCTATGGCGTTTCCGCCGGTGCCTGCCATTGCGCCAGCTATTTGTCCAACCAAAAAGGCCGGGCCTTTCGCATTACCATTGACTATCTGGACGATCCCCGGTATGCCAGCATGAAAAGCTTGCTGAAAACAGGCGATTTTTTTGGTGTGGATATGGCCTACCGGAAGATTCCAGAAGAACTGGATTTGTACGATTATGAGGCGTTTCGGCGCTATCCTGGCCGGTTTTTTGTGGTGGTGACCAACTGCCGCACCGGAGAGGCAGAATATCTGCCCATCCGCGATATGAAACGGGAAATCATGCGCCTGCGCGCTTCCAGCTCCCTGCCTTTTTTTGCCCGGGTGGTCAACTTAAACGGCACGCCATATCTGGACGGCGGCATCAGCGATTCGATCCCGCTGGCCAAGGCGCTGCAAGACGGGGCAAAAAAGGCCCTGGTGGTGCTGACAAGGGATGAAACGTATCGGAAAAAGCCGCTGAAAGGCGCCAGGGCCTTGTCTTTGTTTTATGGACGTTATCCGGCGCTGTGCAAGGCCATGGAAGAGAGATGGAAGATGTACAATCGAGAA
>CALWLF010000123.1 GCA_944381455.1 uncultured Clostridia bacterium | reverse complement strand
ATTTTCATTTTTCGTTCACTCAGCGACACAAACGCACCTTCTTTCTTTGTTAGCACTCACCGACATCGAGTGCTAATTTCTATATAATAAAATAGCACTTACCAACAAAACTGTCAAGTGCTATTTCCGTTTTTTTGTTAAGAGAAAATGAACTTTTCAAACACAAAATTGCTGACATCCATGCCCTTGGGTGTCAAGCGCAGCCGGTCCTGCTCCATCACCAGCAGCCCTTCTTCCATCAAATAAGAAAGCTCTCGAGAAAAAAACTGAGAAAGCGGTGCATGAAACTTCTCTTCAAAGGTGGTCAAGGAAATGCCGTCCGTTTTTCTGAGCCCCAAAAACAAAAATTCCTCTATTTTTTCTTCCTCCGTCAGCACTTCTTTGTCCTGACGCAAAAGCGATGCACGCCCCTTGGCCGTCAGATAGGCTGATAAATCGCCGGTATTATGATACCGCACTCCTTCCGCATAGGAATGGGCTGCCAAGCCAAAGCCGGCGTATTCTTCCACATCCCAGTATGCCAAGTTATGGCGGCTTTCTAACCCCGGCTTTGCAAAATTGCTGATTTCATACTGCCGGTACCCCGCCTGTTCCAACAGATACTGAGATACATGGTACATCTCTCGGTCCAGCCGCTCGTCTGCTTCTTTGAGTCTGCCTTCCTGCCGCATCTGCTCAAAGGGTGTTCCCGGCTCCACAATCAGGCTGTAGGTGGAAAGGTGTTCCGGATCCAGCCGGCAGACTTCCCGCAGCGTTTCCTCCCAGTCACCGATGGTTTGGGTGGGCAGGGCAAACATCAAATCGACGCTGATGTTGGAAAAGCCCACTTCTCTGGCCGTCAAAAAATTTTCCACAAAAGCCTCCCGCCGGTGAATCCGCCCCAGGGTTTGCAGCAGCCGGTTCTGCCAGGCTTGCAGGCCAAAACTAAGGCGGTTTACGCCCATGATGCGGTATTCCGACAGACTGTGGCGGTCGACCGTTTGCGGGTTTGCCTCGGTGGTGATTTCGCAATCGTCCGAAACAGAATAATGCTCCAGCACTTCATCTAAAATACGGCCAAAATACGGCACCGGCAGCACCGTAGGCGTTCCGCCGCCAAAGAAGATGCTGGTGATGGTTTTATGGGAAAACTCGCTGCGGCATTCCTTTAACTCCGCCAAAAGCGCCCTGGTATATGCCTCCATATAGACCTCCTGGCCGGCAAAGGAAGGAAAATCGCAGTACAAACACTTTTGCCGGCAAAAGGGGATATGGAGATAGAGGTGAAACGGTTCCATGGGTTGCTCCTTTCTTGCATTTGTTACTTGTTCCGTGGCTTGGCCTACTGCCCTTCTTTTGCCGCCTCCGGCAGACAAAGGGCGGTGCAGTCGATGGCCTGCTGCAAATGGAAGGAATAGAGATAAATTTGCTTCACCCTCTGCTTTGTCAGCCGCTGCAACGCCTTAGCATAGACCGAAAGCTGCAGCTGATAAGCTCTGGCCAAGGCCAGCCCCGTAGGATCTGTCGTGTAATTTGTTTTATAATCCACCAGCACCAATCCGTCTTCTTCCTCAAAATAGCAGTCCATCATGCCGTGCAGCAAAATCTGCTCTTGCAGCGGCCGCATCTCCTCCCGGCCGTACACCTCATAAGGCGTAAGGGCCATGGTAAAAGATTCCTCCTTGTTCCAGCGGCCGCTGATGCGCATCCGCTTGGCCAAAGACGATTGGGAAAAGTGCAGCAGCTTCTCCAAATCCAGTAAATCTGCTTCTTCTTGTTCCAGCAGCCGTTTTTCCACCAGCTGATGGGCCAAAAATTGTAATCCTTCTATGGTATAAGACTGGGAAAAATCCATGTGTTCCAAAAACGTATGCATGGCCGTGCCTTTCTTTCTGGCTGAAAGCGGCTTTTGAGCCGCCTCCGCAAAGGAAAAGGCGCTGGCATTTTCTTCATAAAAAAACTGCGTGCCTTCCGGCAGCGGCATATGGTGCCGTTTTAACTCGGAAATGGACACATTGGCCGGCAGCCCCACGGCCAAACCATGGGGATATTGCTGGTATAACCGCTCCAGCACGGCCTCTTCTATGGGCGGCGCCTCTGCGTTTACTGCCGGCGCAGCCGATAAACAGGGCTGCTTCGTTTCTTCTTTTTCCAATAAATGCAGCGAAAACGATGCATCTTCCTCCTGGAAAACAGGCCGCTCCATCTCTGCCCGTTCCCAAAGTTCTTGGCCGGCAGGATGACGGCAGAGGGCAGGCATCAGCCAGTCCAGATAGGTGGCAGCCTTCAGCCGGTCCAAGTACGGCAAAACGGGCCCATCGGTTTGGGCCGTCAGGCACCATTTTTTGGCCGCTGCCGTCAAGTCTGCCACAGAGCCGGTTAAAATCAGCTTTTCCTTTGCCCGTGTCAGCGCCACATACAACACACGCAGCTCTTCCGCCTGGTTTTCTTCTGCCTTTTTTTCCCGCAGCAGCGCCTTGGCCAGCGTTGGATAGGTCACCCGCAGGTGCAGGTCCGTATAAGAAAAGGCAAAGCCGCCCTGCTGGTGCAGCAACAGCGACTGCTGCAAATCCCGGCGGTTGAGCCGTTTGCCCAGACCGCACAAAAACACCACCGGATATTCCAGCCCCTTGCTTTTATGGATGGTGCTGATGCGCACCAAATCATCTTTTTCCCCCAGTACAACGGCGCTTTCCTCATCTTCCCGCTGCTGTTCTGAAAGCTCGATATAGCGGATGAAGAAGAATAACCCCGTCTGTCCCATCTGTTCCACTGCCTCTGCCTTTTGGGACAAAAGGCGCAAATTGGCTTGGCGCACAGCGCCCGGCGGCAGCTGCCCCACATATTGAAAATAGCCTGTATCGTCATAAATGTTCCATAACAGACGGCTCACCGGCATGGTCCGGCTTTCTTCCTTCCAGCGGTGAAGGTCGGCCAAAAAGGCTTGAATCTGCCGGGACGTTTCATTGTCCTCTGCTTCGGCATAGGTCTGCATCCGTTCATAAAAGCTTTCGCCCGTTCCCCCCAGCTTGATTTCCAACAGCTGGGAATTGGTGAAACCATACACCGGCGAGCGGAGCACCGCCAACAGGGGGATGTCCTGGTACCCATTATCAATGACGCGCAGCAAACTGAGGATGAAAGACACTTCTGTTCTGGCGTAATATCTTGCCCCTTGAGGCGCATAGACGGGAATCCCCGCCTCCTCCAACGCTTGGCTTGCCGCCTGGCTCCAGGACTTTGCCGAGCGAAACAGCAGCACAATATCTCGAAACGCCAAAGGGCGGTATTGGCCGTCTTCATATACCTGATAGCCGCTTTCCATCAGCTGCAAAATCTTTTGTGCCACAAACTGCATTTCTAGCCGTGCCGCATCCAGCTCCTCATCCTCCTGTGGTTCCTCTTCTTTGCGGTTGATGAGAAACACCTCGATGCCCTTTGCCTCCTCTTCTTTTGGCAGGGGCGGATATGTGCCGCCATAGGCCAGGGCCGCCCGCTCATCATAGGCAATGCCGCCCAAGGATCGGTCCATCAGCTGTCGGAAAAAGAAATTGACACCCTGGAGAATATGGGAGCGGCTGCGGAAGTTTTGAGACAAGTCAATGCGGATTTCTTCTCCGCTTTCTTGGTAGCGGTGCAGTTTTTCCAAAAACAACGACGGCTCCGCCTGGCGAAAGCCATAGATGCTCTGCTTCACATCGCCCACCAAAAACCTGTTTTTTCCCTTGCCCAGCCGGCCGCTGACGGCTTGCAGCAAAAGCTCCTGAACCAGATTGCTGTCTTGATATTCGTCCGTCAAAATCTCCACAAATTCCTCTTGCAGCCGCAGCGCCGTCTGGGACGGACCAATCAGGCGGCCTTCCTCATCCACATCCAGCAAAATGGAGATGGCATAGTGCTCCATATCGCTGTAGTCGATGAGCAGTTTTTCTTTTTTGGCAGCGCCATAGGCATCGGAAAAATCCTGCACCAAACGGGCAATGGTCTGGGCCACCGGCGCCATGGCCGCCAGGTTTTCGGCCATTTCTTCCGGCGGCTGGAAAAAGAAGGTTTTTTGGATGGTCTGCACCCCTTCTTTGACGGCGTTGCGCATGGCTTTGCATTGCTCTGCTACGGCGGCATCTTCCTCTTTTTTCCGCCGCCCCAAAGTCTGAAAGGCGCCGCCGGCAAAGGCCTGGGCCAGTGCTTCATATCCTTCCTTGGCCGCTTGCAGCAGCGTCTGGATATATCGTAAATCGCTTTCTAGCGCCGGCACATAAGAAGCCGGTCCGTTTTCCTCCAGGCAAAAGGACAATACCGCCTGGCTTTTTTCCAACAGCCCTTCCAGCCGTTTTTCCACCAATGCCACCGTCTGACTTGCCCAATAGGAGGCAGAAAACTGGGGCTCTTGCGTAAAATGGGCCGCTGCCTCTTCTAGCCAGCGGCGGGGAAAGGGGTTGCTTTGCACAAACTGATACACTTGCAGCACCAGTTTACGCACCTGCTGGTCACCCATGGCTTCGCCAAAGCTTTCCACCAGCTGAAAAAACCCTTCTTCCTTGGCATCATACCACCGCTCCATCACCTCATCCAGCACACTGGTCTGTAACAGCGCCGCCGTTTTTTCATCGGCCGTCTGAAAGGAAGGATCCAGGTCCACCTGCATATAATGGTCCCGCACAATTTTCAGACAGAAGGAGTCGATGGTGGTGATATTGGCCCGTTGCAGCAGCGTCATCTGCCGCTGCAAATGGCTGTTATGCGGCTGCAGGGATAAGGCTTGGGATAGGGCATGGGCAATCTTTTCTTTCATCTGGGCTGCTGCCGCTTTGGTAAACGTCAGCACCAGCAGCCGGTCGATATCCACGTTCTGCTTCGTATCGCAAATCATGCGGATAATGCGCTCCACCAGCACCGCCGTTTTGCCGCTGCCTGCCGCCGCCGACACAAGGATGTCGGCGCCGTGGGTTGTAATGGCTTGCAGCTGTTTTGTTGTCCATGTCACTTCTCCCATGAAAAAACCACCTCGAATTATCTGGCTATCGGTTCCCTTTCCATCTGAGACAGCCGAATCCGGCGGTTGATGGAAATATATTTTGACAAATAAGTCTGAAAACTACTATAGGAATTATAGCAGAAATTTTCCAAAAAAGCCAATGCAAAGGGACTTTCCACGGAAAAATCAAATAAATACCGCCCAAAGCTTTTGGCAAAGAGCGGCGGAAACTGGCTGGGAAACCGGAAGGCGCAGGCCAAAAGCAGAGTAAACAATTTCTTTTCTTCTTCCGAAAAACCATAGGTGTCAAACAGTGCTTGGGCCATTTCTTCCGCCTTCACCTGCTTGCGCTTGCGCCGCAAAAGCTCGATGGTATGGTACATGGCCAAAATCTTATAAAACCGCAGCCCATCCACCTTTGCCATGGCTGGCAGCTGCTCATAGAAGAAATTGCTGTGGCAGTCCAGCTCCACAAAAAAGTCATAGGCATCCAACAGGGAAAAATCAATGGAAAGCTGATAAAACGAGGCGAAAAACGAATTGGGCAGCTGGCTTGCCCGCAGCAGCAGCGCCTCCTTTTGTTCTTCCATCACCTCTTCTAACATTGCTTCTTTTTTCTTTGCCATAAATGGTAACAGCATCTGCCTGTCCTCCTTTCTCATTCTGATTTTCATTTTACATTTTTTCCCTTTTCCGTGCCGGTTTTTCGTCTGCTTTTTTACACAAAAATAACAGCGCCTTCGCCATCAAATCTGTTCCCTTTTGGCCAGGCGCCGTTCTTTTTGTAAAAAGAAACACGGCCATGGCGTATCAACGACAAAAGACCGTGTTTTATTTTCTATTTCTTTTTTCTACCGTTCCACTTGATGATAAAAATACCGATCAATAATATCCCAAGGAAGGCACACGCACCATAAAGCATCATCATGCCGCCCGAAGCAATCAATGACGTTGATTCCATTTCAAGGCCTCCTTCCAGTTTCCGCCTCTTTTAAATTTCGCCTTTCGTGTGGAACTGTTTCAAATTGCCTTCCTTTAATTCCCGTCTGGCTAACTCCCCAAACACTTCATCCCAGGTGATGTGCATCGTCTCCATCAGCACCGAAAGATGGTACATCAAATCGCACAGCTCGTAAATGGTTTCCGATTTGTCGTTATTTTTGGCGGCGATGATGGTTTCTGCCGTTTCTTCGCCCACTTTTTTCAAAATTTTATCCAATCCCTGCTCCATCAAATAATTGGTATAAGAGCCTTCCTTGGGATGGTTTCTTCTGTCTTCAATCACGTCATACAGTGCATACAGCACGTCACGATATTCCATTTCAGCAAACCTCCTTGCCGTCTTTGTCCCGATAAAAACAGGTGCGTTTTCCCGTGTGGCAGGCAGCGCCCACCTGGTCCACCAAAATCAGCAACGCATCCATATCGCAGTCATAATAAATTTCTTTGACCAGCTGGAAATGGCCGGAAGTGTCTCCCTTATGCCACAGTTCCTGTCTGGAGCGGGAATAATAGTAGACGGTGCCTTCGGCCAGTGTTTTTTCCACGGCCTCTTTGTTGGCATAGGCCAGCATCAGCACCTGCTTGTTTTCGTAATCCTGGGCAATGACGGGAATCAGCCCCTTTTCGTCGTATTTCAGCTCGTCGGCCAAACTCATGCCCTTTCTCTCCTTCCTTACAGGCGCACCGGCACCCCTTCTTGCTTCAAATATTGTTTCAAATCCATAATTTCCATTTCACGAAAATGGAACAAGCTGGCGGCCAAGGCCGCATCGGCGCCGCCTTCGGTGAGGGCCTCCTTAAAATGCTCCATCTTTCCTGCCCCGCCGGAGGCAATGACAGGAATCCGCACGGCAGAGGTGATGGCTTTGGTGAGGGCAATGTCATAGCCGTTTTTTACGCCGTCACAGTCCATGCTGGTCAATAAAATTTCGCCAGCGCCCAAGGCTTCTGCCTCTTTGGCCCATTCCACGGCGTCTTTTCCCGTATTCACCCGGCCGCCGTTTAAATAGACGTCAAAACCGCCGTCTGGGCGCCGTTTGGCATCAATGGCAACCACCACACACTGGCTGCCAAAGCGCAGCGCTGCCTCCCGAATCAGTTCCGGCCGCTTTAACGCCGCCGAGTTAACAGAAATTTTGTCGGCCCCGGCGCTTAAAATCATCCGAAAATCCTCGATAGAACGGATGCCGCCGCCCACCGTCAGCGGAATAAACACCTGCTCTGCCGTCCGCCGCACCACATCCAGCATGATGGAACGGGCATCGGACGAAGCCGTAATATCCAAAAACACCAATTCATCGGCCATGGATTGGTTATAGAAAGCGGCAATCTCCACCGGATCGCCGGCATCTTTTAAATTGACAAAGTTTACCCCCTTCACCACCCGGCCGTTGTTGACGTCCAGGCAGGGGATAATCCGCTTGGTATGCATCCTCGCTGCACCTCCTTTTTTGTCTGAAACCCGTTATTTTTCAAACCGGCGGATCACATCAGCCAAAGACAAGCTGCCCTGGTAGATGGCTTTGCCAATGATAGCGCCATAGGCCCCTGCCTTTTGGGCCCGTTCCAAATCCACCATGGAGGAAATGCCGCCGGAAGCAATCACTTGTAACCCTGTGGCTTCAATGATTTCTTTGGTAGCCTCGATGTTTGGCCCCACCATCATGCCGTCTTTGGAAATATCGGTATAGATAATGGTTTTTACACCAAATTCTTTCATCTGAAAGCAAAGGTCCAGCGCCGACACATCAGACACCTTTTCCCAGCCCTGCACAGCCACCCGGCCATTGAGGGCGTCAATGCCCACGGCAATCTTTTCTCCGTAAATTTTCACTGCTTCTTTGACAATTTCCGGGTTGCTGACGGCCACGGTCCCTAAAATCACCCGTTCAACGCCCATGGATAACTTTTCTTCCACATCCCGCATGGTGCGGATGCCGCCGCCGGTTTGCACTTTCAGCGGATACTGCTCCACCAAGGCTTTGATGGCTTCTTTGTTATAGCCGTTGCCCATTCTGGCGCCGTCCAAATCCACCACGTGCAAATGGGTGGCTCCGGCCTGTAAAAACCGCTCCGCCATGGAAAGCGGATCGTTGCTGTAAACGGTGACATCTTCAAATTTCCCTTGTTTAAGCCGAACACACTGTCCGTTTTTAATATCAATGGCCGGAAAAATCAACATAACTTCAAATCCTCCCAAACTGGTTTAATATATGAAGCCCCACATCCCCGCTTTTTTCCGGGTGAAACTGCAAGGCAAAGATATTGTTCTGCTGCGCCGCCACGGCAATTTCCTTGCCGTAAAAGCAAGTGGCACTGACCACCGGCGCTTTTGTTTCCAAATAATAGGAATGGACAAAATACACATAAGGCTCCTCGCCCAAGCCGTCAAACAGCGGACTGCGCTGTTTGATGTGAAGGCTGTTCCAGCCGATGTGCGGAATTTTTTCCGTCTCCGGCAGCAGCACAATTTCCCCCGGCAGCAGCCCAAGGCCCGTATAGCTGCCGTTTTCGTAACTTTTTTCAAACATCAGCTGCATCCCAAGGCAGATGCCAAGCAGCGGTTTTTCTTCTTTGACCACCTGAAAAATGGCCTCGTCCATCTTTCTTGCCCGCAGCGTTTGGATGGCATCGCAAAAAGCGCCAACGCCGGGCAAAACCACCTTATCCGCCTGCACAATCTGTTTGGGATCGTCGCTGATGAACGTCTCAAACCCCAAATATTCAAAGGCTTTTTGCACGCTGCGCAAATTGCCCATGCCATAATCGATGATTCCAATCATGTTATCCCTCCAACATTCCTTTGGTGGAAAGCACGCCTTCGATGCGGTCGTCCATGCTGGTGGCCACATCCAGCGCCTTGGCGAAGGCTTTGAAAATGCCTTCTGCAATATGATGGTTGTTTTTGCCGGCCAGCTGGCGGATATGCAGCGTAATGCCGGCGTTTTCACTGACGGCCCGGAAAAATTCTTCCACCATTTCCGTATCCATCTCTCCCAGCCGGTCGCAGGTAAAGGTCACATCAAACCCTAAGTAAGGCCGGCCGCTGATGTCCATGGAGCAAAGGATCAACGCCTCATCCATGGGCAGCAGAAAACTGCCATAGCGGCGGATGCCTTTTTTGTCCCCCAAAGCTTTTGCAATGGCCTTGCCCAGCACAATGCCGATATCCTCCACCGTATGGTGGCAATCCACTTCTAAATCGCCTTTTGCCTCCACACATAAGTCAAAAAAGCCGTGTTTTGCAATATGCGTCATCATATGGTCAAAAAACCCAATGCCGGTGGCAATCTGGCTTTGGCCTTTGCCATCCAGCTCCAGCGTCAAATTGATTTTCGTTTCCAGCGTGTCTCGCTTGATCTCTGCCCGGCGCACCTGCGCCACCTCCTTTTTTGCAGACAAGTTTCTTCCATTTTACAAAAGAAATGGCGAAAAATCAACTTATTTTCTAATCCGAATGGAATTGGCGTGGGCCGTCAATCCTTCGGCATTGGCAAAGGTGATGATGTCATCGCTAAGCGCCGCCAAAGCCTCTTGGCTAAAGCAGATGAGGCTGCTTTTTTTCACGAAATCGTCAATGGATAAGGGCGAGAAAAACCGCGCCGTTCCGCCTGTGGGCAGCACATGGTTTGGCCCTGCCATATAATCGCCCAGAGGTTCCGGCGAAAAGTGGCCCATGAAAATGGCGCCGGCATTTTGAATTTTGGGCAGCAATTCAAAGGGAGAAGCAGTGCAAAGTTCCAAATGTTCTGGCGCAATGGCGTTGGCCAAGCGGCAGGCCTCCTCCATGGAATCCACCAAAATCACGGCGCCGTAATCCCGGATGGATGCAGTGATAATGTCTTTTCGTTCCAGTTTTTCTGTCTGGGCCTTCACTTCTTTACACACTTCTTCTGCCAGTGCGCCATCGGTGGTGACTAAAATGGCCGAAGCCATGGGATCGTGCTCTGCCTGGCTTAATAAATCGGCAGCCACATAATCGGCCCGGGCAGAGCTGTCGGCCAAAATCAAAATCTCGCTGGGCCCTGCCACCGAATCAATATTTACATGACCATAGACGGTCCGTTTGGCCAAAGCCACAAAGATATTGCCGGGGCCGCAGATTTTATCCACCTTTGGAATGCTTTCTGTTCCAAAGGCCAGCGCCGCAATGGCCTGGGCGCCGCCTACTTTATAAATGGCGTCCACCCCGGCTTCCACCGCTGCCACAATGGTGGTGGGATATACGGTGCCGTCTTTTTGGGCCGGTGTGGTCATGACAATTTGTTTCACCCCGGCCACATGGGCTGGCACCACGTTCATCAGCACGCTGGAAGGATAGGCAGCCTTGCCCCCTGGCACATAAACGCCCACTTTTTCCAAGGGACGAATCAACTGCCCCAAAATTTCGCCGTTGGCTTCTGGCTCAAACCAGCTGTTGTGTTTCTGTTTTTCATGAAAGGCACGAATCCGGGCGGCAGATTTTTGGATGACGGCCACCAGTTCCGGCGAAACGGCCGCATAAGCGGCATCAATTTCTGCCTGTGTCACTTGCAGCGTTTCTGTCGTCAAGGCAACGCCGTCAAATTTTTCTGTATACTGAAATACAGCCTTATCTCCGTTGGCCTTCACATCGGCCAAAATACCGTCCACAATTTCCTGGACGTTGCCCGTTTCCAGCTGAGAACGGGACAGCATCCGCGTCACGGCCTGGCGGCCTTCTTCTGTGCCATAATTGGTTACCGAAATCATTTGGATTCCTCCTTGATCAGTTTTCTCATTTTATCAATCACCTGCATAATCCGCTCATGCTCCATTTTCATGGACACCCGGTTAACAATGACACGGGCGCTTAAAGGACAAACATCTTCCAACACCGTCAGCCCGTTTTCTCTCAGCGTTGCCCCGCTTTCTACAATATCCACAATGACATCGGAAAGCCCCACAATGGGCGCCAGTTCCACCGAGCCGTTTAACTTGATGATGGAAACGGTCTGCCGTTTTTGGTGATAAAAATAATCGGTGGCAATGTTGGGGTATTTGGTGGCCACCCGCAAGTTATGGATCTGGTCCAGCTTGCCTTTCATTTCCGGCAGTCCTGCCACGGCCATTTTGCATTTCCCCAGTTTCAAGTCCAGCATTTCGTAGATATTGCGGTTTTCTTCCAAAATGGTGTCTTTGCCCACCACGCCGATGTCGGCGGCGCCATATTCCACATAGGTGGGCACATCGCTTGTTTTGGCCAAAAACAACTTCAGCTTCAATTCCTCATTGACAAAAATCAGTTTCCGGCTTTTTTCCTTCATTTCTTCGCAGGGCATCCCAATTTTTTCCAACAGCTCCATGGTCTGTTCTGCCAGCCGCCCCTTGGCCAGCGCAAAAGTCAAATATCCCATTGGTTACCGCTCCTTCCCATCCAGTCCCATCAAATCCGAAACGGCCATTTCATTGGCCACAAACCCCAGCTCCTTGGCATCCCGCACATAAATCAGCTGGGAATCTGTCTGGAAAAAGAGCATGGAAGGGATGTTCCGCTCTTTCATATATTGTAGGTTTTCATCAAAGTCACTGCCAAGGAGGCTCTGTTCCATGCGCATTCCCTTTTTGCGATAGGCATCGGCAATGGCAAAGGCTTTTGCTTTCGCCTGGGGCCGATAAGCCACCAAAGCATCAATGCCCGGCACATCCTCCGCCTTATGGGCGTATTCCAGCGCATCCAGCACGGCATCCACCTTCATGCCAAAGCCAACGGCCGGACTTTGCTTGCCAAACTGTTCCACCAAATGGTCGTAGCGGCCGCCGTCCACCACCGAATAGCCGGTGCCGTAAGTATAGCCGCGGAAAATGATGCCGGTGTAATAATTCAAGCTGTTGACCATGCCCAGGTCAAAGACTGTTTTTTCCTGTACCCCATGGGCGCCAATGGCTTCCCAAAGGTCCTTCATTTCGGCCAAAGCTTCCTTGGCATCTTTGCTTTCCACCAAAGCAGCCGCCGCTTTCAGCACCTCTTCTCCGCCCACCAGGCGAGGCAGCTGCAAAAACAGTTTTTGGACGGAAACAGGCATTTCGTTTTCTTCCACCATTTCTTCCACGCCCACATAGTTGCGATGAGCCACCAAATCCTTCAGCCGCTCCTTCTTTTCTTCCGAAAGGCCCGTTTCTTCCAGCAGGGAGCGGAAAAACTTCACTTGTCCAATGTGAATGCGAAACTCTTCCACGCCGGCTGCTTCTAAACTGCGGGCAGCCAGGGCGATGACTTCTGCATCGGCTTCCACGGAAGAAGCGCCCATCAGCTCCACCCCAGCCTGGGACACTTCATACAGTTTTCCTTGATAGCTTTCACTGTAACGAAAGGCGTTTCCCACATAAGAAAACCGCAGGGGGCCTTTTTTGTCGGCATAGGCTGTAGCGGCAATCCGGGCAATGGGCGGTGTCAAGTCGCTGCGCAGTGCCAGGGCGTTGCCTGTCCGGTCGAAAAACCGGAACATATCGTTGGGATTGGTGCTGCCCAGCTTTTCATCGGAAAATACTTCCATGTATTCAAACATGGGGCTTTCCACTTCTTCATATCCATAAGAGGCAAAGAGTGTCGAAACGGCACGCAGTACCTGTTGTTTTCTTTTCTGCTCCGGCGGCAGGCAATCTTTCACCCCAATGGGAGTGTGCAGTTTAATATCGATCATAACCATCCTCCTGCTTTATTATATTATCACTTTACCAAGATAAAGCATAGTATACCCTTTTTTCATCCTCTTGTCAACAAAAAACCGCCCTTTCTTCCAACTGGAGAAGGGCGGATGATATGACCTTAGGATTTGCTGTTTTTTTCTTCCAGCATCTTTGCCAATTCCTCCATAAAAGTATGGATGTCTTTGAACTGGCGGTAGACGGAAGCAAAACGCACATAAGCCACCTCGTCAATCTCTTTGAGCCGTTCCATGACCATGGTGCCAATATCCTTGCTGGAAATTTCTTTGTCCATGCTGCTCATCACGGCATTTTCCACCTCATCGGCAATCTGTTCCATCTGTTTGACACTGATGGGCCGCTTGTTGCAGCTTTTCATGATACCGCCCAGCAGCTTTGATTTATCAAAGGTTTCTCTCGTACCGTTTGTTTTAATCACCGTCATAGGGATGGTGTCAATGCGTTCATAGGTGGTAAACCGTTTTCCACACTGGTCGCATTGGCGGCGGCGGCGGATGGTGGTGTTTTCATCCTGACTGCGGGAGTCGATGACTCTCGTATCATCATGGTTACAAAATGGGCATTTCATGGCGTTGCCTCCTCTCTCGTTTGCCTATCTTTAGTATAAGGTAGAAACGTCGTTTGGTCAACTGCTTTGCCAGGCCCTGCCAAAAAAAAGCACAAACTTTTAAAGCTCTATGATGTTTTTTTCCGGCACAATGTCCACTAATATCACATCGTCTCCTATGCGGCGGATGCAGTCCCAGCGAATCCGATACCACCGCTGGGGACGCAAAAGTCCAAAGAGCGTGGTGCCCACCGGCACCAGCAGCGCGCAAATGCGGCCGCTGCACACCTCCAGCTCCAAATCCTGCACAAACCCAAGCCGCTGTCCATCACAAACATTGATGACTTCTTTTTTCTTGAAACAGTAAAAGGTCTCCATTTTTTCCCAGCTCCTCTGCCTTTATGTTGTCATCTACTATCAATATGCCTGTTTTTTTTCCAATATCCATTTTTTTCGGCAATGTGGTGTCTTGACGATATGACGGGCAAGTACTTTTTTAGACAAAGTTACGCCTTGACGATAGGCAACTTCAGAGATACAATAGATACAGTTGTGAATCAAGAAAAAACCACAAGATATTGTGTTTGGTTAAAAAAAGGGGGACATATACCGATGATTACAACCATCACCAAACGAGACGGACGCCAGGTGGCCTTTGATGCGGCCAAAATTGCCTCCGCCATCAACAAGGCCTTTGCCGCCACCACCGGCGCAAAAGAGGAATCTGTTTGCCTCAATCTGGCCGAAGAAGTGCAGCAAAATTTTGAACTGGCCGGCAACCAGTCTCCTTCTGTGGAACAAATCCAGGATATGGTGGAAAAAGTGCTCATCGACCACGGCTATGTCCGTACGGCCAAAAGCTACATCCTCTATCGTGCCGAGCGTTCCCGCATCCGCGATATGAATAACCGACTGATGAAAACCTATGACGACATCACCTTCCGCGATTCTCGCGACAGTGACATCAAACGGGAAAACGCCAACATCGACGGCAACACCGCCATGGGCACCATGTTGAAATACGGCTCCGAAGGGGCCAAACATTTTTACGAAATGTTTGTCCTCAAACCAGAACATTCCGAAGCCCATGCCAACGGCGATATTCATATCCATGACCTGGATTTTTACACCCTGACTACCACCTGCTGTCAGATTGATATTTTAAAACTCTTTAAAAACGGTTTTTCCACGGGACACGGCACCCTGCGGGAGCCCAACGACATCACCAGCTATGCTGCCCTGGCCTGTATTGCCATCCAAAGCAACCAAAACGACCAGCACGGCGGCCAATCCATCGTCAACTTTGACTACGGCCTGGCTCCAGGCGTGCGCAAGACCTTCAAAAAACGGTATTTCCGCGCCATGGGCGACGCTTTGGAACTGATTGCCGGTGCCGATCCGGAAGCGGTGACGGCACTTTTGAAAGAAAAACTGGAAAAACAAAACTTCATCCCCGCCCTTGATGAAAGCGAGGACTATAACGAAGCTCAAATGCAGGTGCTGCTGGAAGCCGGTTATGAACCAGAAGATATTATCAAAGCCCAGCATTTTGCCAGAGAAAAAGCAGAAAAAGGCACCGACCGGGCCACCTATCAGGCCATGGAAGCCTTGATCCATAACCTCAACACCATGCACTCCCGTGCCGGGGCACAAACGCCCTTTTCTTCCATCAACTACGGCATGGACACTTCTTCCGAAGGCCGTATGGTGGTAAAAAATATGCTGCTGGTCACAGAAAAAGGCTTGGGCAATGGCGAAACGCCTATTTTCCCCATCCAGATCTTCCGTGTCAAAGAAGGCATCAACTTTAATCCCGGGGAGCCAAACTATGACCTCTTTAAACTCTCCTGCCGCGTCAGCGCCAAACGGCTTTTCCCCAACTTCTCGTTCCAGGACGCGCCTTTTAACATCAAATATTATAAAGGCACTCCGGAAACGGAAATTTCTTATATGGGCTGCCGCACCCGTGTCATGGCCAACGAATATGACAAAACAAAGGAAATCAGTAACGGCCGCGGCAACTTGAGCTTCACCTCCATCAACCTACCTCGCATCGGTATCATGGCCAACCATAACATCGAATGGTTCTATAATGAACTGGACCGGAAAATTGACCTGGTCATCGACCAGCTGTTGGAACGGTTTGAAATTCAGGCCAAGAAAAAAGTCAGCAATTTCCCCTTCCTCATGGGCGAAGGCGTATGGATTGACAGCGACAAACTGGGCTATAACGACGAAATTCGAGAAGTGTTAAAACACGGCACCCTCTCTGTGGGCTTCATTGGCCTGGCCGAATGCTTAAAAGCCCTCATCGGCGTCCATCATGGCGAAAGCGAAACGGCACAAAACCTGGGCCTTGACATCATCAGCCATATGAGAAAACGAATGGATGAAACCACAAAAAAATACGGCATGAACTTTACTTTGCTGGCCACACCAGCCGAAGGGCTTTCCGGCCGCTTCATCCGCTTGGATAAGAAAAAATTCGGGATCATCGAAGGCATCACCGACCGGGAATACTACACCAACAGTTTCCATATTCCCGTTTACTACCCCATCAGCGCCTTCCGCAAAATCCAGCTGGAAGCGCCTTACCATGCCCTCACCAATGCCGGCCACATTTCCTATGTGGAACTGGATGGCGATCCCACCCAGAACCTGGATGCCTTTGAAAAAATTGTACGCTTCATGAAAGAATGCGGCATCGGCTACGGCTCCATCAACCATCCTGTAGACCGGGATCCTTGCTGCGGCTATACGGGCATCATTGGCGACACCTGTCCCCAGTGCGGCCGCCACGAAGGCGACGCCGATGTGGGCTTCCACCGCATCCGCCGCATCACCGGCTATCTGGTGGGCGATTTGGAACGGTTTAATAACGCCAAACGGGCCGAAGAACATGACCGGGTGAAACACGGCATGGAAGACTGCTGCGATACTGAAGGTGAAGCAGAATGAAACTGAGAATTTCTTCTCTTGTCAACGATTCCATTGTGGACGGCCGGGGCATCCGCCTGGCCGTCTTTACCCAAGGATGCAGTCACAACTGCCCTGGCTGCCACAACCCTCAAACCCATGACTTTGCCGGCGGCAAAGAGATGGACACCGAGGAAATCAAAAAAGCCATGGCACAAAACCCTTTGCTGGACGGCGTCACCCTCACCGGCGGCGATCCCTTTTACCAGGCGGCAGCCTGCGCCCAAATTGCCAAAGATGCCCATGCCCTGGGCTTAAATGTATGGACCTATACCGGCTTTTTGCTGGAAGAACTGGAAGAAAACCACGACGAAGGCGTGCAATCCCTGCTGCAAGAAACAGATGTGCTCATCGACGGCCCCTTCCTGTTAGAAGAACGATCTTTGGAGCTGCGCTTTCGGGGCAGCCGCAACCAGCGCATCATCGATATGAAAGAAACAAGAAAAACAGGCCAGATTGTTCTGTTGGAAGAATCTGTTTAACCAGAACGAGCTTTCTTATCTGATGAAATCAAACAAAAAGACAACTCTTTCCTAAAAAAGAGCTGTCTTTTCTTTTTTAAAAACCATGATTATTTCAAAAGCAGCCGGTAACTCCCCTTCCCTATTTTTTCCACCCTTTGTTCCTGTTCCAGCTTGGTCATGATCCGCTGCAGCTGCCTGGCGCTGCAATGCAGATGGAAAGCAGCCTTTTCCAGTCCCCGGATGGTGCAGTCCTGACAGTTATAGTTCAGATAGGAAAGCACCCGCTCCCGCAGGGAGCTGGGTTCTGCGTGAAAGGCCGTGATGGCAGCCATCTTTTCTGCCAAACTTATGCCTGCCAAGCGCAAAAAGGCGGCATCTTGCAGCAGCTGACTTCTGTTTGGTTCAATGGGCAGCGCAAGACAGCACAGCGTTTCGGTGGCCTCCGTATAGATACTGCTGGCAGAAGCATGAAAAATCTCCATATCGCCCAAAAAATACCCTTCTCGTCCATCGGAAAGGGCATACTTCTCCCCGTCCTCCCGCACAAAATAAATGCTGCACGAACCCTCCAACACCATTTGAAACAGCGACGTTTCCAAAAAAGGCGCCGTCACAAATTCGCCTTTTTCATACACAATGAGAAATAGCTTGTCCTGAAACTGCCGCAGTGTCTGCTGATGCGGAATCCTTTGTAAATAGGCTTCTATGGTTTCTCGATCATATATTTTTTTCATACTGCCTCCACCCGGACAAATGTCCTGTTTTTTTACAGTCATTATATCATACAATGGCCTCTAGAATAAAGGAGGTCCCGATGATGCAACCTGTTTTTGAAGAAAAAAATATCGCCAAGGCCATTTTGACCATGGGCATCCCAGCTATGCTGGGACAGCTGACCACATTAATTTACAACATAGCAGACACATTTTTCGTCTCCATGACACAAGAACCAGCCATGATTGCGGCCGTCACCTTATGCACGCCCATCCTGCTGATCATCATGTCCATTGCCTGTATCTTTGGCATGGGCGGCAGCAGTGTTGCCGCAAGGCTTTTGGGCGAAAACAAAAGGGATTTGGCCGGAAAAACCGTCCAATTTTGTATCTATGCCATGTTTTTTGCCGGTATCCTCACCCTGGCCATTGGGCTTTGTTTTACCCGGCCTATTGCCCTGCTTGCCGGCGCCGATGAAGAAACCATGGCCTATACCTGCGATTATCTGCAATTTATTTTTCTTGGCGCGCCCTTTATCATGTTCTCCAATGGATTTGTCCATCTGTTTCGCTCCATTGGGCTGATCAAAGAAAGCACGGTGGGGCTGGTGCTGGGTAATGCCATCAATGTTGTCTTAGACTATGTGCTGATTCTTCCGTTACAAATGGGCACCGCCGGCGCTGCCTTGGCCACTTCTTTGGGCTTTTTCTTTGCCACCATCTATTATTTTTTCTGCCTTTGGAAACAGCACAAAAACAAAACGGCGCTCTTTTCCCTTTCGCCAAAACAATTTCGCCCAAGCTTTTATCTGGCCAAAAGCGTCGTTTCCATCGGCATTCCCGGGGCCCTCATCACTGTTTTGATGAGCATTTCCAACATCGTGCTCAACCAGTACATTTCCAGGTACGGCGCCAATGCCGTTGCTGCTTACGGCATTGCTTATAAAATTGACATGGTGCCCATCATGCTTTTGGTGGGACTATCCCAAGGGGTGACGCCGCTCATTGGTTTTTGCTATGGCGCCGGTGAAAAGGAGCGTCTGTCAAAAACCATGTTCCTTTCCATCTGTTATGGATTGGTGTTGGGGCTTTTCTTTACGGTGCTGTTTTTGCTCTGTTCCAACCAGCTTACGGCCTTTTTTTTGCACGAAGAAACACTGATTGCCCAGGCCGGCTATTTCCTTCGCATTTTGTGCCTTTCTGCCGGGCTGCTGAGCATCATCAACATGGTAACCAGCTATTTTCAGGCCCTGGGCAAAGCCCTGCCCTCCCTTTGCATTACATTGATGCGCAACGCCCTTTTGTTTATCCCAGCCGTCATCGTGCTCAACCACATCGGAGGGTTACAAGGTGTCATTGCTGCGCAGCCGGTGGTGGAATTGATTCTATCCATCTTTTGCCTCATTTTGTATGCAAGAGAATGCAGAAAGCATAACAAAAATGCTTAAACAAAGCTGCGTATAAAAAAGATGCCGCACTTTCATGGCGCGGGCAGCAAAAGCTTTTTTAAAACATTCTGCCAAACAGAAAAAGACTGGAACCCAAAGCAGTTTCCAAAAAACCCATTGTGTTTATCTTTCTTCTTTTTCTTCTTGGAAATTGCGACAGCACTCTGCAAAAAAAACAACCTTGAAAAACATCAAATGGCTGCAATCCTTTGTATCGAAGGATTGCAGCCATCTTCGTTTTCTTCGGAAGCTGCGCCCAATAAGCGTTTGGGATTCCAGTCTTTTTTTACCATTTCGCTTTTATTTTGCCTGTTCTAAAATCACATCCATTGCCTTTTCCAGCTGGGTATCTGTCTGTCCTTCTGTCAGCAGCTGCGGACTGATGAGGCCGTCCGGCAGTTCCACCACCACATCTGGCGTCAGCCCAACACCCTGGATACAAACGTCATCTGGCGTATAATATTTCTGCACCGTTACTTTCAAAGCCGATCCATCCGGCAAGCCAAAAGTCTGCTGTACCAAGCCCTTACCAAAGGTCTGGGTGCCAACCAGAGTGCCGCAGTCGTTGCCCTGCACTGCCCCGGAGAGCACTTCCGATGCACTGGCACTTTGCCCATTGACCAAAACACAAAGAGGAATGTCGATTTTGTTGGCATCGGAAGTATAATCCTGCCGGTTGCCTTCTTTATCGATGGTATACACAATGGTGCCCTCGCCCACTAAGGTGTCTGCAATTTCGTTGGCTACTTCCAGCACGCCGCCGGTGTTATCGCGTAAGTCCAAAATCAAACCCTTGGGATTTTGCGCCATCAAGGCATCATATTCTTTTTGAAACTGCTGGTATGTATTGCTGTTGAAGCTGCTGATGGCTAGATAGGCAATGCCGTTTTCTTGCATTTCTCCTGTCACCGACTGCACTTCAATGGTGTCCCGTTTCATAGTAAAGGAGAGTTCCATCTCTTCTCGCAAAACGCCAACGGTTACCTCAGTGCCGGCTTCTCCTTTCATTTTGCTGACCACCGTGTCGCTGTCGACACCACGCACGTCTTCTCCATCTACAGAAATGATGTAATCTCCAGCCAAAATTCCTGCCTTCTGCGCCGGATTGCCATCCATCACCGAAACCACCCGCAGACAGTTGGCCGTTTCATCGAAAATCACCGTCACGCCAATGCCGCAAAACTCGCCTTCGATGTCCTCCAGAAACGAAGCCATTTCATCTGCCGTAAAATAAGTGGTGTAAGGATCGCCGATGCTTGCCGCCATGCCGCGGAAGGCGCCTTCCACCATTTCTCCTTCATCCACATCGTCCACATAGTTTTGCTCCAAAATACTGCCGATATAATTCATTTTATCGGTTACGGTAAATGTTTTATCTTTGGCGTTGATGACCACCGAAGCCATGTTCATGGTGCCCAGTGCAACGGCCGAAGCCACAATCCCGGTGGCAATGCCCATCAAAAATGTTTTTCTTTGCACAGCCATTTCCCCTTTCTGTTCTGATGTCAATGTATGGTTTGCACATTGTCCATTATGCTTTCAGTATACTGCTTTTTTTCTGACAGAACATGAAATTTTTGTGAATATTATTCTTGCAGCGCATCAACAAAGCGGCTGATGGACAGGGCAGATTTTTTCAGCAGCAAAAAAAACTGCTCTCGTTCCTGTTCTGTCATGGGTTCTGTCATTTTATCCATACAGCGGCAGCCAATTTCTTGCAGTTTTGGATACAGATCCAGCGCTTTTTGGGTGGGAAAAACATCCATGCTCCGTCCGTCTTCTGCATTGATGCTGCGGGTGATATAGCCCTCCTGTTCCAATCCTGCCAAAACCTTTGCCACCGTGCCTTTGCTGATATCTAACATCGTGCAAAATTGATATTGCGGCAGCTGTCCCATGCGGCAGGCAATAAAAATAAAAGGCACTTCTGCTCCAGAAACGCCTAATGCTTTGGTGCGTTCGTTGAGAAAGATTTGTGTCTTTCTATGGAGCATCGAAACATATTTTAACTCTTCAGAAGTTTGCTGTTCCATAATAATAACCCTTTCGTATATTCATTCTTTGTTTCATTTTATGGCCTTTATCAGGGTTTGTCAAGAAACTGCATTGACAAGGTTAAATATCTATTTTATAATAATCATTAGGCTATTTTTTTATGTTTCTAAAAATAGTTTCTTTGGAAACTATTTTGTCACAACAAAAGGAGGGTATTTTCATGTCCGAAGCAGTTCCAGAAAATAAAATGGGCACCATGCCCGTCAATCAACTGCTCATTTCCATGTCTGTTCCCATGATGATTTCCATGTTGGTACAGGCACTTTATAATGTCGTAGACAGTATGTTTGTTTCCCGCATCAGCGAAAATGCGCTGACTGCCGTTTCTCTGGCCTTTCCGGCACAGAACCTGATGATCGCTGTTGCCACCGGCACCGGCGTTGGCATCAACGCCCTGCTTTCCAAAAGCTTGGGCGAAAAAAACTTTGACCGGGCCAATCACACAGCACAAAATGCCATTTTCCTGGCTTTTTTAAGCTTTTTGGTTTTTGCGGTGCTGGGCCTTCTTTTTTCCGATTTCTTTTTCCGCTCTCAAACTGATATTGCAGAAATCATTGACGGCGGCGCCGATTATTTAAGAATTTGCACTCTTTTTTCTTTTGGTATTTTTGGTCAGATCACCTTTGAACGGTTGCTTCAATCCACCGGCAAAACCTTCTATACCATGATCACCCAAGGGGTGGGTGCCATTTTAAACATTATCTTTGATCCCATTTTAATTTTTGGTCTCTTTGGGTTTCCAAAAATGGGCGTGGCTGGCGCTGCTGTGGCCACGGTGTTTGGCCAGATTGTGGCCTTTTTCCTGGCGCTTTTTATCAACATAAAGAAAAACAAAGAAATCCAACTGAAAATGAAAAGGTTTCGCCCCAACGGCTATATCATCAAATGCATCTACGCTGTAGGCGTTCCTTCCATTATTATGGCTTCCATCAGCAGCGTGATGACTTTTGGTATGAACAAAATTTTGATTGCCTTTTCTTCCACAGCAGCAGCTGTTTTTGGCGTTTATTTCAAACTGCAAAGCTTTGTTTTCATGCCTGTTTTTGGCCTCAATAACGGCATGGTGCCCATCATTGCTTATAACTTTGGCGCCAGAAAAAGCGAGCGCATCACAAAGACGGTAAAATTGAGCATTTGTTACGCCGTTTGCATCATGCTGCTGGGCCTTTTGATTATGCAGGCATTTCCAGTACTTCTGCTGCGTATTTTTGACGCTTCTGACAATATGCTCTCCATCGGCGTACCGGCACTGCGGATTATCAGCGTCAGCTTTTTGTTTGCCGGCTATTCCGTCATCTGCTCTTCCTTTTTCCAGTCCCTGGGCCATGGGATGCTGAGCCTTTGGGTGTCGGTGCTGCGTCAGCTGGCTGTTTTGCTGCCATTGGCCTTTGTGTTTTCAAAAATTGGCGGACTTTCTACCGTATGGTTTGCTTTCCCCATTGCAGAAATTGTTTCTCTTTGCATCTGCACCATCTTTTTGCGCCATGTATACAAAAAAGAAATTCTGCCCATGAGAGAAAAATAAAAGGGCAGTCTCTTTGTCAAAGATAAAAAAAGCTGGAATCCTGATCAGAAAAAGGATTCCAGCTTTTTTATGAAAATTGTTTTTCCCATCCAGCTGCCTAAGCTGGCCGTTTGATGTCCTCTTTTTTTACGGCCTATCTGTTACAACGTTTTGTTTTGATCTTCTCTCTTTTCCTGGATGTCCTCCCAGGTATGCCAGCTCATTGTCTCCTTCGGCCGAAACAGCCGCTTTTTGACAAAGGAAAGCACCCCCTCCACCAGTGCAAACCAAAACCGGCCAAACAAAAAGACCACAACCATCAGCCCCAAAACAGCACCTAAAGTCCCTAACATGGCTTTCTCCTTATTTTTTGGCAAACTGATTCATAAAAAACGTTGTAAAAGCAGCCAATTCCTCTTCTTGAGAAACGTATACATATAATGTCTCGTCTTCCAGCCAGTCATAGGCATTGATGGCGATGTACCCTTTCTTATCTGGGTAAATCACAAAGGCATCGGTGGGATATTTATTGCGGTAGGCCTTTAAGATTTCATTGCGGCGGTAATACGTTGGGTCCCCGCAGCCAGAAAGGTCGGGCACCGTGGGCACCACCACGATAGTTTGTTCTGCTTCCTTCCACCCCACAATGAGATTTCCAATTTTCGTCTTGCTGCCATGGACAAACCCATAATGAAACCGGGATACATCTTCTGTGTACCCAAAAATCAATCGATACGAATCCCCATCTTCCACCACGTGGTTAAAGAGTTCCCGCATTCTTTTGGCATTGGCGTTGCTTTTTTCCATGTCTACCTTTGGTCCCTGAAAGAATTTTCCAAAAAAACCCATTTTTCTTTCCTCCTGTTCTTGTTTCTTTGTTTTAATAAAGATAAATTTAAAAATTTGTCTTTATTGAGTGGAAAAAAAATCGTCCAAATCCATGGGTTCATACATTTAGACGAATTCTGTTTGCTCACCGCTCTGTTCTTTTTTGCTGTTCCAGATAATCCACCAAAGAGCGTACTTGTACTTGCACCGTTTCATCGGCTGCATTTGAGACAAAAAACGGCAAGGTATCAGGAATAGCCCTGCGGATAACCAAAACTGTCAAACACAAATTGACAACAACCCCAACCTGTTGTAAGCCTACATCAACGCCAAAGCTTTTTAAAATCTGGCAAAACAAATCGGTTTGCTTCTGACGGAAAACCCGCTCACTTTCTTTAGATAACCGCCGAAATAACTGGGATTGTTCCTCGATGGACATCACAGCAATGCCGTTTTGTTCGCCATAGCAGCAAGTAAGAAAAAACTGCTCTACCGCCTGCCGCCAAGAAAGGGCAGGATCGGCCATGAGCTTCTTCGCATAGGCAAGGATTTTTGGCTGCTGATAATACAGCGTCTCCAGCACAAAATCTTCTTTTGTGGAAAAAAACGAATAGAAAAAGGTGCGGGAAATGCCCACTTTCCGGTAGATCTGCTCCACCGTCGTATGCTGGATGCCTTGCTTGGCCATCAAAGCCAAACCAGTGACAATCAGGTTTTCTCTGATTTGCGCTTTTTCTTCTTCTGAATAAGCAACTTTTGGCATGGTTTCCTCCATCAATAAAGATAAATTTAAAAATTCATTTTTATTTTATCACAGAGCTGGTTTCTTTACAATCTCAAACTTGACTTTAGACTGCAATTCCGTTCAGCAAAAAACAAAAAAGGCTGATCCATTTGACCGCGCAACAATATCAAATTTTCCATCATAAATACCTTTTATAGCATCTGGGTTCATCAAAAAAGCAGCCTGCAGGCAAATCTTGCCTGCAAACTGCTTTGCTAGGGATTATCACGCCGGCCTTTTTTTCGGCCGCTTTATGGAATTAGGGAATGTATCTGATTTCATGCTTACTCCATCATTAGTTCAGCACGTTTTGGCAGTAACGCATTAACATGGAAGCCACCTGCGCTCTCGTTGCATCAGACTGCGGCATCAAATTGGTGCCATCTCCGCTGAGGATGCCTGTGCCAACGGCCCATTGCACTGCTTCTACGGCATAGCCCGATACGGTATTGCCATCGGCAAAGCCAACCAGGCTGCTTCCAACCGAAACGTCGGCGCCGTTCATGGATGCGTAACGATACAACATGGCGGCCAGCTGTTCTCTGGTGATGTTGTCGCCAACGCCAAAGGTGCCGTCTTCATAACCGGCCACAACGCCTGTTTTTGCTGCCCACACAATGGCATCGGTGTACCATTGGCCTGCTGCAACGTCGCTGAATGGATTTTCTGCCGTCACTTCCGGCTGACCGGCCAGGTTATACAGCACCATAGCCAGCATTTCTCTGGTGGTGGTGCCGTTAGGTGCAAAATAATTGTCGCCAACACCGCTCATCAGACCGTTTTCTGCCACATACTGTACGGCAGTGTAGAACCAGTCGGTGGAAAGCACGTCCACAAACTGGCTTGCTTTCGTTTCTTCTGTTGCTTCGGCTTCTTCTTCGGTCTGGAAGGTGGCGCTAATGGTCACATCATCGCTTGGCATGGTAAAGGTGAACGTACCATCGGCATTTTCTTCCACATCCACTTCGTCGCCATCTTCATCCAATACCGTCAGTTTGTCCAGCACATAGCCTTCATCTGGTGTTACGGTGATGGTCACTTCGTCGCCTTTTTTGGCTTCATCATCGGACAGTGTGATTTTGCCGTTTTCGGTGTCTTCCACAATCACATCGTATTTGGTGGAGCTGGAAGCGCTTCCGCCGCCGCCGCTGATGTCAGGAGAACCACTGCCGCTGTCTGATTTCTTCTTCCAGCTGGCTTCGAAGGTGGTGTCTTTTTCCACCGTCACATCTTCTTCTGCACTATAAACCGTATCACCATCCGACCAGCCGCGGAAGGTATAGCCGCTTCTGGTCAAGGCTGCAGGCAGCGTCACCGTAGCCTTACCTTCTGCATCGGCGCTTGCCAGATATTCTGCCACCACTTCGTCGCCGTTTTTCACGGTGATTTTATACTGGCCTTCTGGCGTTGTGGCGCCTTCACCATATTCAATTGCAACGCCTTCCCCATTATGGGTATTGTTTTTGGATGTAATGGCACCAGTAATGATGGTAGTATCGTTTTCTGGATCGCCGTCATTATAGAAGGTAATGGCATGACCGCAGTCATTCATTTCGTTATCTTCGATGACAAAGGCAGAACTGATGGGGTTGCCATAGACACGGATACCGGCGTCTTGTGCCTTATCAATTTTGTTATCCAAAATTTCAACGGTTCCGTCGGTGGCTTGATTTGCAATCTGCAAACCGCATCCTCCTACGTTGTTGATGGTGTTGTTTTCAAACAGCACATCCCCAACAGTGGAATCTAAATTGAAGGCGCCCAGGCCAATGTTTTCTACCACATTGCCGGTGATTTCATGTTCGCTGGCTGCCCACAAATTGAATGCCGTGTTTTCTCCCGTGATGTTTGTCACCTGATTGTCTTTTACCGTTACTTTATCCAACCGTTTCGTATCGTCGGAATAGGTAAATACAAACGGAGCATTCAAATCTTCTGCCACGCAGTTTTGTACCGTCAAATTGGTACCAGCACAGTTGTTATAGCTGGATTCGATGGCAGCTTTGGTATAGTCGCCGCTAAATTTCAGGCCATCCAACACAACATCCAGATTTTCTCCCTGTACTGTCACTTTACCAAGGACAGTTTCTTCTCCACGCTCTTGGGTGTTTGGATTTACGCCAACGTTGGCCCCGCGCAGAGTGATGGATTTGTTGATGGTAATCTCTTCGTCATAGGTGCCCGGAGCCACAACAAGAATGTTTTTGCCATTTGCGTCAGCCAGTTTGTCAATGGCGTCTTGAATGCTTTCTCCCTCGGTTACCACATAACCTTTCAAATTGCCATCGACGTTTTCAAAATCCACGCCTTCTGTCAATGCACTATGATCCAAGGCAGCGATGGCCGGTGCTGCTGCTTCGCCTCTGGCTGTTTCAAAGGCGTCAATGGTATAGTAATGATAGTCTTCATTCTCACCAAACACCTGCACTGCCATTGCGCCATCGGTGGTGGTTACGTTTGTGATGGTTCCAAGGCCAGTGCCTTCACTGATTTGTGCGGACATACCAATAAAGGTATTGACAAAGTCCACATTTTCCAAATTGATGGTAGTTCCTGGATTAGCACCGTTCATATGCACGCCATATTGCCATCCGTCAAAGACACAATCTTTCACCGTAATGGTGCAGCCGTTGATCTGCGTAAAGCCAAAACCTGTATTGCTCCAGTTGTCAATGCCATCCACATTTTGGAAGGTGATGCCTTCCACCAACAGCGTTTCCACACCTTCTACCACAGCGCCATTTACGCCGCCTCTCCAAAGGGCATCTGCAATGATGGTTTTGCCTGCGCCTGCGCCAACCAAGTTAACCGGTGTGCCACCCCACTGATTGGCAGCAAGCTCATAAACACCTGCGCCCAGCTTGATGGTATCGCCAGGGTTTGCCAAAGCCAAAGCAGCTTGCAGCTGTTGACTGTTGGAAACATAAGTGCCTGTTTCGCTGCCATCTACGCCTTGGCCTGCTTCGTAGTCTTCTACGGTTTCATAATATTTGTTTTCCGTTCCTTCCCCAGAAGCGGCCGCACCAAATGCTTGGATGATGTATTCCCCATCGGTTGTGGTTTGCTCCAATACCAAGTCGCCAGTGCTTTCGGTTTTGGTGCTGACACCGCACCAGGTATTTTCAAAGACCGTATTGGTCACTGCCAAATTGCAGCTGCTTGCGTTGGTATCCAGTGCTACACCATACTTAAAGTCTTTGATGATACAATGGTCTACTGTCAAATCGCAATCGGTCAGTGTGCCCGTATGCTGAGAATCGGTGCGCATACTCCAAATGATGGCTTTTTCATTATTGCTATCATCAGCCTGCAACGTCAAATTGGATACGGACATGGCTTCTTCCGTTGCATCCACAGAATAAACCAAGCATCCTTTCAGCACCGTTTCCTCGGCCCCAGCACCTTCCATATTCACCAGTTTTTTCACATCCAAACGGCCAATCTCATATGTGCCGGCTTTCAGATGGATGGTTGCACCTTCTTCTGCCTGATCCACTGCTTTTTGCACAGAACCGTAGTAATAGCCATCGGCCTCTGCCACGGCTGGCCAGTTGCCTTCTTTGATCAGAGGCTTTTTGTCATTGCTGTCTAAAGCAGGATTTGCACGGCCTGTATCTTCCTGGCAGTCTTCCCATGTTTTGTAATAGGTGTTTGCTTCTACTGCACTTCCTCCACCAAATACCTGCACTTCATAAACCACATCGCTGCCTTCTGCAATGTCATAGCTTTGGATGGTGTTGGTTTTTTCACTCACATTGGCGCCGCACCATACGTTTTCCAGCATGAGATTATCTACCACCACATCACAATCGGTTGTGCTGGAATTGACACCAATCCCAAACAGATAATCCACCACTTTGCAGTTTTCAACCACCAAAGTTGCACCCGTCAATGGATCTTGTGCATTGTAACTCCACCAAATGGCCTGCTCATCTGTGGTGTTGTTTTCCGGTGCTTTTACCGTCAGGTCGGATACTTTGATTTCACCGTCATATTCTCCGCCACAATAATAGTTGATGGAACCAACCAAAACCGTTTCTTCGCCGGCCCCTTGGAAGCTGACGGCATGGTTGATACGCAGAGAACCTACAGAGTAAGTCCCTTCTTCCAGCAAAATCGTATCCCCGTCTTGGGCTGCATCCAAAGCCTCCTGTAATTGAGTTGTATTGGATACAATGGCACGGTAAGAGTCGTTGTCTTCAATAACATTGGTTGGAGGATCGAAATCCCAGTTTGTGCCTACCAATTCGCCTGTCCCACTGACATTAAGGAAGGTGTTGCCCGTCACAGTGGTATTGGTCTTTTCCACTTTGATTTTTGCAAAATCACAATCCACATCGGAAATCACGTTATTTTCGATGGTTGCATCCGGCCCATCCAGCTGGATCAAAGAAGCGCTGCCAATGTCTCCATTAGGTGCAGCAGTTGTCACTTCACAATTTCTCAACGTAAAACCACTGTAACCGCCCTCTGGATAATTTTCATACAACGGTGTTTTGTCTGTGTCTTCTGCAAAATAAGGAGTTTTGCTGGTATCATTATTGCCCACGCCAATGGCAGAAGTTTTCCCGATGATCTTTACCCCTTCTATGGTCACATCATCTGCATAGACCAAAATGGAGTAATTAAAGCATCATGCTGATGCTCCTTGCTCCCCATAGACCGGATAAGTGGTATTGCTGCCGTCAATGACCGTGCCTTCGGTCCCTACAATGTGCAGTGGCTTATCGATCACCAAAGAACGGTCCAGTGTATAAGTTTTGTCCTTTAATTCGATGGTATCGCCTGGTTTGGCATATGCGATCAAAACTTCCAGCTCACTCATGTCTAAGCTGCGAGCAGAACTGCTCAAAGCCTGTACTTTCAGAGAACCTGCTTCGCCTTCGCCGCTTACAACTGCATCGCCTTCGCCGTCTGCTTCTGCTTTACTTTCCTGTGCTACAGCCTGTGCTGTTCCATCTTGTGCCATCACTGGCACTGGAATTGCAGAAGCTGCCATGCAAGCTGCCAGCAGCACTGGAAAAACACGTCTTTTCATTTTCCCTTTTCCTCCTTTTGTAATCAATTTTCCCTTTTCTTCCTTGTCAATGTCCACTCTGTCCAAGGGATGTAAAAGCAAAATCGATTTTTTGCATCTGTTTGCCTTGCCTGCCAGAAACAAAGCAGCAAACCAGCTGACTGTAGCCTGCAAACAAAAGAGGAAGACAAGCTATTTTTCCGGAAACAAACTAGCCTGGAATGCCAGATTTTTTTCTTTTGCTTACAGAAAATCACAGATTTTCAGTTTTGTAGTAATGAAAAAAGAGACCAGGAAACGAAACGTTTGTTTTTTTCATAAAAAAAAATAAAACCAGCAGAAAAAAATTTTAATTGCCAGTTTTTGGAAACTCAAAATGGATAAATGACACAAAAATAAACCGAGAACAAGGCAAAAACTTTTTCACCTTTTTTTCGGTTTTCTTTTCATGACGTTTTCCGCGAAATTCTATTGCCAAACATTGGAAATAGTGGTATATTGAAAAATGTAAAAGTGAATCAGCATTTTTTCGCATGGTTTACTACCAAACTGAAATTCGGAACTGGTTTTTCAAAATAAGAAATCCCGATTCCGTTTTTTTCTATTTGCCCCATCACTACCAAACTGAAATTATGTAATCAACCCCATCTTTTCTAGCTTTCTTTTATGTTCCACGCCGCTTTCCATAATGTAAATCCGCGTTGTTTCAATGCTGCTATGGCCCAAAAGATCTGCCAATTTGGCCAAATCTCGATCCATTCCATAAAAAATTCTTGCAAAGAGATGCCTCAAATTATGAGGAAATACTTTTTCTGCCGCCACCTGTGCCTTTTGGCACAGTTTTTTCATATCCGACCACATATTGCTCCGGTTCAATGGACAGCCGGAACGAGTGCAAAACAGCGGCCCATTTTGATGCTGCCGTTTTCTTTTATATTGCTTCAACTTTTTTTGTAAGGCTGCCGGCAGAAAAATCACCCGCCTTTTTCCCTTGCAGCACACCTCAGCCCGGCCTTTTTCCACCGCCTGTCCTGTGATAAACTGTAATTCCGACACCCGAATGCCTGTTGCACAAATGGTTTGCAGCACAAGCGAAAGACGTTCGTTTCCTTTTTGCTCTGCTGCTTTCACCAAACGAAAATATTCGGCTTTGGTCAATTCCTTTTCTTCTGCACAAAACATCTTTTTTTGAATCCTGCCCAATTTCATCCGCCATTGATGCAGGCCATAATAGGCCAAAAAACCGTTGACCGCCACCAGTTTCCCATTGATGCTGGACTGTTGATATTGTGTTTCCAAAGCTGCCTTCCATTGCAGTAAATCTGTTTTTTGTACCGGCCGGCCGGAAAACATCTGGAACAAGCCATATAAATCCCGCCGGTATTTTTCGATTGTTTTTGGGCTTTTTTCCATCTCCCATAAATAATGCAAATAGGCTTCAATTTTACTCTTTGTGATACGCCAAGTCACTTCTTTCATCTTTGCCACTCCCTTTCTCGCTGTTGTACAGGGCACGTCAAAGGTTGGGTTCACCTGGCAACAAAACATTTGTTTTTCTCATCATACAAAAGCCTGCAGCAAAAGGCAAGCGGAAAACAAAAAGCATGTTTAAAACAGCGCCTTTTTCTGCTTGAATTCAAAGAAAATACCTTCAAAAAAGCCATCCAAAAAAAGATGGCTTTTTCTGTTTTTTCAGCTTTTTTCCGTTGTTCTACTCCTTTTTTCTGTTTGCTTTTAACAATGTCCAAAAAGATCTAATTTCATTTTTTCTTTTGAAGAGAAGTATTTCCTTTCTCCAGTTTCTAGGGCCTCTTCCTCTTGCTGAAACATCTGTACCAAATCTTCCAAGGATTCAACATTTCTCTCCTCCTGGCGCCTCCCTCCTTTTTCCATCTCCGCCCCATTCCGAAGCTTTGAAGTTGAACACTGGATGCAGTACTTCCAGCACCTCCACACATGCTTCCATCTGCTCCATCACCTCTTCCATGGGTTTATAGGCCATGGGCGCCTCATCCAGTGTGCTTTCTTGCACCGATGTGGTATAAATGCCTTCCATTTGCATCCGGTATGTGTCCATATCCAGCCGTTCTTTTGCCTGGGTGCGGGACATCCGCCGTCCTGCCCCATGGGGCGCCGACTGGTTCCACTGGTCATTTCCTTTCCCCACAGCCAGCAGGCAGCCGTCTCGCATATTCATGGGAATCAGCACCAGCTCGCCCTTTCTGGCAGCAATGGCGCCTTTGCGCAAAATCATTTCCTCCACATCAATGTAGTTGTGGACCGTATGGAACGATTGTACCGCCGTTAGATGGGTGCGCTCCAACAAAAGCTCTGCCATTTTCTCTCTGTTGCGCCGGGCAAACAGCTGGCAAATGGCCACATCATGCAAATAATCTTCTAAATAGGTGCCATACAGCCAGCAAAGGTCTTCTGGCACATCTGGCTTACGGCTTTCTGCCTGTGCTGCCAAGGCTTTTAAAGCTGCTGCAATTTCTTTGCGCCGGCCTGCCGCTTTATAAGATGCAATCAAGACCTCTCGCTGCAAAAAATAAGTTTCCTTTCCGCTGTGCAAATCAATGGCCAACTGCTGATAAAGCTCCGCCACTTGTTTTCCCAAATTGCGGCTGCCAGAATGAATGATCAAATAATAGGTGCCATCCTTTGCCTGGTCTATTTCGATGAAATGATTTCCTCCGCCCAGGGTGCCCAGCGACCGTTCCAGCCGCTTGGTATCCCGCAGGGAACGAAAACAGCGCAGCTGCCCCAGGTCAAACCGCTCCATTCGCCCTTCCCAGACACCTTTCCCCGAGGGAATCCAGTGGCAGGCATCATCCACTGCTGCAAAGTCTATTTTCTTTTCTGCTAACTGCACCGTGTACATGCCACAGCCAATATCCACCCCCACCAAATTGGGGCAGACCTTGTCGTGGACTGTCATGGTGGTGCCAATGGTGCATCCCTTTCCCTCATGGACATCGGGCATGATTCTAATTTTGCTGCCTGCACTTAAGTCATAGCTGCAAAGCCGTTGGATTTGCGCCATGGCCCCTTCTTCCACTTCCTTGGCAAAGCAAAGGGCCGTATTGACCGTTCCTCTAATTTCCACCATAAGACTGCTCCTTTCTTTTTCTGATTATAACAGACAGGTAAACCGTCTGTTTTGTTTGATGGCTTTAGGATACTCCTTTTTTAGCCATGATTCACGGAAAAAAAGTTGCGCACTATCCAGATCGCTTCCTAAGAAAATAAAAAAGGCCAAAAGCCCGAATCGGGACTTGGCCTTTTTCTCTTCCATCCGGCAGTTTCTCGGTACCATCAATCCACTTTCTAAAGGTAAGAAAATGCAGCGCTGTTTCCTTCTCTAAACGCTGCGCGACCGCCCCAAGCGCTTTTGCAGTGACAACCGCCTTTTTATCTCTTCTACCATGTCCTCCGGTTCCTCAACCTGCACCAAAGGCCCAAAGGAAAGAATCCGAATCACCAGCTCTGTTTCATCTTCCCGGTCATACCAAAGGGTAAGACGATAGGAAACATCATCCAGCTGTTCCACTTCTTTTTCTAAATGGGAAAAATGCAGCAGCACCCGCTCCAAAGCCCGCCGCTTGTCGTGTAACAAGCAGACCAGCTTTCTTTTGGCATCTTGCTTTTCTTCCGGCTCACCCGCCGTAACCAATGGCGTTTTGGACCATTGACAAGTCAAAATCCTGCTGAGATTGATGGTGTTGCCAAACCGGTTTCCCGTTGTGATAAGACGAAATTTATCGTCCTTGGGCGAATATTCCAAATGATGCGGCTGCACCCTGCGCCGCATGAGGGAGCCTGTCCTGTTTTTCATGGTGATTTCCAGTTGCTTTCCTTCCTTGATGGCAGATAAAATCAGCCGAAAATGGGCGCGGTAAGTCTCATCCTCATAAGGATCTCCATCTTGATACCGGTCAAACACGCAAATGTCCTCCGGCAAAAATAGCGGCTCCACCTGGGGATCCTCATATGGCGCTTCACAAAAAAGGTGCATCCGTTTATCCAGGGCAATGGCATTAAGCCATTGTTTTTCCAACGTAGTCAAGGGCAGCACCGGTTTATTTTTGATGGGCGTTGTGCCTTCTTTTGTCAATAACTGCCATCGCCCTTCTTCCAGCGCCGACAGCAGAAAAAAGGCCGTTTCCCCTACGACTGTATCCTGCACCAGCCGTCTGATCTCTTTTTTATCCAGCGGATGATCCAAGGCGGCAGATAGAATCTTTGCCATCGCTTGAAAATATACGCCATACCAGTGGAAAAAAATCATGGTTTTTCACCTCCCAGCTGATACATGGCATACATCTCCTCCAGATCGTTGTAAAACTTGTCTTCCAACGCTTGATTGGAGCAGTGAAACTGGGTTATCCGGCAAAGAAACGTCCGAATCCAGGGTATCAGCTCGCTGGCATCATACACTTCTGCCATAAATTTGCAGGTCGTTTCATTGAGCTGCACCACCGTTCCGCATCTTTTCTCCCGCAGCAGACGCTTTGGAATATAATGCTCCTGCGGCTGATAGCAGATGGTAAACTCCACATAGTCCATGCGTTCTTTTGTATGGCTTTGGCTGCTGACGCCCCACAAATGCGCTTCCATCCGCTCTAGCGCAGCCTTCCATTCTTCCATCTGTAGTTCTTGTTTCCCCAGTTTTACGGTGCGCACATGGTCCAGCCGAAAGGAGCTGATGCGTTTGGTCTGTTGTTCATAGGCCGTCAAATATTGCCGGCCATTTTGCACACTGATTCTGATTTTCAGCGGCGTCACCGTCAAAACACGGACGCCGTCTTTTTTCCGATTCTCCAATTCCAGCGTGACAGAACACTTTTGCCGCAATGCCAAAAAAAGTTCATAGAGCACCTGGCTGTCCATGGCCGATGCAATATAATGGTGTTTCAATGCAAAAATCTCATGGGCACTTTTCGTTTGGTCCAGCAAATAGGAACCAATGACACCGCAGGGCGCCGCTTCTGAAAAGAAATTGAGGGCGTCCTCGTTTAACCCCTCCGGCGGCTTGGCAGCGGAATAAACGATGGTGTTTCCTTGTTTTTTCGCCGTGACCAGTCCTTCTTCTGCATATACTTTCAGCTTTTTACGCACCGTTGAGGCATCGAATGTTTTGGGGGATGGAAAAACAGAAAGGGCCTGGTCCAGTCGCTGCAAAATTTCCGGAAACGACAGCGCTTTTTCTGCCAAAATATCTAACAATAAAAAATGCAGTGTCATATCGCCATCGGTAAAACTTTTTACTTTCCAAGCTTGATAAAGGGGATTATGGCTGATGGTTCTGCTGTCAATGGTTAAAAAAATCTGTTTTCCGCTGGCGCTTCGGCGCGACTGCATATAGTCTCCCATCCACCCTTCTACCCTGCGCCGCTCATTGTCATACGAGCGGCTGCTTTTATTGGTAAACGCCTTGCGGCTTTTGTATCCATAGATATAAAACTCCCGCATATAATCGCGAATCCGGTTAAAGTTTTTCACCAGCTCTTGATACGCCATATGTTCTCCTCCTCTGCCGCAGTTTTCTCCAGTATACCATGGTTTTCCTTTTTGTGACAGCCTTCCTCTGTTTTTGCTGCATCCTGGCTTTTTTCTTATTTCCATTGGCCAGCTTTACATATCCAAAAAAACTTTTCCCTTCCATCATGATGCAAAACTGCCGGTATTTTCTCCACCATCAATCACATGCAAAAGTCATGCAGCAGAACATTTTGAAACTGAAATTGGGATACAAAAAAACGGCTGAAACCATAGGTTTCAACCGTTTTTCAAAAGAGCCGAAAACGTGACTCGAACACGCGACCGCTGGTTGGGGATAAGGACTGATAAATATCTAATTTAATATATGTCTATTTTAAGATTACGTAAAATCGCTACTACTGTTTTTATACTATTCTATACACAGCATATCTGTTGTTATCCTAATTATTATTCAAGTTTTTCCAAAATAAACAATTCAAGTAAAATTAGTTTTTAAATTATAGTCCTTGAACTACTTCTAAATCCAATTGCTTTTTTCTTTCTTTCCAATCAGGCATTTGAACAGTCAAAAAATTATAAAAGTCATTATTGTGATAAGGATAAAGAAGATGCGTCAATTCATGCAAAATAACATATTGGATGCAACGGAGATCAGCTTTTAGCAAATACTCATTTAATGTGATTTTGTTTTTTGATGGTGTACAACTTCCCCATAAAGTTTTCATTTTTCTGATATATATAGTAGGTTTTTCTACACCATATTTTCTAAAAATCCTATTAAAAATCTCCTCCATTTCATTTATATAAATGTCATATGCTTTTTCTCGCCACCATCTTTCTAAAATTTGTTGGTGCTTTTTACTCTTTTCACTCGCATAAACAATAATATTTTTTTCTTCTTCAATTACACAATTTCTATCAGAAATTTTTTTAATAATCCTTCGGTCTTGTCCTAATAATTGGGTAGACGTTCCACTTTTAATATCAATCAAGGTATTATAGCCACTTGATTGCTTGTATTTTCGTAATTGTTTTTCAATCCAGCCTGATTTTTTCTTGAGGAAATAGGAAATCCACTCGTCCGTTACTTCGTTTGGTACAGATAAAACAACTTTTAAATCTCTAAATACTTTAAGATGAATGTTTTTGATGTTTTTACGTTCTATATATACGGTTGTCTTGTCAAATGGTGATACTAAGTCTAGCACATAAGTTTTCATTAATACCTTGCCACCGCAACTTTCATAGTTTCATCAATAATTAAATCAAGCAAATCAATGTTGGATTTATCAATGACAACGCCGATTTCTTCAAACATATCAAACAAACAATCATCTAAATTTCTGTGCATCGTTTTATGGACAACCTCATTATGTTTCCAGTCTCGTTTTGCATTATCACTGATGACCTTTTTAATCCTAAATGAATACTTAGCAATAATTTCCTCAGTATCAGTCGTGACTTTTACTTCTTCATTATTTTTAAGCTGGGTAATAACAACACCATAAAAAGCTTTTAAATCACTATCATTAGCAATCTGAGATGGATATTCTTGCGATGTGATTCCGCTTCTAAAATCATCAGCCATTATCTTCATACTTTCTAAATACGCATCTGCATCACGTGTTTCATTATATAAATCAATGGTCTTTTTAATTTTAGAAGAAAATTCCTCAAACAAAAGGGGATCATCGTATCTAATCTGGTTCAGTTTAGATTCCATTCTGGTTTTTATTGCATCTGCTCGAGATTCATTTGAATCCATCTTCTCAAGAAGCTTTTTCATTGCTTTTTCATCACCAATAGAAACCGGCTTAACTACAGTTATGATATCCGTTGCATTTACAAAAGTGTCAATTAGGTTTTTTATTCCTTGTTCATATTTGGACAAATCAACCTCATCATCATATCGCATCATAACACTATCTTTTAATTTTCTATAGAATAAATACTCTTTGCGATATTTTTCGATTAAATCAAAGCCTACCTCTACAAATATATCTCGATTAGATAATGCTAAATTCAATAAATTAGCAAACTCTTTAAGTCTGTTGTAAAAATCTTTTCTTGTTTTTTCATCAGCAAGACTTTTTTGCCAAACATCTGAGGACTGGGAATCTTTAACTGATTCAAACATAGAAATTAAATTTGCATACGCTGATGCCAATTTGTTTTTCTCATCAATCGGACCAAATATCGCTCCTTCAATATCGGATTTATCAAATCCATTCATTCCAGACTCAGCGTCTTCATACATATCGATAGCTTTGTTCAGCTTTCCAAAAACACCCCAATAATCTACAATCAATCCGAAATCTTTTCCTTTATAAACTCGATTAACTCTTGCAATAGCCTGTAACAGGGAATGTTGTTGAATAGACTTATCTAAATATAAAACACCAGCAACAGGAGCATCGAACCCGGTCAACAGCTTATCTTTGACAATAAGCATATTGATTTCTCCTTCTGGATTTTTAAAATCTTCACAAACATGATCATCATATTTTTCATCGCTGTCACCAAATAAAGGTTTTACCATTTTCTGATGATATGCCTTTATTTTTTTGATTGATTCATTCGTGGCTTCATCATCATCCCCCTCTCTCTTGTCTCCAAATGTAATTACTACACGAGGGTTAATTCCAGACATACCTTTTAACACTTCATACATTTCAACCGCCGCTGCTCGTGAAGAACATACAACCATTGCCTTTAATCCTTTAGGAAGACAATAACTTTTAAAATGATCTGCGATATCAAATCCTATTAAGTTGATACGGCTTCTGGCTTCTGAAATCGCTTTAAATCTGCTGAACTTGTCAGAAAGTTTATCCTTAAGTTCTTGTGGAAGACCTTCAGTCAAACTTTCAAAATAGTTGTTGATTGTCAATGCAGGTTCTTCCTGTTTTACTTTACGACCTTCGTAAACAAGTGGAACTGTAATACCATCTTCTATAGCTCGTTTCATCGTATAGTTGTGAATTGGATCACCAAAAGTTTTATATGTATTCTTTTTTGCTTTTGCAATAAGTGGTGTACCAGTAAATGCAATGAGCGTTGCATTTGGCAAAACTTCTTTCATATAGTTAAACATCGACTTATACTGCGAACGATGTGCCTCATCTACCAATACATAAAATTTATCACTATCCGGCTCTAAATATTTATTTTTGTACACTGTTTCAAATTTGTTGATTAGCGTTGTAATAACTATATTATCTTTATTTTTTAACAAGGAATTAAGACCTTTTCCAGTTGCAGCACGAACAGGTGCCATTTGAGAATTAGCAAAATTATCACGGATTTGTTTATCAAGATTTATACGGTCTGTAACAATAATAAATCTGGGATTTTCATATCCTTTTTCAGCCTGAATTTTTTTAACTAGCATAACCATTGTCAGAGATTTTCCACTGCCTTGGGTATGCCAAATAACGCCGCCTTTTGAAGAGCTTCCATCTTTGCCGTTAATTCTGTCCATAGATTTATGAATAGCAAAGTATTGCTGATGTCTTGCAATCTTCTTAATATTATTATCAAAAAGTATAAAATTCTGAACCAAATCAAGAAGTCTTGCTTTGCTAAGCAAAGATACCGTAATTTTATCCTGTTCCAAAATAGAACCATCCGGTGAACATTTTCTGCAGGTTTCATCCTGCCATTCGGCTTCATCTTCTCTCCACTCTACAAAATAGTCAGAGGTTGTCCCGCCTGTACCGTAAAGAACTTTCTGTGGGTTCATCGCAATTACAAGTTGGGAAAATTTAAACAGCTGAGGGATATAATCAGGCATCATATTGCGGACATTTTGATGAACGCCCTCCATAACATTGATGCTGGACTTTTTGCATTCGATTACAACAAAAGGAATACCGTTGACCATTAATACAACATCAGGACGAGCATAACTTCCGTTTGGACGCTGAACACTGAATTCTTCTGTTACCTGCCAAATATTGTTTGCAGGATGCTCAAAATCAATGTAATGCAGGTCAAATGATTGTTTTACTGGAATATCACTATCTATTGCAATATTTTCCTCCAAACTAATTCCCAAAGTAATAAGATTATAAATTTCTTTGCTTGCCATAGAAAGACCTTGCAAAAGGGATGCATCTAATTCTTTCACAGCTTTTGTGATGGATTCTCCCGAGAAAAGCAATTCGTGTCCACTATATGTATAAGTTTGTTTTTGCAAAAAGCGAATCAACTCATCTTCAAATAGTACGGAAGACAAATTTCTTCTTTTGCTTTCCGACTCACTGCGTGAAACATATTCATAGCCCATATTGATTAAAAATTGTATAAGTCTGTCCTGACATTCTGAACGCTCGTTAAATATTGTATGATTTGGCATATCTCCATTCCTCCCACATAAACAGTGATAGCCGGACTGAAAAGTCCGGCTTTTACTGAACTTATTTTTCTTTTGTTACGCCCTTAAAAGGTTTATCGGAGGATGTTTTTACATCCATAAATCTTCCTGTTTCAGTGTCTCTTTTTACCCATAATCCAGTTTTAGGGTTGTGTACCTGTGTCCTATTTTTTACTGCTCCCACACGAGCATTATCACCATAAGGTTTGTTTTTAGCCATTTTATTTCCTCCTTATACTCTTACAATTCCGGTTATCAGCAACTGTTGCATTGCTTTTTGTTGCTGTTTCAATACTTCTAGTTTTTTATGGTGATAATTTATTTGCAAATCAAAGTTTTCCAAAATATTAAGAATATTTTTCTGACTTGTTTTTGTCGGGAAACTTATGGTTTGCATTCTCAAGAAATCTTTTGGAATATGCGGAACTCCAGAGCCTTCACGCAATAATTTGTTTCTCTCTTGAATTTTTAAAAGATAATAGTATAAAAAACTCGGAAATATTTCGTGGTTTGGTGTCAATTTAGCAAAAGTTGAACCTACAACACCCTCAACTTTGTGTATGGGAGTTCCTGCTCCAGAGCCATCCCATAATAAAAGAACATCATTTAAATCGGCACGAATCCCCTCGTCATTTGTGTAATTACAGAAACTACTGTTTATTAAATAATCCATGTCAATTATTGGATTCTTTCCATTTTCATTCGTATTAACCAATACAGCTTTCTGCTTGCGTATAACGCTTTCCAATTTAACTTTCTTCCAGCCTTCCTTTGGTGTAAGCAACCTCTGCATCAAAGCTTTTTTCTGCAATTCTAACTTTTCAATCAGTTTTTCCTGCAACTCAATTACTTTGTCCCATTTAGACAGGATTTCTGCAATACGATTTTGCTCATATTTGTTTGTAAAACATACATTCACCTTTGAAAGTGAATCTTGGCTTACATTAATATGCTGTGATCCTGCTGAATACTTTATAATCTGTTGTCGAACTTTAGATGATTTCAGAAGCTCATTTAGATAAAATGGATTATAATCAGAGACTTTTTTGCCTCTGATTACAAATCCACTGTAAGTAGCTATATTTTCTTCATCCATATAAACATTCGATTTTCCTGCATCCTCAACAGTTTCAGAACTTCTCTGAAAGAGAATATCACCATAGGTAACACTATAGTTGTTCAAAGTCTTTTCGTCTATATCCACATGTCCTCTGATATTATCATAAAATATAGGTCTGTTAGACAAAATATCCATAACACTAATCATTTTGATTCCGCTATTGTACTTTTCTTTATCAGCATTAACTCCATTCTGAAACTTTAACAATTCAGACAGTCTTTTATTTTCCCATTCATTTGGGACAATGCCTACAACAGTCCTTTTATAGCCGTCAGGAACTTTTCCGGCTTTTATAGTTTCTATTCTTTGTTTTATTTCTTCGGTCATACTTCCACCTACTTCAATTTTTTCTTTTCCATCTCACGCTCAATCTGCTTTATGCTTTTATCAGGGGTTGGCAAATCTTCTGGCATTGTGCCGCCAAGCTCTTTAATAGTTTTGCGAACTTTTGCACCTACTTCGTAGTGTGTTTTATTTGCATTTTCTTTGCCTTTAATATTTTCACGACGGAGTTTTTCTTCGGTCTGCGTGGCACGGAACAGATTAGCCGCAAGCTCCGTACTGCCCATATGGTCTAAAATCTTCTGACTCTTTCTCAATCCTTTATGTTTATGAATTGCCTTCATATCCATTCCGCCGTAAAGACCTTTATAGCCATAGTTTTGAAAAATTGCATAATCCAATGGCTCAACAACCCCTGCTTTATTCGCAGCATCTGCCAACAATTTATTATGTTTAATCATTTCATTTCGGATTGCTAAACGACGCTGTTCTTCTGTCAGTATGTCAAAATCATCAATCATTTCCTGCTGTCTTGTTTTAACAGCAAAATAGGTTTGACCTACGGCAATGACTTCCTTTTTGGGATCTCCGTTCATTACTATCAGATAACACGCATAACGGGAAAGCATGATATCATCGATTTTTCTCTCAGCGCCAGAGCCAATTTCAACCATTTTGTTGACGCCAACAAAATGGTCCTGTACATCAAATCCACTCGTTTCACACGCAGTTTGTGCTTTCTCAATGACATTGCTAAAATTACGCCATTCAGAATATTCCAACGTAAACTGCAGTTCTCTTGCATACCAAAATTCTTCCCCATACTCGTTGATATGCTTAATATTTTCGAAAGTTTTTTCACTATACTTTACAAGATCACTCATAAACCCAGCTCCTTCATACATTTCGCCATTTCTTCTTCAAGGGAAGCAATCTGAGTTTTGATGTCTGCAATCTCCTTGTTTACACTCTCCAAATCTATAAGTTCCTCTTCCTCAAAAGTATCAACATAGCGAGGAATGTTGAGATTATACTCGTTTTCCTGAATTTCTCTGAGGGTTGCAACATGACTGTATTTTTCTTGCTCTGCTTCTTCTCCGTTTACAAATGCTTTATAAGTATCAACTATTTTTTTGATATCGTTTGGTTCTCCATTTGAACCGTCACGCAATTTATTTTTTGCTTTTTCTTTTTTAAAATCTTTAGAGGCATCGACAAAAAGAATATCTGTTGTGGTACGTCCTTTTTTAAATACAACAATGCAGGCAGGAATAGAAGTACCGTAAAACAGATTTTCTGGCAACCCAATAACAGCATCAATCAGATTTTTCTCAATTACCGCCTGACGAATTCGTCCTTCAGATGCACCTCTGAACAGAACTCCGTGAGGAGCAACTGCTGCAACTCTTCCGTTTCCGCTCATACTTGCAATCATATGGAGCAAAAACGCCCAATCACCTTTACTTGCTGGCGGTACACCTAAGTCAAATCGATGATATCTGTCAAGGGACGGTTCCATCTTAAACTCTTTTTTCTTACCCTTCTTAGTTGATTTGTTATTAGACTCATCTTCATCAACAGAAACCTCTCCACCAGGGTTAAAACCCTCTGCCCATTTATCTTTACTAAAAGGCATATTGGCAACGATACAATCAAATTTCATGAGATTACCTTCACTATCAAGATGCTGAGGATTTGCGAGGGTATCTCCCCAAGCAATATGAGCATCTTTTATATCATGAATAAACATGTTCATTCTTGCCATAGAAATAGCAGAATTATTTACTTCCTGACCATATATTGAAACTTTATCAAGACCACCTTTTTTAGCCGCTCTAATAAGCAGAGAACCAGATCCACATGTAGGATCATACACACGGTCTTTTTCCTGTGGAGCAACAATTTGTGCCATAACCTCTGAAACTTGCTGCGGTGTAAAGAAACTTCCTGCCTTCTTTCCTGCCAGAGTTGCAAATTCACCAATCATATATTCATAGGCATCGCCCACAACATCTGCCGGAACTTCATTATCTTTTGTCTCAATATGGCTAGGTCTTAAATCCAAGTCAGCAAAATCTTCAAGTAATGTTCTCAGAAGAGGATTTTTTTGCTCTTTCTTTCCTAAATTAGCCTCACTGTTAAAATCAATGCCTCTAAAAATCCCAGACAAAATTGAGTTTGAACTCTCGATTCCAGTCAAAGCCTCACTGATTTTAGTTCCTATGTCTACAGCATATTTGTTCTTTAGCAAGTAATTGAAGGTATACTCTTCTTTCAGAACAAAAGGAAGATTAGATATTTGCCTTTCAAGACGAATTCCTTCATAATCTTTCTTAAGATTTTCTACACTCTCCTCAAATGTATCACTTAAATATTTTACAAATAGCATAGACAGGACATAATCTTTATAATTTGCAGCATCAATATTATCTCTAAATGTATTTGCTCCAGCCCACAAAGCATTTTTGATATCTTCAAAAGTTGTTTTTTTAGTTGACATTTTATTTCCCTCCGTTTATAGCTTTGCTCAACAGATTTTTTGTTTTAACAAGTTCTAATTCATCCAATCTTCTTTTTAATTTATAAACTTCAATACTTTTTTGCCATAAATCACCAATTGCCCTTTGCTTTTCTATCGGAAGAATCGGTATTTGTATTTCCTCTAAATCACTTCTTCCAATAGCAGGGATTTTTGCACCAGACAATGACTGCGTAATCTTTGGGATCTCGTTGTTAAGAATATAAGCAAGATATTTCGGTTCAACAGAAATTGCTGAGATTATTATTAAATTTCCAGAAGCATAAATATTGTTTTCGATTTTGTCAATATAATTCACGAATGCCGGACTTATTCTTTTTACAATAATATCTCCATTACAAACTTTTGTATCATCATTTGCTCGAATTCTATCATCGTAAACAAAACCATCTATTACATTGTTTTCTAGCAATTTAATGGGAGTAAGCACTTTATACTTTTGATTAGAGATTACCCTTTGAGCTAAGCAAAATCGAATTTCTGCTATCTCTTTCAATTTTCTTATCATAAAATCACCCTTATAAAAAAGGTCAACAAATGCTGGGCTTTGTTGACCTAATATTCAGAATCGAGGAAGAGAGCCTAGATTGTCAGCTTTGATGCCATTTGCATCTGTTCTTAAGTAAGAATTTTCCACAACTCTGACATCTTCTCCTACAGTCCAACCATTCCACAAATTATAATATTTAGTTTTTGTACAACCCGGATTTTTGTTAATAAAATCAATCATTTGACGTTTAGTGCAAATTTGAGTGGCTTGTTCTGATAAAGTGTTTGTCCACTTCAAATGCGAAATAACTTCATAACCGTATGAATCTTTTTCATAATGTACTGCATCAATGTAAACCATAGTTAAATCCTCCTACATATATTATTGACAAATGAGACATTTTGCGGTACACTATTTTTGCGAAAGAGCGTCGCAAGATGCCCAGCCCTATATCTTTACCCAGCGTTCAGATATAGGGCTTTTCATTTGTTACTTAGAGTATATCATTTTTTATTTGTATTGTCAAGTTTTTTTTATGTAATTGACTTACACATGATATTTTTATTCTTATCAATCTATTTTTTACTATTAATTTCTTTTTAAATAGTGTAATGCACATATATTATCTATTCTCATATAATATTACAAAACATATCTTAGATATTACCCGCTCAACTTTCTATATTATTTTCTAATTCCGAAAACCGAACTCAAAGAAACCATACATATAGGTGACTAAAATGCATAGACAATGCTTATCACAAAGCAAACATAAGAATGTTTGAAAATTCACATATATTTCTGTTCTTTTTCAATTCACCAATCAGCTGATTCCCATTTCGTTTTTACTCCACTGCAGTCCCCACGAACTTATAGTAAATCTCCACTTTCTGAGTCTTATTTCCATCCTCGTCTATGACCTTTTCATGGACGACAATCCTTTCGATGAGCTCATTGAGTATGTAAGCATTCAGCTCCTGTATATCCGTATACTTCTTGATGAGAGGAATGAACTTCTCCACATTTTGAAATGCTTCCTGGGTTTTCTCCCACTGCTCTTTCAGTGTTTCCTGCTTGCTTTTCAGTTCTCTTTCCTCTTGATCGAGCCCCCGATACATATCCTCATATCGTTCATCGCTGATTCTGCCCAAGGCAAGGTCTTCATATAATCGTTTGATGACTGCTGTGATTTCTGATAATCTTCTTTCAACTCGCTGCAATTCCACTTTGATTTTCGTCCCATCCTGTTTCTGCTGGTCTGTTTTCATCTTCACCAGCATTTCCAGATACTGTTCTTCCGCATTTTGTGCCCTACTTGCATGGCGGCGGATATCCTCCAACACGATTTGATACAACGCTTTCCAGCTGATGTAATGTGAGGTACATCGATCCTTACCATAGTTTCTATAAACCCAGCAGCTAAAACCTGTATAGGTACCTCGTTTGGCATCATAGCTGACATTCAGAGAAGAACCGCAGTCAGCACACTTCACCAATCCTGCGAAGGGCTGCAATTCTCCTTTGGAGTTTGGTCTTCTCTTAGCTTTCATCATCTGATGCACCGTGTCCCAAAGTTCTTCGAAAATGATAGCCTGATGCGCATTATTATATACGATCCAATCTTTTTCCGGCGTTTCCTCTCTCCTTTTATCGAAAAATCCCTTTGTTCTTGTCCTGCCAAACACTGCCTTCCCCAGATAGACCGGATTGTTCAGAATGGAGCGTATAGTTGATGCGTGCCAGTCAAAATCCTGCCTCCAGTAATCGCTTTCATAATAATCGGGATGGTTCCGATTGAAATATGCCTGAGGATTCAAGATTTTTCGCTCTCGCAATATCTTGGTCATCTTCCCATATCCGATGCCATCGGCGAAAAGTCTGAATATCATTTGCACCACTTCCGCCGCCGGCGGATCGACAATGAGTTTATGTCTATTCTGTGGATCTTTCTCGTAACCGAATGGTGCATGGGCACCAAGGTACATCCCTTCCTTTGCTCTGGCTCTATGGGCAGCTTTTGTTTTGGCTGACACCTGTCTGGTGTAATAGGAATTGATAACATTCGTGAATGGAAGGACTAAGTTATCCGCACCATTTTTTGAGTCATAATTTTCCGCGATGGAGATGAAGCGGACGCCCTTCTCCTCGAAGTAATGTTCGATATAAAGCCCCATCTGGGCATACTCTCTGCCGAATCTGGAGAGGTCTTTGACGATGACCACATTGATTTTTCCAGCTTCAATGTCCGCCATCATCTGTTTGAACTGGGGTCTTTCGAAGTTTGTTCCACTCCATCCATCATCACAATAAACGCCTGCAATGGGGATTCTGTTTTCTGCACAGTACTGTTTCAACAGTGCTTTCTGGAAAGAGATTTGTCAAGGGGGATTTCTCCATATACAAACGAAATAGATACTCCGTACTCTTATGGTATTCTTTATTACGATAAAAAAGCAATATTTCCCTTCAGTTTTCACACACGAGGGAAATATTGCTTTCGATTTATTTGGAGGGCATTTCTAACGGCTCTGATATCTGGGCTGGATTTGCGCTTTTACATTTGCAGGTACAGCTCATTCAAAGCGGTGCCAATATCTCTGTTTATCCTCTTACACCTTTGTTCTTGTTTTACCGCCGCAGATTGGGCAGTGTATCCTGAGTGATTTTAATTGTTGTTTTATTTTGCGCTCTCCTGTTAAATATCCTCCGCATTAAATGTCTGGTTTTATTTAGCAGATCAGAACATGAGGTAAATCTTTACATCATAACGATGTATCATTTCCGCAAGACAAGCCCGGAAAGCCAATCCGCAACCGTAGATCCATCAGCCCCTTGTGAAAAACGCTGGCTTCCGGCCCAATTTGCCTGAGCGCCGCATAGTTCCTGCAAGTTTGACTCTGCGGTTCCAATGCCACTGCCCCCGGAGGTGCAGAAGGCAGCTACCGTCTTGCCGGACCAATCATAGCTTTCCACAAAGGTGTCTAAAATCCGGGGTTCCTGTCCCCACCAGATGGGGAAGCCCAGCAGCACCACATCATAGTCCTCCATGCTGTCCACCGCTGCGGCAATTTCCGGTCTGGCGTCCGGGTCGTTCTGCTCCTGGTTTGCCCGGCAGGTATCATCACTGTAATTCAGGTCAGCGTCTGTGTAAGGCTGGGCCGGAACGATCTCGAACAGGTCTGCCTCCAGCTGGTCGGCGAGGATCTGCGCCACCGCCTCCGTGTTGCCGGTGGCAGAGAAATAGGCTACCAGAATCTTTTCGTTTTCTCCCGTGGGGTCTTCGCCTTGGCTCTCCTGAGATTGCTCCGGCGCGTCAGACGCATCGGAAGCAGCTGCCGGTTCGCTTTGGGAAGCAGTACTCTCGGTGGGAGCGGTCGTCTCTTGTCCCTCGCTGTCCAGATTCTGTCCGCCGCAGGCCGTCAGCGTCAGTCCCGTGGTCAGGGCGAGGAGAAGGGACACCCATATTCTCATGCTTATCATATTCACATCCTCCCACTTATAACGATTTCCCCAAGCGGTACGCCTCCTGCATACGGGAGTTGCGCCGGGTCATCTCCGGCGTACCGCAGCCGGTGCCCAGCACCATGCCACAGTCGGTAAAGTTCATGTAGCGGCACAGTTTTTGGTAATGGCTGCTGAGGTAGGGCATGACATCATCGTTGTCATCCCATGCGGCGGCAATCAGCGCGGCCTTCATGTGCTTGCCGGAAAGTTTCATGGTATAGCTGTAAAAACGGTCAATGACCATTTTCAGCTGCGCGCTCATCCCGAAATAGTAAATAGGGGTGACGAAAACGACCATATCGCTGTCCAGTAGTGTATCTCGGATCACCGTATTGTCATCCTGATGGACACACGCACCGTTCATGCCGCAGTGCCCACAGCCGATACATGGGTGCAGATCCATATGCGCCGCGTCCAAAACCGTGACAGTATGCCCCGCCTCCTTCGCACCTCTGATAAATTCATTTGCCAGCAGATTGGAGGAGCCGTTTTTATGGGGGCTTCCCTGTAAAATTGTGATTTTCATGCCTGTACTCCTTTCTTGTCCGGATTCTGAAGAGTGAGTGTTGCCGTAATATTCCCCTTGCCCAGCACTTTTTTCAGTTCCTTCTCAGTCAAATTGACCACCCGGCCCAGCCGGGTGAAGTTCCAGGTGTTGGGGGCGTAATAGATGACCAGCAGATTGCCTTCGGAGAGAATCACATCTCCGGCCTTCGTAGTGATGTGCTGGTCATTGCGGGGAAGCCGGACACCCAAATCTCCGAATTTCTCCATGTGGGCATAGTCCTTCATGGGAATAACCAGGGGACCGCTTTTCAGCAATTCCTCCAGCGCCTTTGAGGAACTGCTGGGGAGCAGTTCCACCTGAATATCTGTGTGATTGACCTCGATACTCAGTATCATCGTGGGTCCTCCTGTTCTTAAATCAAAGGGTTGTTAGCACCGGGTTGTTCAGATAGTCATAAAGCCGGTCAATCTCGCTGGGTCTGGAGCAATCCAGCATGGAAGGACAGTTCTTGTCCAGGGCCGCGATTCTGTCCATGTCATCGCTGTCCAGAACAAAATCCCAGATGGCCAGGTTTTCCTCCATACGCTCTTGATGGACGGATTTGGGAATGATCACTACACCCTGCTGGATATTCCAGCGCAAAATGACCTGCGGTACGGTTTTTTCATGCTTTGCGGCGATCTCCCGCAGTACGGGCTCTGTGAACATCCCTTTCATTCCCTCAGCGAAGGGTGCCCAGCCTTCGGGCTGCACACCCAGCTTGTGCATGACAGAAAGTTCCTCGTGCCGTTGGTAGTGGGGATGACGCTCGATCTGATTGACCATGGGCCGAATGTCCACATTGTAGCAGAGATCCATCAGTCGGGCGGCGTCGAAATTGCAAACGCCGATAGCCCTGATTTTTCCCTCTTTATAGAGTTCCTCCATGGCTCGCCACGCGCCGTAGTAGTCACCCAGCGGCATATGAACCAGATACAGATCGAGATAGTCAAGTCCCAGTTTGCTGAGAGAACGGGCAAAGGCTTCTTTCAGATTGTCATAGCCCATTTCCTGAATATACGCTTTGGTGGTGATGAACAGCTCCTCCCGGGTCACTGTGCCCTCCAACACAGCCTCTCGGATGGCCGAGCCTACCGCTTCTTCATTTTTATAGGAGCTGGCGGTGTCAATGAGGCGGTAGCCGGCGCGAATGGCGTTCAGCACCACTTCCTTGCACACAGACTCCGGAACCTGGAACACCCCGAAGCCCTCCTGGGGCATCTCCACACCATTGTGCAACTGGATTCTATCCATACAGTCTGCCCTCCTTTACTCCACAGCGGATACGGTGATCGTTCCGCTTAAGTTTTCAATATGCTCCGTACCGGAGACCGCTTTGCCCAGCTCATACAGACTGCTGTTGGGAGTGCAAGGCGCATAGAACATCACCACATCGCCCCAGGGCTGGTAATAGGACAGAGAGCCGGGTTCTCCGTCAGAAAGCGGCGTGTCGGTGACATCCAGCTTTTCCGGGTAAAAGGTCATCTCATTGTTGCTGAACGGTTCTACCTCGATTGTGAGAGGCAACTGGGCGTACAGCTCCCGGGCCGCCGTGCTGTCGTTCAATTCATAAATGATCTCATGTTGCTCTGATTGCACAGAAATTTTCATAGCTATTTCCTCCTGTTCCGCTGCGCCCGCTTCCTCTGCCGGCGATTCTGTCATGCCTTGCGGCTCTGTTCCCGTTTCTGCGGTGCTTTTCCGTTGGACGGTGCTGTTCGGCTCCGAGGTTGCCCCGCAAGCCGAGACGGTCAACAGCAGAAGGAATATGCAGGCAAGACTGATGATTCTTTTCATGGCCGTTCCTCATTCCAGAGCTTCCTGCAGGAAGCTCTCAATGGCGTCAAAGGGAATTTTCGATGTGTCATCGTACAGGTCCACATGATTGCAGTTCGGTACAATGATCATCCGCTTGGGCTCCGCTGCCTGTTCAAAGGCAATATCACTAAAGAAGCGGCTCTCCGCCTGCTCCCCCACCAGGAACAGGATCGGGCGGGGAGAGATCTCTGCAATGTGGTCATTGAGGGCGTAGTTCAGAAAGCTGAGGTCAGAAGTAGTTGTAAAGCCGCCGAGGGCATAAGGATGATGCCCCCGCTTGGTGGCATAGAAGTCGAAAAACTCACGGTTGAGCCCCTGCACCTCGTCCGGAATTTCCTCTACCGCTTCTTCCGGGAAGGTGGGAAGATACTCCGGCTGACCATTTTCCGCGTCCTTCCAGCGCTGGAGGGAAAGCTGTTCTTTACGCTGCCGAATCTGCTCTGGCGTCTGTCCCATGCGGGCGGCCACGCTCATATCAAACATACTGGCCGTGATGACTGCCTTGATGCGGGTGTCCACAGCCGCCGCAGAGAGAGAAAAGCCGCCGCTGCCGCAGATGCCCAGGGCTGCGATCTTTTCCCGGTTCACATAGGGCAGTAGGCCCAGGTAGTCCACCCCGGCGCTGATGTTCTCGCTGAACAGATCCGGGGAGGACACATGGCGGGGTTCTCCGGCGCTTTCACCCATGTAGCAGGGGTCAAAGGTCAACACCACAAAGCCCCGCTTTGCCAGCTCGTTGGCATAAACGGCGGGCCCCTGCTCCTTCACGCCGCCGTAAGGCGCGCCCACCACGATGGCTGCATATTTCCCTGTTTCGTCCATGCCTTTTCTGGTGTAAAGATCTCCTGCCAGTACCATGCCGTACCGGTTGGAATAGCGGACATGGGTTCTCTCTACGGTTTCGTCAAGTTTGCAAATATAGTTGCTCATGGTATGTTCCTCCTATGAAAAATTAAATTTTTTACGCACTTTCTTTGCACGAATCATGGCTATCTACAAAGATCTGTCCTTGGGAGTTGGGATCATCACGGATGATTTCATCCACAGCGGGGACACGAATGGTTCCGCTCTTTGGATTTTTAATGCTGATGACCGGCGTGGTGATGGTAGCCGCTACCTCAGATTTTTCAAAGGCAAGGTCACAGTCGATCATCTCACAGTCGATCAACTTCAGATTGGTACAATAGCAAAACGGCTGTGTCCCGATGATCCTGCAATGTTCCAGGGTCAGACCATTGGAATACCAGGCCAGATATTCGCCTTTGATAACACTGTTTCGCACCGTGATGTTTTCTCCGTGCCAGAAGGCGTCCTTTGTCTCAAAGGTACAGTTTTCAAACACGGCGTTTTTGATATACTGGAACGAGTATTTGCCCTGAAATGTAACATTGCGGAAGGTCAGGTCCTCGGATCGCATCATAAAGTACTCGCTGACTGCCTTGGTATCCTCCATGAAGATTTTCCGGGTAGACCAGCCGAACTCCGGCGATTGAATATCGCAGCCGCTGATTCTCACATTGCTGCACTCCCGCAGCGCCTTGATTCCATGGAGCTTTGAGCCGCTGATCGAGATGTCCTCGGAATACCACAGTGCGGCCCGGCACAGCTCCGTCAGCTCGCAGCCGGTGATCTTCAGATCGTGGTCGTGCCAGAACGGATACCGCAGGTTGAAGAAGCTGTTTCGTACCTCAATATTGTCGCTTTCCTTCAGAGCGCTCTCCCCATCGGCCGGGCCGCTGAAAATGCAGTCCGATATGAGCAGATCACAGCTGCCATACAGCGCCCGCTCCTCATCAAAGGTCTGGTTGGAAAGATTGGTCACACTTGTTCTCTCCCTTCTGTTTCGGTGGTTTTTCTTACATCTACAGTATAGGCCGCCGTCCGAAATATCGCAAACAGTTATTATGAATGAGTTATCATAGTTTACAGGAATGGTTATGGGTGTTATAATGGAAGCGCCAAAGGGAGGGATGCAGACGATGATTGAAACAAGATTATTGCAATACTTTTTGACCGTTGCACAAGAGCTGAATATTACAAAAGCAGCAGAAATGCTGTATATTACCCAGCCCACCCTATCCAAACAGATGATGGAGCTGGAACAGCAGTTAGGAAAGCAGTTATTCATCCGGAGGAAACGGAAACTGACGTTGACCGAGGAAGGAGAGTATCTGCGAGACCGAGCCAGGGAGATTTTGGAGCTGCTGAACAATACGGAGGCTGCGTTCCATACAGAGGAGCAAACACTCCGGGGGCACATCATCATCGGCTGCGGCGAAACTATCGCCATGGACAAGATTGCGGAAATTCTGGCCGGGTTTCACAGCCGACATCCCGATGTGCAGCTGCATACCCACAGCGGCGATGCGGATATGATTCTGGAACGTCTTGACAAAGGTCTTGTGGATATGGGGCTGCTTTTGGGACCGATGCGGCAAGAAAAATATGATTATCTGAACATTCACACAAAAGATATTTACGGACTTCTAATGCCGATGGATTGCGAACTGGCCCGCCAGGAGGTGGTGAACATCGACCAGTTGAAATCCCTGCCCATGATTATGGCGGAGCAGACATTTTTCGGGCATCAGGATTTGGAATGGTTTGGCGCGGATTATTCCGTCCTCAATGTGGTGGCCACCTATAACCTGATCTACAACGCCACATTTCTTGTGGAACATGGGATCGGCTATGCCCTTTGCTTGGATCGGTTGGTTAATACAAAAGGGCGGAATCTGACCTTCCGCCCCATCGTGCCGGAACTCTCCGTTGACCTTTATATCGTTACAAAGAAATATCAAACATTTTCTCCGGCGGTGAAAGCATTTCTGGAAGAATTTAGAACAGCAGTGGATTGTGGGACGTAGCGCAGGAAAAGCAGGTTGAAAAGTACGCACAATATTGTGGGATAGGCACCTTGCGGTAACAATTAGTCAGTTACCAAAAGGTGACTTTTTGATGAATCCAAAGCTTTGGAGCTTTTCCAATTCACTAAAAAATTCTTGACGCGATTTGGAAACCAAGCATAATATATAGACATAGGGATAAAACAGAAACCAATGGAATAGGAGGCATCCGTATGGGAACTGCCGCAAAAGAATTGCCGGCGTGTCCGGTGGAAACCACGCTGACATTAATCAGCGATAAATGGAAAGTTTTGATCTTGCGGGACTTGCTCCCCGGCACGAAACGCTTCGGTGAATTGAAAAAATCCATCGGCCATGTTTCTCAAAAAGTTTTGACCGCCCAACTGCGGGAGATGGAGAGCAGCGGCCTTCTTACCCGTACTGTCTATGCGGAGGTTCCTCCGAGGGTGGAATACACGCTGACGGATTTAGGATACAGCTTGAAGCCGATTCTGGACGCCATGTGGAATTGGGGCGAGAACTACAAGGCGCAAAACAGTTAATGAAAGAGTGCCGCAGAACCATTCATTGTAGATGGTCTTCGGCACTCTTTCAATTATCGTTCCTGCTCTTTGCACTTTTTCTTGCAAGAGATTTTCTCTTCTTTCTGAGCCTGGCGCACCATTCTCCGTACTGCCTGCCGCTCAATATCCTCATGCAGCATCCGGGAAACCGCCTTTTTACTGTCAAACATCAAAAGCGGGCTGTACTTCTCGCCGTAAACCTCCTGCGCCCGGTTCTCCGCTTCCTGTTCCTTGCCGGGGCGGATGGCCTGTCTTGCTTTATACAGCTGCACCGGATCAAAGCCCTGTGCCTGCTCCCGAAGCCCTGCATACTCGGTCAAGGCAGCGTCCAACTCGGCGGAATATTTCTGTTCCTGTTCTTCCAATCGTTTCAGACTCTGTTCCATGGCTGCAATGTCCTTGGGAAATTTATCGGCAGCATCTTCCTCGGTATATGCCAGCGATGCCAGAAGCATATTTTTCTCCGAACACAGTTCCTGCAAATCCTCTGTCAGTGCCGCAATCTTAGCCGCCAGTTCCCGGTGCCGGAATACATGAACCGCAGAGAGCGCCTTTTTCTCGGAAAGCAGGCTGCGGCGCTCCTTCGTCTTATCCCGGATGTCCTTTGCCAGCTGATTGTACTGTGTGAGGGCGGGGCGCAGCGTATTCAGCGAAGTGTTCAG
>CALWLF010000122.1 GCA_944381455.1 uncultured Clostridia bacterium | reverse complement strand
AGCGGCGGCTGGAGGGCTTGATGGTATCCATCTGCAAGTTATCCAGCAGTTTTTTGCGGCTGGTGGCCTGTTTGCTTTTGGAGGCATTGGCGCTGAATCGCTGGATAAATTCCTGCAATTCCTTCATCTTTTGTTCCACTCGTTTGTTCTGGTCTTTCAACTGCCGCTGGGTCATTTGGGTATAGCCATACCAGAAGTCATAGTTGCCCACAAACATGGTGATTTTACCATAGTCAATGTCTGCGATATGGGTACAGATTTTATTGAGGAAGTGACGGTCGTGGCTAACCACGATCACGGTATTTTCAAAGTCCATCAAAAAGTCTTCCAGCCATTTGATGGATTTCAAATCCAAGTGGTTGGTGGGTTCGTCCAAAAGCAAAATATCAGGGTTTCCAAACAACGCCTGCGCCAGGAGCACCTTCACCTTCAAATTGCCAGGCAGTGCCGCCATTTTCTGATAATGAAACTCGTTGGGCACCCCCAAACCGTTGAGCAAAATTTCTGCATTGCTTTCGGCGGACCAGCCGTCCAGCTCTGCAAACTCCCCTTCCAATTCCGACACACGGATGCCGTCTTCATCGTTAAAGTCTGGCTTTGCATACAAAGCATCTTTTTCCTGCATGATGTCATACAGCCGTTTATGGCCATAGAGTACGGCCTGCACCACTTCAAAATCGTCAAATTCGAAATGGTCCTGTTTTAACACTGCCATCCGTTCGCCTGGTGTGATGCTGACAGAGCCTTTGTTTGGCTCAATTTCGCCAGAGAGGATTTTCAAAAAGGTACTTTTACCTGCGCCGTTGGCACCAATCAAACCATAGCAATTGCCTTTGGTAAAGTTTACGTTTACATCTTTAAATAATACTCTGCCGCCATATTGCAGCTCTACGCCGTTTGCACTAATCATGTCGTTCTCCTTTTCTTTGCTCTTTATTCTTGCGCCTCTTCGGCTTCTTCCACCGTTTCTTCGGCCGTGGTATCATCCAAAAGCTGTCCATCCAATGCCTCTTGCGGCACCAAAATGGATTCTGTTTCGTTCAAATTCTCCAGTGTCACCGTCAGCTCATATTGACTTACTTCCAATGGTTTGGCATTTTCATAGCCTTCCAAATCCTTCACTTCGTTAAACAAATTGTCGGCAATGGTTTGATAGGCGGCGCCGGCATCATATTGATACTGCACCACATTGCCTTCTTCATCCAGCCAAAACGTAATGGGCATATCGGCCACCCCGGCCATCTGCTCTTCCGTCACAGCCGCCATGCCTGTGGCCACAAAGGTGCCGGTGTAAATCATCGTCGCCGGCATCAGTTCCGCCGGCACCACACCTTCCACTCGCTGCACCGTGCGCCCATCGGGCAAAGTTTCTTCTCCCATCAACGCCACATCTTGGGTCGCCACCAACAAAATGTCGATCATTTCTTTCATGTCATATTGCCCCAGCAGTCCATACAGCGTGTCTTCATCCACCTTGGATTTGTACCACACCCCGTCGTACTGCATATAAAGCATCAACTGTTCACCTTCACTGCCCACATAAAAATGGGAACTGCCCATGGACTGGCCATTGCCCTCTGTGGAAATACCGATTTCTTGCTGCAAAGGTTCATACACTTGGGCTAACGTTGTGCTTACAGTGGCGCTGTTTTCGCCGCCGTCATTGATAAAGGCAAATTGCAGCTGCATGGTTCCTTCGTAACTTTCCATTTCCGCCAAACGCTCTGCCGCTTGGTTCATCCAGGTAAGCCCTGCCTGTTTTTGTTCTTCGGTGGGTTCTGTCTTTGTTTCTTCCACCACTTCCAGTTCCGCTTCTTGAGGTTCTTTGGATGCGATTTGGCTGCAGCCGCTGCCCATCCAGGCCATGCAGCCGCACAGCAGCACCGCCAAAAGTTGCTTCTTTTTCATAGCAATCTCCTTTCCTGTCATTTTGCCATACTATTTTTTATTTTATAATAAACAGCAGCAGAATGCAACGAAAAACGAATTTCCATGACGGAATTTGTATTTTGGCAGAAAAAATTTTCACAAAACCATCACAAAGCCCTCATATAGTTTACATAATTCTTTTCTATACTCTTTCTTGTAAGTAAGTCATGTATCTGAAAAACCCCTTTTTCAGCTTACTTACCTCAGCGAAAAGAGAGTGGGTTGCCGTTAACCCCTCTCGCCTCTTATGAGGGAAGCCGAAGCGGAAAAGCAATCCCGCACATTGTTTTTTCCTCTGCTGGCGCATTCGTTTTCCTCTGTTTGCTACCACAGCAGTTTCGACGGCTTCTCTCCCTTTCAGAAAAGTTTTTTTCTGAAAAAATTAACTCCTTTGGTTTTTTGAACCACAAACCACAAAACAAACAGCCGCTCGTTTTCGGGCGGCTGTTTGTTTTGTTATGCCGTTTGTTTTTCTTCCTTTTGCTTTTCTTCTCTTTGCTGTAACCACTGGAGCAGCTGTTCCACCCGATCCACAGCAATCACTTCCGTCCCCAATGTCTTCCAGCTTTCCTGAAATCCCTTCTGGGGCACAAACACCTGGCAAACACCGGCCTGGGCCGCTGCTTCCACCTTTTCTTCCACGCCGCCCACCGGCAGCACTTCTCCTTCCAAAGAAATTTCTCCCGTACCTGCCCAGTCGTTTGGCAGCGGCGTTTTCGTCATGGCAGAATAAAGCCCCAAAAACAGCGCCACCCCGGCCGATGGTCCATCCACCGGTATGCCGCCGGAAAAATGAATGTGGATATCATACCCATCGGCATCCAGCTGATAGTACCGCTTTAACACCGTCAGCACCGTTTCCACCGACTCCATGGCCATGCTTTTGCGGCGCAGCTTGCTGTGCCCCCGGTCCAGCTCCTCTTCTGCCACCATGCCGGTCACTTGCAGCTTTCCGCTGCCATCTTCTGCCCAAATTTCTAAGGGCAGCAGCATGCCGCCAAGGGCGCTGACTGCCAGTGCATTGGTCCTGCCTACCTTTTGGCCGCACACCACTTTCTGAACGGGCTTTGGCGCATAATGGCCGGCCTTTGCCACCCAGTCCACATCGGAAACGGTGATTTCTTTCCGTTCTTCCATCCGTGCCAACGCCCCGGCCGTCTGCATCAAATTGGTCACATCCCGGCCGTTTTGCGCAAAAGCGCCAATGCGGCAGATGGCTTCTTTTTCGCAGCCCATTTCCAAATGGTCTGCCGCATCCGCTGCAATTTGCTCCAGCTCGCCTTCCGATAAATTGCGGAAAAAAATTTCTGTGCATCGGCTGCGCAGGGCCGGCGGCAGTTCTTCCGGCGAGCGGGTGGTGGCTCCCACCAGGCGAAAGTCGGCCGGAAACCCTTCCTGGAAAATATCATGAATATAAGAAGGAATGTTGCGATTATGGGGCTGATAGTAAGAGCTGGTGGGCATGATTTTTCTGTCCTCCAGCACCTTCAGCAGCTTATTCATCTGCACCGGATGCAATTCTCCAATTTCATCTAAAAACAACACGCCGCCGTGGGCTTTGGTCACTGCTCCTGGCTGAGGTTTTGGAATGCCCAAAGCGCCATAAGCACCAGCCCCCTGATAAATGGGATCATGGACCGAGCCCAACAGGGGATCGGTGATGCTGCGCTCATCAAAGCGCAATGTTGTTGCATCCAGCTCCACAAACACTGCATCCCTTTGAAACGGCGTGCCATAAGAAGCCTTGGCTTCTTCCAGCATCAGCCTGGCAGCCGCCGTCTTGCCCACCCCCGGCGGGCCATAAATCAGCACATGCTGGGGGTTTGGGCCGCACAGGGCCGCGCGCAGTGCCCGTATCCCTTCGGCCTGGCCCACAATTTCCTCCAGCTTTTTGGGCCGCATCTGTTCTGATAGCGGCGGCGTTAAATGCACCCGCCGCATCCGTTTCAGTTCCTCTTCTTCCTTCTGGTCACGCCCTGCTCCGTTTAACGTTATGCCGCATTGGCCTCTTTGTGCAGCACAAATTTGGCCCACCAAAAACACCAGGCAAAGCACCTGGGCTGCCAGCAGCAACATCATCATTGTATCCACGCCAGATCTCCTCCTCTTTGTTTCTTTTTCCAGTCTGCCCTTTTTTGAGGAAGATATACAATGAAAAAAGTCTTGACAAATCTGGCTTCTTCTTTTATACTATTCTAGTACGTCGGGGTGTGGCGTAGCTTGGTAGCGCGCATGAATGGGGTTCATGAGGTCGCAAGTTCAAATCTTGTCACCCCGATTTTCAGGCTGTCTTTTGACAGCCTGTTTTCTTTGGAAAAATCACTTGCTTTTTCTTTTTT
>CALWLF010000121.1 GCA_944381455.1 uncultured Clostridia bacterium | reverse complement strand
TCGCATTTGGTCACGCCGTCGGTGGCCATGACATAGTCCAGGTCAAAGGTCTTGCCGCAGTTTAAACAATAATTGCGATACAGTGTCCCATGCAGCTCCAGCACCCGTTTACTGCCGGCTTTTTGGTGCAAATCGTCAATGTTTTGGGTGATCACTGCCGAAAGTTTGCCCTCTTGTTCCAGTTTGGCCAAAGCCAGATGTGCCGCATTTGGTTTGGCATCTGGAAAGAGCAAATGTTTTTTATAATATGAGAAAAACACATCCTTGTTTTGCAGAAAAAAGCTGTGGCTTAAAATCACTTCCGGCCGCACGCCATATTCGCTGATGGTTTGGTATATCCCCTTTTCGCCGCGAAAATCAGGAATTCCGCTTTCCGTAGAAACGCCTGCGCCGCCAAAAAAGACAATCCGTTTACTTTCTTTGATCCATTGCTGCAATGTATTCCAACTTTCTTTCATTGCTTCCACCTCCCGGGTTTTCTTTTTATTATAGCACAACTGTTTTGGCTAAAAAAGAGCCAGTGCAGTACATTTGCCTGCACCGGCTCTTTGAATTTTTCTGCTGATTTATTGAAAAATCCCCGTCACATTTTGCCACAGGGCAACAAACACATTTTTCACCCGCGTCAAAAACGTGCCTTCGGCCCGATAGGTTTCGTCCACATCCACCGCATCCTCTGCTTCCTCCGCTTTAATTTCCTGGGTACGGGCAATCACCTGCACACTGGATGGCTGATTTTTGGACGAAGTGAAAGAAAGCGGCGTTTCTTCTGTATTCACTTGCAGCAGCGTAGTATTCTCCTCTTCCCATTGGTCCCATTCACTTTGGAGCAAATCATAGACCGTATTTTCGGCATTTTGGATGGTTCCAGTTTGGCGCAGCCCTTTGGTGGCTTCTTCCAAGGCGTCTGCCAGCCCCTCAAACATATTTTTTGTCCCGTCGTTGAGAGGTGTGCTGGCTTCTTTAGCCGTATCGTTGACAGTGCCTAAAAAAGTCTGCATCTTTTCTAGCGCCGTGATGGTCTCCTCCATCAGCTGGGCGCTGTCTTGCAAAGCCAGCTGTCCTTCTGCATCGTAATCGTTAAAAATATCCATCAGTTGGTCTGTCTCTTTTGCCATGTCGTCACAAAGATCTGCCCCTTCTGCCAAAGCTTCCAGCATCTGAGCTGTCTCCTCTGTCAGGTCTTTTCCGTCTTTGGTATGGTCTTCCACCACGGTCAAATAAGTGTCTGCTAACTTCAGTGTTTCTTCTAAATCGCCGCTCAACCGAAAACCATAGTAAAGCATTTGATTGAGCATAGAAAATGCATAGCCTGCCTCGCCGCTGACGGCGCCGCCCACTTGGCCCATGGTCATCAGCATCGCATTTACCTCATCGATTTTTTCATTGACCATATCAATCATGGCATCGGTGGAAGGATCTCCCGTAGGCGCCATTGGCGTCAGCCCTCCGGCAGAAGGCAGCCGGTTCGATACGCCGCTTAAATCTGTCAGAGCTTCTGTAAACACATCTTCCTGTTTTCTCAACTCCTCCAAATGCTTGATGGCATCTTCGTGAATGTCCTGCCTGTCTTCTGCCTGCTGGTCAACCGTATCCAGCAGTACCATAAGATTTCGCATTGCATCGGCCATGGCCTCTGCGCTTTCTTCCATATCCTTTAACACCGGTCTGGTTTCTTGCAGGGTGTCATTGGCTTCGTTGAGCTGTGCATTGATCTGCGCCATGGTTTCTTTCAATTTTGTCACATGCTCTGGCAGCGTCTTGGCGCTTTCAGTTGCCGTTTGTGATGAGGCAAGGGCTTCATCAGATGATGCAAACGTTGCTTCTTTTGCCTGGTTGATGATTTCTCTGGCCTCATCCAGCGTCTGCAAAGACTCGCTGGTCAGCGAAAGACCGTCAGCCATAGAAGACATGGCCGAAAGCACCACATCAAAGCTGGCATGGATGGCATCGGCAGAATCCTCAATTTTATCCTTGGCTTCTTTCAAATCCTGAATATCCTCCACCTGGGCAATGGTGATGGGCGTCATCATCATATAAAGTCCAGGGAAAGAAAAGTCGTTGCTGCCAAGCCGCATCGTAAAATGCTGCTCTTCTCCCGGAAGCACCATAAAAATGACGGCCTTACGGTTTCCCACCGTCTGCACCTGGGCCCCCGGCGCTTCTACACTGAGAAAATCGTCCAAATCCAGCACCGTTGCAATTTGCATCATCATATTGTTGCGATAATAGGTGGGCGTATCCTTGTTGGGCAATACATCGATGGTCAGCTCCACCAGCCCTTTTTCTCCCGCCAGTTTTTCTGCCGCAATGGGCACACCATTTAATTGGTAGCTGACATCGATCTGCCAGGGAAGCGCCAGCGAGTCCCCTTTCAACTCTCCTTCAAAATAAAACCGGTCGTCCAGCTGTTCTTCTTCCGAAAAATCGAAGGAAACACCTTCGTCTGTTTCCACTGGTTTGACATAGTTTGTCATGTTGGTCACCGACTCATATTGACCATAGTCAGTCACTGTCGTTTGTCCATGGAGGGCATAGCTTTTGACCACGCTGGCATAAGATACACCCCCATAGTAGTCATAAGTCAAATAAAGTGTTTCGTCTGCCAGGGCCACCGGTGCTGCCCCAAAGGCCGTTGTGGTTTGCAGGAAAAGCAGCGCCGCCATCGCCAGGCATCCTCCTGTTTTTTTCTTCATATAAATTCCTCTTTTCTTACTCATTTGCTCACCGCCTGTGCTTTTTTTGCCAACCGTCTTTGTCTTCTCTTTTCTGCCCGCCTTTGCTGCCGCTGGATGATGGAATCAAAGGCAGAAAGCAAGGCTGGCAGCACCGAAAGCACCAATGCCACGCTCAAAATAGCTCCACGGCCCACCAGACGGCCCATCTGGGCAATCCCTTGCAGCGAAGAGGTAAAATAAAGGCCATAGCCAACCACCATCAAAATGGAGCCAGAGGTCACAACAGAGGGCATACTTTTGGCCACTGCTTTTTGCGCCGCTTCTCGTTTTTCGTTTTTCTTTCTCGATTCCAAATAGTTGTTGGTTACCAAAATGGAATAGTCCACCGTCGCCCCCAACTGGACGCAGCTGACAATGATATACCCCATAAACGACAGGGAAATTCCTGTAAAATAAGGCAGTGCCATGTTGATAAAAATGGCAAATTCAATGGGGATAATGACAAGAATGGGAATCAGCAACGCCCGGAACGTACAGAAAACCACAGCAATTACGCCCAAAACGGAAATCACATTGACTCTGGCATAGTCTGCCGTCAAAATTTCCTTGATGTCTGCCGTGCTGGTGGTTATGCCCAGCACCATGCCATCTGGATAATATTCCTGTACCTTTGTTTGAAGCTCCTGGGCACAGGCAAAGGCATATTCACTTTCCTGGGCCGTGTTCATGGAAACGAGAATTCTGGCATAAGCATCGGTATGCAGCTGTTCCACCAAATCCTCTGGCAAAAAGCTTTCCGGCACGCCGGTGGGCAGTGTCCCGCTTAAAGAAAGGGCATAATTGACAAAAGGCAGTTCATCCAATGCCTCTGTCAGCTGTTTTTCCCGCACAATGGAAGTATTGGGCACCAACGCCAGCACCATATTGCTTTTACCAAATTTTTCTTCAATCAATTTCGTATCACTGTAATATGTGGTCCCGGGGCCAGCCCCAATGGCTTCATCGCCATATTCAAAATGATTCATATTCTGGGCCACAAAACAGGGCAGCGCCACAATCAGTGCCACCAGCAAAATCACCCGTCTGGCGCGGTAAATCTGACCGGCCGCTTGGTCAAACGAAGGAACAAAGGAGCGATGTGCGTATTTTTCCACCCGTTTATAATTTCTCAATACCAATGCCGGCATCAGCAGCAGCACCGTCAGCAAGCTGATCAGCACCCCTTTGGTTAACACAATCCCCATGTCAAACCCAATGGAAAAGTCCATGAATACCAGCACGATAAAGCCAACCATGGTGGTGGCGCCGCTGGCGGAAATGGAAAGCACCGAAGCGCGGATGGCCTCTTTCATGGCCGGTTTCATTTCCATGCCCTTGATATTGCGGTAGTAGGTGAATTTATCCAGCAAAAAGATGGAATAATCCATGGAAACGGCCAGCTGTAAAATAGCCGCTGTGCTGAAGGTGAAAAAGGAGATGGTGCCCAAAATAAGATTGGTGCCCAAATTGATAATAATAGCAATGGCCATCACCGATAAAAACAACACCGGCTCAAACCAGGACGTGGTGGTCAAGGCCAAAATCAAAAAGATAATCAATACCGAAAAACCAATGGCCATGGCCACTTCCCGCATGATGTTGCTTTGCAGTGTCTGTTTGCTGACGGCAGTGGAAGTATAATGGCCTTTTTCGCCAATGATTTCTTTGATTTCATTGAGGGCATCTCCCGTTTTTTGATCCGAAGCACCTGTTTCAAACACCACTTCCATCAAAGCATTGCCATCTTGATAGAAATCTTCCATATTGCTTTCTTGCAAAAAGCCGCTGCCCATATATACATCTTCCAAGGTATCTGGCCCAATGACCATATCCACATTGTCCACTGCGGCAATTTGCTCCCGCAGACGCTTGGCCTCTGTCAGTGTCACATCTTCCACCATAATCCGGGCCAGTCCTGGATAGCCAAATTCTTCCTCCATCACATCCAACGCCTGCTTCGAAGGAGCAAACTCCGGCAGATATTCTTCCAAATCATAATTGACATGGACAAAAGGATAGGCAAAAATGCTTAAAACGACCAGCACAAAAAAGATTTTTTCTATTTTATGGCTATGCTCAACAATGCAATCGATCCAGTGTTCCAGTTTTTTTTCTTGTTTCATCACTTGCCTCCTGTCTTGGCTTTCCTTTTTTATTTTTTACAACATGGTGTTGTTTTTTTTTATTTTCAGTGGTATTATAATACTAATAGACGATAATATCAATAATCATCATGATGTCTATTTTTCATTACTCAACATTGCATTTCGTTCTGTTCAAAATAAAAAAGGAGGGGCTTTATGCAAAAGCCGGAAGACCGACGCATCCGAAAAACAAAACGATTGTTAAAACAAGGGCTTTGTGCACTGATGCAGGAAAAGGACTTTCACACCATCACCGTCAAAGAACTGACCGATTACACCGATTTAAACCGAGGCACATTCTATCTGCACTATACTGATATTTATGATTTGCTGGAAAAAATAGAAGATGAAGTCCTGGGAGAATTCCAGGCCATGGTGGACGCCTACCGTCCCAAAATTTCTCCGGCCAATTTGATGCCCATTTTGGAACCGGTGGCCGAGTATATCGATCAAAACTATTCTGTCTGTAAAGTGCTTTTTTGCAATGTTTCTGCCGATCATTTTTTGATGCGTTTTCAAAAATTTATCATGCAAAACGGTATTTCCTTTATCAAAGAAAGCTTTCATGTGCAAGAAAATGCGCCGCTGGACGCCTATTTGATTTTCATTTCCAACGGAATCACCGGCTTGTTACGCAGCCGGATGAGCGGCGGCGCCTTGCAGGACAGGCAGGAGCTGGTGTCTTTAAGCCACAAAATCATCACCTCTTCTGCCACTGCCCTGCTGGGCGAGCGAAAAAAACTGAATGTATAACAAAAAACCTCTGCTTCCTTGTAATACGAAGCAGAGGTTTTTTTGTCTGTGTCCTTTTTGATACAAAAAAACACGAGATCTTGGCATAAAACCAAGACCTCGTGTGGGAAATACAAAGAAAAATTATTTCAAAGTTACGCTTGCGCCAACTTCTTCCAATTTTGCTTTGATTGCTTCAGCATCTTCTTTAGAAGCGCCTTCTTTGATTACCTTAGGAGCACCGTCAACGGCTTCTTTGGCTTCTTTCAAGCCCAGGCCGGTGATTTCTCTTACTACTTTGATTACTTTGATTTTTTCAGAACCAGCAGCGGTCAATTCTACGTCAAATTCGGTCTTTTCTTCAGCTGCTTCAGCTGCGCCGCCAGCTGCAACAACTGCAACGCCAGCTGCTGCGGATACGCCAAATTCTTCTTCTGCTGCTTTTACCAGGTCGTTCAGTTCGATAACAGTCAGTTCTTTCACTGCTGCAATGATTTCTTCAATGGTCAATTTTGCCATGAGTAGCACCTCCGATTAAAATAAAAATAGGGTTCGTTCTTATTCAGCTGCAGCGTTCTTTTCTGCGATCTGAGAAATAACGCGTGCAAAGGTAGACATTGGGGATTTGAAGCTGCCCAGCAGTTTGGAAAGCAATACATCTCTGGAAGGAATGCCGGCAACGGCTTTCATGCCTTCTGCATCATAGATCACGCCTTCGATGACACCTGCTTTGAATTCCAATTCTTTCAGGTCTTTGGCTGCATTGTTCAGGATACCAGCAGCGGTGGTTGCTTCGCCATAGCTGAAAGCAAATGCGCTTGGGCCTTCCAAGTACTGTGCCAAACCTTCAAACTGGGTGTCTTTCACAGCCAGAGTCACCATAGTGTTTTTGTATACTTTGTAATCCACACCGGCTTCTCTCAGAGTTTTTCTCAGTTTCGTGTCTTCTTCTACTGTCAAACCTCTGGCGTCCACAACAACAACAGAAGCGGCTCTGGAAAGTTTTTCTTTAATTTCGTCTACAATGACTTGTTTTTCTGCAATTTTTGCCATGTTCTTACACCTCCTTATCCGTTTCGGTCAAAAAGAAACCTCTCTGCCAACAGACAGAGAGGCTGAAAAATCAAATCTCATTTCCTCGGCAGGTGGAAAATCGTTACGCCTTGCGGCACCTGCTGTCTTCGGCAGTGTTTCATTCAACTTTATAAGCTTAGCACAGATAGAATCATCTGTCAAGCTGTTTTTTTCATAAAACACCGGCCGAACAGGAATTATTCGCTGATTTTTGCGGTGTTCACTTTCACGCCTGGGCCCATGGTGGTGGAAAGCACTACGCTTTTGAGATACTGGCCTTTGGCGGATTGTGGTTTTGCTTTTATGATGGCACTCATCAGAGTCTGGAAGTTTTCGTACAATTTTTCGGAACCAAAGGAAACTTTGCCCATTGGAACGTGAATGATGTTTGTCTTGTCCAAACGATATTCAATTTTACCTGCTTTGATATCGTTGATTGCTTTGGTTACGTCCATGGTAACGGTACCAGCTTTTGGGTTAGGCATCAAGCCTTTGGGGCCCAATACACGGCCCAGACGGCCAACAACACCCATCATATCAGGGGTTGCAACTACAACGTCGAAACCAAACCAGTTTTCATTCTGGATTTTTGGAATCAAGTCTTCAGCACCTACGAAATCTGCGCCTGCTGCCACAGCTTCGTCAGCTTTTTCACCTTTTGCAAATACCAATACACGAACGGTTTTACCAGTACCGTGTGGAAGAACAACGGCACCACGCACCTGCTGATCGGCATGTCTGCCGTCAACGCCCAAACGAATGTGTGCTTCTACAGTTTCATCAAATTTTGCAACAGCGGTTTTGCCAACCAGTTCCACTGCATCTTTTGCATCATACTGAACAGAAGAATCTACTAATTTTACTTTTTCTAAATATTTCTTTCCTCTTTTCACTTTCGTGACCTCCTTATGTGGTGATATCGGGAGAATTATCCCTCCCACTCAATGAAACAATGACATCGAAACAGTCCGTTTCGCTTATTCTTCAACGGTAATGCCCATGCTTCTAGCGGTACCGCAGATCATACGATAAGCAGCTTCCACATTGGCCGCATTCAAGTCAGGCATTTTCATTTCTGCAATTTTCATAACCTCGTCTTTAGAGATTTTTGCCACTTTAGTTTTGTTTGGCGTACCGGAACCAGATTCGATTTTGCACGCTTTTTTCAGCAAAACGGCTGCTGGAGGGGTTTTGGTTACGAAAGAGTAGCTTCTGTCTGCATACACAGTGATGACAACAGGGATCACCAGACCAGCCTGCTGTGCAGTTTTTTCATTGAATTCTTTGCAGAATCCCATGATGTTCAAGCCGTGCTGACCAAGAGCAGGACCAACCGGTGGAGCCGGGGTTGCCTTGCCTGCACTGATTTGCAATTTGATATAACCTGTTACTTTCTTTGCCATTTCGGCACCTCCTATAAATGTGGTAATTAACGGGATGTTCCCTCCCACGCACGCCCACAGGGCGCACAGTACAATAAGTTACAGTTTTTCCAGTTGGTTGAATTGAAGTTCCACAGGCGTTTCCCTGCCAAAGATTGGCAGCACAGCCACCACGCTTTGCTTGCTGGGGTTGACTTCTTTGATGACGCCCACACTGTCGGCAAAGGGGCCGTCGGTCACGCGCACCGTATCGCCCACTTCACAGTCGAAGTTTTGGATATACTGTTCGATGCCCATGTTTTTGGCTTCTTCTTCCGTCAGAGGAACGGGTTTGCTGCCGGGGCCGACAAAACTGGTAACGCCGCGGGTATTGCGCACCACATACCAGGTTTCATCGTTCATCACCATTTTGAGGAGCACATAGCCGGGAAACACTTTCCGCTGTACCCGTTTTTTCTGGCCGTTTTTGATTTCTTCCACCTCTTGCACCGGCACGCTCACTTCCAGAATCTGGTCCTGCATGCCTCTGTTTTCGATGATTTTTTCAATGTTGGCCTTCACTTTGTTTTCATAGCCGGAATAGGTATGCACCACATACCATCTGACGGCGTTGTCCACTTCTTGGGAAGCCTGTGCTTCGTCGTTTTCCTGGTTCAAAAATTCTTCCGACATACCATCATCCTTTTTCTTCTTCGCCTCTGTCTTACATCAATCCCAAAAGGTTCAAAGCCAAATCCTGCAATCCCGTATAAATGGTATCCATGCAGAAAATGATGATGCCAAACAAAACAGACATCACAATGACAGTGACGGTCTTTTTGGCTACCTCATCTTTTTTTGGCCAAGTGATTTTACGAAACTCTGCCTTATGGTCTGCAATCACAGCGCCCAGGCCGGGTTTCTGCTTTTCGTTTGGTTTTTTGGCAGTGTTTTCTCCCATACTTCACGTCCCTTTCAGGTATTTACCCTGCAAACACACACTTATTTTGTTTCTTTGTGCAGTGTATGGGTTTTGCAGAATTTGCAGTACTTCTTAAACTCCATTCTGTCCGGATGATTTTTCTTTTCCTTTGTGGTGTTGTAGTTTCTCTGCTTGCATTCTGTGCAGGCCAAAGTAATTTTGGTTCTCATTGTACGTTCCACCTCCATCTGTTGTTTTTTGCATAAAAAAAAGACTTACGTCATTCAACCATAAGAATACCATAAGCCTTTTTTTCTGTCAACCATTTTTCTAAAAAAACAACGGCTTATTTGCCTGCAGCTGCTTTGAGGGCACAAGCCAGCTGGTCCGGACAGGAAGTAGAGCGGTGGCCGCAGGTCACGCCGCTTAAGCGGTCGATGACATCTTCCACTTTCATCCCTTCCACCAACCGTTCAATGCCCAAATGGTTACCGGGACATCCGCCATAAAATTTCACATGTTTCACCATGCCGTTTTCCACTTCAAAATCAATGGCATTGGCACAAATGCCAGCCGGTTTAAAGGTTTGTTTCATTGTTTTTCTTCCTTTCTATATGCTTTGGCATATTCCTGATATTCTTGGATGGTCAAGTCGATCTCGGCAATTTCTTCTCTCGTCAAAGCCCGGCGCACTTTGGCCGGCACCCCTGCTGCCAGATGGCCTTTGGGGATGACTGTCTTTGGCGTCACCACAGCGCCGGCTGCAATGAGGCATTCTTCTTCCACCACGGCCCCGTCTTGGATGATGGCGCCCATGCCAATCATGCACCTGTCTTTTAAGGTGCAGCCATGCAAAATGGCCCCATGGCCCACCGTCACACCATTTCCAATTTCCACATTGCCGCCTTCTCCCAGTTCCACATGGATGATGCAGCCATCTTGGATATTGGTATTGTCGCCGATGCGGATGGGATTTGCCTCTGCCCGCATCACCACCTGGGGCATCACCACACAATGTTCCCCCAGCACCACATCGCCATAAATGCTGACATGCTCCATGATGGTGCAGCTTTTTGGAATCACCGGCTGTTTGTTCTGATAAGCACCAATAGCCATTTATGCCTCGCCTCCTTCTTGACCTTCGCCTCTTCATTCCTATTTTTATAACATATTTTTTCTTTTTTCGCAACTGCTTTCCCATTTTCCGCCCACTGTTTTTCCATTTTTTCTCATAAAAAACTTACAGAAAGGGAAAAATGTGTTATAATAATCACAATTTCATTTGGACTTGCCAGCCTTCTTTTGCCTTAGCAGAAGACCGCCGACATGAGAGAAAAGGAGGTATATCAGACATGAATGATTTTTTGACTGGATACTTGGCAAACTTGATTCCCGTCCCCTTTGGGCTGGAACAAAACGGCAAAATCCAAACCATTGGCAACGGCACGCCTTTGTTCACTGTCACACTCCATAAACCTTTGGAGAAAAAGGAGCTGCTCCAAAGCACTTCCCTGGCCCTGGCCGAAGCATACATCCGGGGTGATTTGACCGTAGACAAAGAGCTCTATTTTGTCTTGGATCATTTTTTGGGCGAAATGGCAAAATTCACCACAGACCACCATGCCCTCAAACATATTCTGCACCCTTCTTCTTCCAAGCGCCATCAAAAAGAAGAAGTTTCGTCCCATTATGACATCGGCAACGACTTTTATCGTCTCTGGCTGGATCCCACCCTCAGTTATTCCTGCGCCTATTTCAAAAATGACACCGATTCTTTAGAGCAGGCTCAGCACCAGAAGGTGGACCATATTTTGCAGAAATTGCAGCTGAAAGAGGACATGACGTTGCTGGACATTGGCTGTGGCTGGGGCTTTTTGCTGCTGGAGGCGGCCAAAAAATACCACATCAAAGGCGTCGGCATCACCTTAAGCAAAGAACAGGCCAAAGAATTTCAGCGCCGCATCGAAGAAAACGGCCTCACCGACCGTCTTTCTGTCCAGCTGATGGATTATCGGGACCTGCCAAAAAGCGGCCTCACCTTCGACCGGGTGGTGAGCGTTGGCATGTTGGAACATGTGGGACGGGACCATTATGACCTCTTCCTCTCCTGCGTCTACGGCGTATTAAAAGAAGGCGGCCTGTTTTTGCTCCATTACATCAGCGCCCTGCAAGAACACCCCGGCGATGCCTTCATCAAAAAATATATCTTCCCCGGCGGCTGTATCCCAAGCCTGCGGGAAATCATCCATCTCATGGGCGACCATCGGTTCTATACGCTGGATGTGGAAAGCCTGCGCCGCCATTACAACAAAACGCTCCTTTGCTGGCTTGCCAACTTCCGTGCCTGCCGGGACAAAGTGGTGGACATGCACGGAGAAGAATTTGCCCGGATGTGGGAGCTGTACTTGGCCAGCTGTGCTGCCACCTTCCATAACGGCATCATCGACCTGCACCAAATCCTCATGAGTAAAGGCGTCAATAACGACCTGCCCATGACCAGAACCGTCTAATTCCAACAGCCGCCCAAACAGGCGGCTGTTTCTTTCTAAAAGAAAAAGGAGGCAAACCATGACCGAAGAAGAAAAAATGGACCAAGCCCTCTGGTATGATGCCAATGACAAAACCCTTTTGCAAAAGCGCCAGCAGGCAGAAACCCTTTGTTTCCATCTGAACCAAACTCCGCCCCAAAACGAAGCCGCCCGCCAGGCGCTGCTGCGTGCGCTTTTGCCCCATCTGGGAGAAGAAGTGACCATCCTCTCCCCCTTTTTTACCGACTATGGCTCCCGCTGCTTCATCGGGCCCCATACGTTTTTTAACCACAACGTCTATCTTATGGACGGCGGCACCATCACCCTGGGCGCCCATTGCTTCATCGGCCCCAACTGTGGTTTTTATACGGCCAACCATCCCCTGTTGCCTGCCGCCCGCAATGAAGGCCTGGAGCAGGCCCGCCCCATTGTGCTGGGAGACCATGTTTGGCTAGGCGGCGGGGTGACGGTTTTGGGCGGCGTCACCATTGGCGAAGGAGCCGTCATTGGCGCCGGCAGCGTCGTCACAAAGGATATTCCGCCCTTTGTCCTGGCCGCGGGAAATCCTTGCCGCGTGCTTCGTCCGCTGACAGAGCAAGATGCCCTGCCTTCTGACTGTGAAACTGACTAAAAAAACAGCAAAAGCAGGAGGCCCTGTTGGATTCAGGGCTCCTGCTGTAAGATCAGACGGATTCTTTTTTCATACTGTTTTTCCAATGGCTCTACCATTGATGATGATGCAGCTGCCCTTTATCGTTCATGCCTGCAAAATCCATCTGCCGCAGTGCTTCATAAACAATAATCGCCACAGAATTGGACAAATTCAGGCTCCGCAGTGTCCCCATCATGGGAATGCGGATGCAGTGATCCTTATCCTGCATCAAAATTTCTTCTGGGATGCCGGCGCTTTCTTTGCCAAAAAGCAGAAAATCGTCGGGCGCAAAAGCCACATCCGTATACCGTTTTTGAGCCTTGGTGGTAGCCATCCACAAGCGGCCCGGCTTGGCCTTTTCTAAAAAATCAGTAAAGCTGTCATAATATCGAATATCTAGATATTTCCAATAATCCAGCCCTGCCCGCTTCAAATATTTGTCATCCACCGAAAAGCCCAACGGCCCAATCAAATGCAGCACCGATCCTGTCACGGCGCAAGTCCTTGCAATATTGCCGGCATTTTGAGGAATTTCCGGCTCCAATAACACAATATGCATCTTTGTTCCTCCCTTTCCATTGACAGTTGTTATTGTATCACATCTGAGATAGAAATGCATCTGCCGGCAGGAAAAAAGCCTCTTTTTCGAAAAAAGCTTGACAAAGCGGATAGCTTTTATTATCATTGAATAATAATAAGTATCATCTAACAGTAGAAATGAGGTGTATCGATGAACGACATTGCTGATATGCTGCGTGCAAAAGGGCTCAAAGTTACGCCCCAGCGTCTTGCCATTTATCAACTCCTCTGCGGCACCACCACTCACCCTTCCGCTGAGGATATTTATAAAGCGCTGATGCCCACCAATCCCACCATCAGCTTAGCCACCATTTATAAAACGCTGGATAGCTTTCGCTCCGTGGGACTGGTGCAGGAATTGAGTGTGGGAAACGGCCGTTCCAATTATGACGCCGCCGTCCATACCCACCCTCATATTGTCTGCACCTGCTGTAACGCCATCCAGGATTTTCACCTGGAGCATGTAGAGGCACTGCATCAGGAAGCGGCAGAAAAAACAGGCTATGTGGTAGAACGGGAACAGCTGCTTTTTTATGGCATCTGCCCTGCCTGCCAGGCAGCTGGGAAAACAAATTGTAACCCTGAACCAAAAGATTGAACAAAAAATACCGGTCTAATCAGACCGGTATTTTTTTGTTATTTTAAAAACTGGCTCACATAAGACGTTTCAGAAATCACATCAAAACGGTATCCTTTGGCCATAAACCCTTCAATGATGGATGGCAGTGCCTCTGCCGTCGTTTCTTTTCCTGCATTTTGGTGCAGCAGCACAATGACATTTTCTTTTTCTCCTGCCGAGGCAAACACATTGGCTGCAATTTCATCTGCTTGGATGCCTTTTGTAGTGGCATCTTTTCCTTCACAGTTCCAGTCTGTGTAGACATATCCGTTTTCCTTCAAAGCCGCCGTAATATCCTGCATCACTTTTTCTCCGCCATAACGCTTGCTGACGGTGTTGTTGGAGCCGCCTGGAAGGCGCACAATGGTGGGACGATATCCCAGCACCGACTCCAAATACTGCTGTTCCAGTTCAAAATCGGCAAAGAATGCTTCCTTGCTTTGATAAATGGACGCATAATCATGACTATAGGAATGGTTGCCAATGGCATGGCCTTCTGCCGCCATCCGTTTTAGCAGCGATGGATCTGATTTTCCTGTCACAAAAAAGGTTGCCGGCACTCCATAGCGTTTCAGCGTATCCAAAATGGAGCTGGTGTTTTGGGATACCCCGTCATCAAAGGTCAAATATACTGTTTTTCCCGTTTCCTGTTTTACCACTGCAAAATTGGGCGCTGCGGCAATGGTGCGCTCCAGCATAGTCACTGCCTGTTTCAGCGTCAACGGTTTCGCCTGGGATGCCGTTTGGTCCCAAATGCCTCTTTGCTGTAAAAATACCAGGGGCGAAGAAACATTTTGATATGCTTCTGGATATACTTTTGCAATCAGGGTTGCTATCATCTGCGCTCCCTGCTGCCCTGTAACAGTTTGCACGGGAGAAAAAACACCTGCCGCCGTTCCTTTGATAATGCCCATATCTGTCAGCGGCCCCAAATAGTCCTGCTGCCACAGTTCCACATCCTGATACACTGTTTTAGATGGCGGCAAGGTCTTTTGTGTCAGCGCTTCATATGTTCTGGCAAGATAAAGGCTAAACTCGGCCCGGTCGATGTAATACGATTGCCTTTGGGTGTAGTTTGGCACCGACTGTGAAGAAAAGGAAGCTCCAGCCGCCCAGGCGGTGGCAGTCCCCAATAATATCATAAGCATAACGGCAATTACCGAAATCCATTTTTTCATTTTTCACGCACCTCCTGTTCTAGTATACTATATTGACCGCAAAAAAAACGAAAAAGTTTCTTATTTTTTTTCAATTCTTTTCTTACATCGTTGTTTTTGATACAATAGAAAATAATCCCGTGATATTCCAATGATTTTTATCGACAAAAGAAAGGAGTCTGCCATGGTTACTGTTGTAGCTGCACTGATCGCCACCCCGCAAGGATATTTGATGGGCCAACGGCCGCCCCACAAAGCCCGGGGGCTGACCTGGGAATTTGTAGGAGGCAAAGTGGAAGAAGGCGAAACACCGCAACAAGCACTTCAAAGAGAATGTATGGAAGAATTGGGCGTTATGGTGGATGTCGGGCCTTTGTTTATGGAAAGCAACCACACCTACCCAGACCTTTCCATCCATTTTCTCCTTTACCATGCCTCCATCCGTTCCGGCTGTCCGCAGCCTTTGGAGCATGTGGCTTTGCGCTATGTAAAAAAAGAGGAATTTGCTGCCTATATCACTGCCAAAGAAGATGCGGAAATTTTACACCGTTTGCTGCAAATAACAGAATAAAAATTCTTTCATTAACGATAAAAAAATTTATAATACCCATTGAAAAATCTTCCAAAACTGAGTATAATGATAGCAAAGAACCAAAAGGTTCTTATCACGGAAGGGGGTTTTGTTATGAAAAATGCAATCATTACCATCAGCCGTCAATATGGCAGCGGCGGCCGCAAAATTGCAGAGGAATTGGCCAAAAAGATGAACATTCCTTTTTATGACAATGAATTGATTTCTATGGCAGCCGAAAAAAGCGGCATCCGCATGAACGCCTTTGAAGATGCAGAAATGCAAGCCGGCAATTTCTTATACCGCCTGGCACGCCTTGGCCCGGAAACACAAATGTATGGTATGCCGCTGAGCGAAAAAGTATTCGATGTTCAGTCCCAAGTGATTCATGATTTGGCCCACAAAGGTCCTTGTGTATTCTTAGGCCGTTGTGCAGATTATGTATTGCGGGATTATCAAAACTGCATCAATATCTATACCTATGCGCCCTTCCAAAACAGAGTTTCCCGTGCCATCACGGAATATGGTTTGGCCCATGCTTCGGCCGATCATGAAGTGCGTAAAGTGGACAAGGCCAGAGAAGCTTACTATACCTATCACACCGGCAACCGCTGGGGTGATCCGGAAAATTATGATTTTATGCTGAATATGGGTGTGCTGGATATTGATGCCGCCGTTACATTGATTATGGAATATGTTTCCCTTCGTCCCGATGATGAAGTGCGCAAACCATTTAAACAATATTGATTTTTCACCTCAAACGCCGCGCAGACTGCGCGGCGTTTTTCTCATGCAAAATTCATGTACAAGTTCTGCAATTTAGTGGTATAATAAAAAACAAATCATTCCATATCATAAATTGGAATGCCATTGCGTGAAAAGCCATATAAAAAGGAAGGATGAACCAAAATGACAAAGCCAACTGCTGCAGAAATCACCCGGGTGAAAGCCATGGGATTTCTTTGGAACCGAGATACGGACACGTTTTCCGGCCGTGTCCTCTCCGGCAA
>CALWLF010000120.1 GCA_944381455.1 uncultured Clostridia bacterium | reverse complement strand
ACATAATCAGTAAATTCAATGATTTCTACGGTATAGCCTTTTTCTTCCAAACTTGGGGTAATGGCATCGGTGAACATATCGCCATAAGGGCCTGCGCAAACGCCCACTTTCAATTCTTTTGCTTCGGTGGTTTCGGCTGTGCTTTCTTCCGTTTCGTCTGTCGTTTCGGTGGTTTGAGTGGTTTCGGTAGTTTCTGTGGTTTCTGTACTATCGCTGCCAGAAGCGCAGCCGCTGAAGGCCAATAAGGCTGCTGCCGTCAATGCAATTACTTTGCTCCAATGTTTTTTCATAATCCGATCTCTCCTTTATCCCATTTGTTTTTTTCTTTTTTTGATTTCATTTTGTTTTTCTGATTTGTTTTCTGCTCTGTCTTTTGCGTTATGGCCGCTTTCGGCAACAAAAAAAACAGCTACACTCATCTTCTGTGTGTACCTGTTTCTACTCAAAGAAAACGTGTCGTTTCCGTTTCAAACCAACAGGCCACACAACTTGCGATGCACACCAAAAACAAACCATAGAACTGCGACATCCTACCGCTTTTTACGGTGACAAAGATAAGTGAACCTGCTTGCTTTTTTCCATGTTGCCAAGTGGTTTATCTTATCCCTGCCACCTTGCACATGGTCATGTTGTTTGAAATCGTAACGAACATAACGCTTTCTCTCCTTTCTTTATTGTTGTCGTTTATGATACTGCCATTTTTTTCGCTTGTCAACACTTTTTTTGAATTTTTTTCATTTTTTCCTGTATTCTTTTTTCCCATTTTGCTCCAAAGTCCTTGATTTTGCGGTCTTTCTTCGTCTTCTTTGGATAAAAATTTTTTTTGCCCGCCTGCCATTTTCAACTGGCAGACGGGCACAGTTTGTTCTCAAGAGTGTATTATTTTGCCATTTTTTCCCTGATTTTTTCACCCATTTCTTTGGTGCCCAAAGCCGCTTCTCCTTCGGAGGCAATGTCTGATGTGCGGAAGCCGACATTTAACACATCGGTGACAGCCTGTTCAATGCAGCTTGCTTCTGCTTCCAGCCCAAAGGTATAGCGTAACATCATGGCCATGGACAAGATGGTGGCAATGGGGTTTGCTTTATTTTGTCCGGCAATATCCGGCGCCGAGCCATGGATTGGTTCATACATCCCGAACGCCCCTTCGCCCAGGCTTGCCGAAGGTAGCATGCCGATGGAGCCGGTGATTTGGCTGGCTTCGTCGGACAAAATATCCCCAAACATATTGCTGGTGACAATCACGTCAAACTGTTTTGGATTGCGCACCAGCTGCATGGCGGCATTATCCACATACATGTGTTCCACCGTCACTTCTGGATAATCGGCGGCCATTTCGGTGATGATTTTTCTCCACAGACGGCTGGATTCCAGCACATTGGCCTTATCTACGCTGACCAGATGTTTTTTTCTGGCCATGGCTGCTTCAAAGGCCGTTTTGCCGATGCGGCGGATTTCCGTTTCGCTGTAGCTTTCGGTGTCGTAAGCTTCGGTGCCATATTTTCCTTCCCGGTAGCCCCGGTCGCCAAAGTAAATCCCGCCTGTTAATTCTCTCACAATTAAAATATCCAGGCTGTCGCCAATGATTTCTGCCTTGATGGGAGAAGCGGCGCTCAAGGCCTGATGGATGATGGCCGGACGCAGATTGGAAAACAGCCCCAGCTGGTCCCGCAGGCCCAGCAAAGCCCTCTCTGGCCGCTGATCCCCTGGCACATTGTCCCATTTTGGGCCGCCTACAGCGCCCAAAATCACTGCATCTGCCCCTTTGCAGGCGGCAATGGTTTCTTCCGGCAGGCATTTGCCTGTGGCGTCAATGGCGGCGCCGCCGGCCAAACATTGGGTAAAGGCAAAGGTATGGCCAAACATGGTGCCGATTTTTTCCAAAACCTTCATGGCCTCTGTCACAATTTCGGGGCCGATGCCGTCGCCTTTGATGACGGCCAAGTTATACTGTCCCATTTTTCTGCCCCTCCTTATTGTTTGGCAATTTTTTGTTTCGTGTATTCCACCAGGCCGCCCTGGTTCATCAATTCCTGCATGAAAGGCGGAAATGGCTGGGCCTGGTACTGTTTGCCGGTGGTTTTGTCGGTGATGGTGCCGGTGGCAAAGTCGATGGCCACTTCGTCGCCTGGCTGAATTTCTTTGGCTGCCTGTTCGCATTCCAAAATGGGCATACCAATGTTGATGGCGTTGCGGTAGAAAATGCGGGCAAAGTTTTCTGCAATGATGCAGCTGATGCCGGCGCATTTGATGCACAATGGCGCGTGCTCTCTGGAGGAGCCGCAGCCAAAGTTTTTGCCTGCCACAATGATGTCGCCTTTTTTGATTTTGTTGACAAAATCCTCGTCAATATCAATCATGCAGTATTTTGCCAGCTCGTCGCCGCTGGACACGTTCAGATACCGGGCTGGGATGATGACGTCGGTATCGATATTATCGCCAAATTTGAATACGCTTCCTTCTGCTTTCATTTACTGTTCGCCTCCTGCCATTTTTTCCGGATCTACGATATAGCCAGCCAGTGCCGATGCAGCTGCCACAGCTGGGCTTGCCAGGTACACTTCGCTGGTCACATGGCCCATACGTCCCACAAAGTTGCGGTTGGTGGTGGAGATGGCTTTTTCGCCTGCGGCCAAAATACCCATGTGGCCGCCCAAGCAAGGGCCGCAAGTCGGGGTGGAGAAGATGGCGCCGGCTTTGATGATGTCTTCCACATAGCCCAGACGGACACTGTCCAGATAAATCTGCTGGGTGCCGGGGATGACAATGGTGCGCACATGGGGGTTCACTTTCTTGCCCCGCAGAATGTCTGCCGTCACTTTCATGTCTTCCAAACGACCGTTGGTGCAAGAACCAATGACAGCCTGATCAATCACCACATGGTCTTTTTCTGCTTCGTCAATGGTTTTGGTGTTTTCCGGCAGGTGTGGATAGGACACCGTTGGGCGCAGGGTGCTCAAATCGATGGTGATGGTTTCATCATACTGGGCATCTTCATCTGCTTCAAAGATGCGGATTTCTTTTTTGGTGTGGGCCTTGGCATAGGCAATGGTGATGTCATCCACAGGGAAAATGCCGTTTTTGGCCCCGGCTTCAATGGCCATATTGGCCATGGCCAGACGGCTGTCCATGGTCAGGTATTGGATGCCGTCACCGGTAAATTCCATGGAGCGGTACCGGGCGCCGTCTACGCCGATTTTGCCGATGATATGTAAAATGATGTCCTTGCCGGTCACCCATTTGGCCGGTTTTCCCGTCAGCACAAAGCGGATGGCCGAAGGCACTTTAAACCAAGTTTCGCCGGTGGCCATACCAATGGCCATGTCGGTGGAGCCGACACCGGTGGAGAAAGCACCCAGTGCCCCATAGGTACAGGTGTGGCTGTCGGCGCCGATGATGACTTCACCGGGGGCCACAATGCCCTGTTCCGGCAGCAGGGCGTGTTCAATGCCCATGGTGCCTACGTCATAAAAATGCTTGATTTGTTTTTCCCAGGCAAAGGTCCGGGATTTTTTACATTGTTCGGCTGCTTTGATGTCTTTGTTGGGGGTAAAGTGGTCCAACACGATGACCACTTTGTCTTTGTCGAATACTTCCGTTGCCCCTGTTTTATGAAATTCTGGAATGGCCACGGCGGTGGTGATGTCGTTACCCAGCACCACATCCAGTTTGGCCTGAATCAGCTGTCCTGCTTCCACATGATCTAACCCGGCGTGTGCCGCCAGAATTTTTTGTGTCATTGTCATTCCCATGAGTTTCGTACCTCCTTAATCGATGATTTTGTTGACGGCGCTGACTACAGCCCGCAGAGAAGATTTGATGATGTTGCTGCTGGTACCTGCCCCAAAGCCCACTTGGCCTTTTTTGTTGGCAATTTGCACATAGCTGATGGCGCGGGCTTTGGTGCCGTATTCCATGGAGTGTTCGCGGTAGTCCACGATGTCCAGTTTTACTTCAAAGAATGTTTCGATGGCATGGGTGAAGGCATCAATGATACCGTTGCCTTTGCCTTTGATGGTCTGCGGTTTGCCATAATAGGTGATCTGTGCTTCCACTTCCACCACATCGCCGGTGTTGCTGATTTCCCGGTAGCTTTCGATGGAAACCGGGGTGCGGACATCCACATAGTTTTTGAAGAAAATATCGCGGATGACGCTTGGCGATACGTCTTTATGCTTGTGGTCAGAATAACCGGTGATGACATAGCTGAAATCCTGCTGGAAGGCCTTTGGCAAAAACAGGCCATAATTTTGTTCCAATACGAAGGCCACGCCGCCTTTGCCGCTTTGGCTGTTGATGCGGACAATGGGATCGTAGGTACGGCCCACATCTTTGGGGTCGATGGGCAGATAGGGTACTTCCCAACGGTCCGGATGTTCTTTCATCCGGTCCATGCCCTTGCGGATGGCATCCTGATGGGAGCCGGAGAAGGCCGTATAAACCAATGCGCCGGCATAAGGATGTCTTGGATGCACATTCATCCGGGTATTGTTTTCAT
>CALWLF010000119.1 GCA_944381455.1 uncultured Clostridia bacterium | reverse complement strand
GTGGTGGACAAAAGCTATGTGCTGGATGTCATGAAGCTGATCAAAGAATCGGAAAACAACACCAAATATCGTGTTTATGCCATTGTGGCTCCGGCCATCGGCAGCCAGTTTACCGATGTGAAGGTGGAACAGGTGATTAACGGCATTGAAAAAATCGGTTTCTATCATGCGGTGGAAGTGGCGTTGGGGGCCGACATTGTTTCCTGCCACGAAGCAGAAGAATTTGCCAACACCATCACGGAACGTCAGTGGATGACTTCTTCTTGCTGTCCGGCATTTGTGAAATATATCCAGACCAGCTATCCCGAACTGATGGAACACGTTTCTGGCACCGTTTCGCCGATGATTGCCATTGCAAGACTGCTGCGCAGCGTGGAAGAAAACTGCAAGATCGTCTTCATTGGGCCTTGCACGGCAAAGAAAATGGAAATCAAAGAAGACGATTTGAAGGGCGATGTGGATTATGTTTTGACCTTTGAAGAATTGCAGGCCATTTTGGATGCCATGGAAATCGATTTGAGCCAGTGTGAAGAGACTTCGCTGGACAATGCTTCTTATTTTGGCCGTTTGTTTGCCAGAAGCGGCGGCGTAAGCGAAGCAGTGAAACAGGCCATTGAAGTGAAGGGCATCGACGCCGACTATCGCCCCATTAAGTGCGACGGGCTGGACGAAGTGGTGAAAAATTTGCGTCTGGCCAAACTGAACCGCTTGCCTGGCAACTTCATGGAAGGCATGGCCTGCAAGGGCGGCTGCATTGGCGGCGCCGCATCCTTAAGCCATGGACCAAAAGATGTGACAGAAGTGGACAAATACGGCAAGCTGAGTAAGGAAGAAAACTCTGTGCAGGCCACCCGTGTCTTCAATCTGGATGTGGTGGATTTGGAACGGAAATACCCAGGTTTGGAAGAAAAGACAGAAGAAAAAACAGAACAATAAGCCTATAGGGCGAAGCAGGTTTTAGAAGAAAATTGCTTTCGTTCCATGAAAAAGCAGGAATCTTTTGTGTTTCAAAGATTCCTGCTTTTTTGTTTTGTTTGGGCCGGAACGAAGAACGGTTAGTTTTATTTTGTGATAAATCCTTTCCTTTTTTGCATATCTTATGATAAAAAATGGGTTCTATTGACAGGGAAAAAAAGGAAGATTATAGTGGAAACAAGATGAAATCAGTTTGGGGGGATTGGGATGCCGAAAAAAATAGTATTGGTCTTGGTGTGTATGTGGTTGCTGTTGATGCCGGTGACAGCCCTGGCCAAGGGGACGGAAGAAATGCCCACATTGGAGCAGGTATTGGAAACAACTACGTTTTCTGACCAACAAAAGGAACAGATTCGGGCAGAGGCAAAGGAATTGGCAGAAAAACTCTTTTTTGATGACGAGGGCCTGACGGAAATTTCTTTGGATGAAGGCGGCAGGTTTTGGTTTACGTTTCTGATAGACCTCAAAAGCCAGGAAAGAACGATGGAGTGGAACATGATGTTGCTGGATGTGGAAGGCGGCGTGGGCTTTCTTGTGGTGGAAGGAGACAAACGGAACGAAGTGATTTGGATGGACGATGGACGTCTGTTGATCGATGGCAAAGAGGTGACCGCCACAAGGGGAAATGCAGAGGAGATGGGGCTGGAAGAAATTGACCATCGGTTGTACCGAAATGGTGTGCTGGTGGAAACAAAAGAGCTGGTGCTGGAGGGAGAAGAAGAAAGTCAGGAAGAAGAACAAGAGATATGGTTTGGGGCCCCGCTCTATGGTCTTGTTGGCAGCCGGTGGCAAACCCAGCCGGTGTATGCGACATGTCTGATAGGCCCATATCTTTATTTTTTCATGGATATTGGACTTGCGATGCAGTTTGGTATGTAATGCGTTGGATAGATCGGTGAGAAATTGGAGGCGAAAAGGATGGATGACAAAAAGAGACAAAGGAGAAACTTCCTTGGAATGAACGGTTTTTGGAATTTATGGATGGGGAGGAGGAGCAGCCTTTTGTTTTGGTTTTGGTGCATGGAATCCTCTTTGTTCTTTTATGGTGGCTGAGGTATGCTTTTTTTCAGTTTTACGTCCTGGATAACATTGTTTCTACGGCGGAATTTCGTGCGCTGATGGATCGGATTTTTCATGTGTTAAACATAGTCCAATTCACGCAGTTGACGTTAATGATTTATGCAACGAAACATTTTTTTCAAGATCGAAAAGAAAAAAAGAAAACACAAAAAGAAGCAGAAGAAAACCAGGGATAAAAGCGGTAGGTTTGGTGGAGAAAGGTACAGGCATGGAATCACTGTTTTCTCGAAAAAAAGCAGAAATCCGAAAAATAAGGATTCCTGCTTTTTTGTTGCAATCTATGGATTTACCCCGGATACCCCAGCCGTTTGGAGATGCCATAGGCTGCCTCTTTCATCTGTTCCACCATGGGGATCAGCTTTTCTTCGTCCATGCGCCCGGTGGGGAGGGAAATGCTGATGCCGGCCACGGTGCGCCCGGTATAGTCTTTGAGCGGCGTGGCAATGCAAAACACATCCGGCGCCGCCTCGCCCCGGTCCAGGGCATAACCCTGCGCACGGACTTGGGTGATTTCGTCCAAAAGTGCTTCTTCTGTGACGATGGAAGTGGCCGTGGTCTGTGTGGGCGGTGTGCTGCGAAAAGCCGCCAATACCTCGCTGTCTTTCATTTCGCTTAAAAACAGTTTCCCGATGCCGGTGCAAGAGAGCGGCTCCCGTTCCCCGATGGTGACGTTTGCCACCAGGCGCTGGGAAGGGGGTGTGTGGTCGGGGAAAAACCGTTGGATGATGATCATATGATACTGGTTTTGGATGCCCAGGTTGACAATTTCGCCAAACTGATTGCTCAAATCTTTCAAGGCCGAAGCAATCTTTTCCTGGTCCAGTCCATTGGTTTTTGGGATGTTGCAGCCCAAAGAAAAAGCGCCCCAGCCCAGTTTATAAGCCAGCCCGTCGGCCGATTTTTCCACAAAGTCATATTCCAAAAGCGTATCCAAAAACCGGTGGACGCTGCTTTTGCCCATGCCGGTGCCGTCGCTGATTTGATTGAGAGAAAGCCCGTTGCCGCTGGCATTCTCTTTTAAATAAAGCAAAATATCCAGCGCCTTTTCCACCGTCTGCACCGGATATTTGGCTTGGTATCGTCCCTCCATGGTCTCGCCTGCCTTTCTATTGTTCTTATTTTAGCCGTTTTTTCCTGTTCTGGCAACTGTTTTTCTTTTTTTAGAGAAAAGACTTGACAAAGGAAAAAGCCTTTGTTATATTTTAATAAATAGGATAGCATTCTAAATAACAGGATAACAAGTGTTTTTCCTTCTTTGCATTAAAAACAGAATGCTATCCTAAATAATAGAATATAGATTTCATAAGAAACAACAGCTTTTCTCGTAAGATAAGGAGGATCGCAATGAAAGCAGCTCTTCGTTTACACCCAAGTGACACCGTGGCCACGTTGATGGAGAAGGTGGAAGGCGGCGAAAGTGTTGCCTTAATTGATATGGAAAACCAACCGCTGGGTGTGCAGACGGCAAAGGAAGCCATCGACCAAGGGCATAAAATTGCCCTTTGTGCCATGGAGGCCGGGGATGATGTGATCAAATACGGCTATTCTATCGGCGTTGCTTCTGCCGCCATTTTGCCAGGAGACCGGGTGCATACCCATAATTTAGACAGCCGCAGAGGCAGGGGGGATTTGGTATGAATGTGGCGTTATTTCCAAGAGAAGATGGACGCTATGGCGTCAGAAACCGCATTGCAGTCATCGCAACGGTGGCTTGTGTCAACCATGTGGTGGAACAAATTGCTGCCGAAGTGCCTGGCGCCGATGCCTATACCCATGCCTATGGCTGCGATCAGCTGGGGTTTGACCGGGCGCTTTCGGAGCAGTCCTTGCTGGAAATGGCAATCCATCCAAACCAAGGGGCCGCTTTGGTCATTGGTTTGGGTTGTGAAGAAATTGATGCTGCCAGACTTTGCGGAAACATCCGCAAAAGCCGGTCTTTGGTCGACTATTTGATTATGCAGGAAGCGGGCGGCACGGCAACCACCATTGCAAAAGGGGTGGCAATCTGCAAAGATTTCGCAGCAAAGCTTCGCCAGCAGCAACGGGTGGAGGTGGATGTGTCCAATTTAACAGTGGCTGTGGAATGCGGCGGCTCCGACTTTTCTTCCGGCATTGCGGCCAACCCTGCCGTGGGCGTTTTTACAGAAAAACTGACCAATGCCGGGGGCAAAGTGGTCTTTGGTGAAACGGCAGAACTGATGGGGGCAGAAGATGTGCTGCGCAAACGCAGCATTTCCAAAGAAGTTTATGAAACCATCGAAGCAGCCATCCGCCGGGTGGAAGATACGGCGCTCTTTTATAAAGAAGATTTGCGCGGCACACAGCCTTCGCCAGGCAACATTGCCGGCGGTTTATCCACCATCGAAGAAAAATCCCTGGGCGGCGTTTGCAAAATCGGCCAGGCGCGCATTGTGGATGCCATTGCCTTTGGCCAAAGGGCCACAAAACCTGGGGTGACCTATGTGGATACGCCGGGCAACGACTTGGCCTGCACGCTGGGGCTTTGCGCTGCCGGGGCACAAATCGTGATTTTTACCACCGGCCGGGGCACGCCCATGGGCTTTGCGGCGGCGCCGGTGTTTAAGATGACGGCCAACCATGGCGTTTACTGTCGGATGCGGGAAAATTTTGATCTGGACGTTTCGGGCATTTTGGATCGGACTTCCTCGGTGCGGGAGGAAGGAGAAAAACTGTGGGAGGCCATCTTGCAGGTGGCAGAAGGGAAAGAAACGGCGGCGGAAACACTGGGGCACCGGGAATTTAGCTTGTATCGCATTTCGCCGATTTTAACGTAATAAAAAGGAGGAAATCACATGATTCGTTGGTATAGCGTAGAACAGCATCGTCTCTGCAGCCGGCTGGACGATGTGGAGGGGGCTGTGCGCCAGGCCGTGAGGCATCTTTCTCCTCTGCCGCAGTGGAAAGGCCAGACGGTGGGCATTGCTGTTGGCAGCAGAGGAATCAGCAATTTGCCAAACATCATTCATACCCTGGTGCAGCTGGTCAAAGAAGGCGGCGGCACACCGGTGCTTTTTGCGGCCATGGGCAGCCATGGAAACGGCCTGGCCGAAGGCCAAAGAGAGGTGCTGGCCTCTTTGGGCATTACAGAAGAAGCTATGGAGGCAGAAATCCGCACCTGTGCAGAAACCATTTCCTTTGGCCGGGCAGCCTCTGGGGTGGAAGTTTTTGGCAACCCTCTGGCGCTGGAATTTGACCAAGTGATTTTGTGCAACCGGGTGAAAATGCACACCGACTTTTCTGATGTGACAGAAAGCGGTCTGCTGAAAATGATGGCCATTGGCATTGGAAACCCCAAAGGAGCGGCCCAGGTTCACCGGATCGCCCTGCAAAAAGGCTATGGCGCAGCCATCCGGGAAGCGGCGGAAGTGCATCTATCCAAACTGCCCATTGCTTTTGGGGTGGCCATTGCAGAAAACTGGAAACATGAAACGGAAACCATCCGTGCCTTTTTGCCAGGAGATATGCTGGAAGGAGAAAAACAGCTGCTCTCGGAGGTAAAAGCAAAGGCAGCCAAACTGCCGGTGGATGAGCTGGATACGCTGCTGATTTGGGAGGCAGGGAAAAATATTTCCGGCACCTGTGTGGACACGAAAGTCATTGGCCGGCTGGGCATGGCAGGACAGCCGGATCCTCCGACGCCCAATATTAAAACCATTGCGGCACTGCGCTTTACGGAAGTTTCCCACGGCAATGCCATGGGGATGGGTGTGGTGGACTTAATCACCCGTAAATTCTTCGATTTGATTCGGCTGGAAGATACGGGCTTAACGGGCATGACCTCCAACTGCCTGCTTCAGGCAAAAATCCCTTGTGTAGCCCCCACCGATCAGCTGGCTGTGGAAACGGCCATCCGCGCCAGCGGCGTAGAACGGGAGGAAGATGCAAAAATTGCATTCATTGAAAACACCAACGCATTGGCCCGTTTGGCCGTTTCAGAACCAGTGTATGAATCCTTAAAAGGTCGGGAAGACATCACTTGTCTGGCAGGACCTTTTACATTGACCTTTGACCAAGCAGGCAATTTGAAAACAAACTGGCTGGGAAAAGAAATCAAAGAATGAAAGAAAAGCTTCTGTCCCTTGTGGAACAGAAGCTTTTTTTCATGCGTCATATTTTTTCAATAGGCAAATGCCAATGGTATCGGGCCCGGTGTGACTGGAAATAGTGGCGCCGATTTGAAAATGGGAGGGAATATCCCAGCCTGTTTGGGAGGCAAAGAGGGCCTGAAATTCCGGCAGTTCTTCCGGTGTGTTGGTGGTGCCGAAGGTGATTTGGTGGGTGTCAGGGCTGCCGTTTTCCTTTTTTAAATAGGCATGGGCCGCTTCGCAAAGCTTTTTTAGGCCGCCTTTTCGGCTGCGGGTGATGCCCAAAAGACTGATTTCACCGCCTTGCAGGACGATGAGAGGTTTGATTTTTAACATATTGCCGGCGGCAGCGCCTACTTTTCCAATGCGTCCGCCTTTTTGCAGATGGTCCAAGCCGCCTACCATAAAGAATATGCGCCCTGTTTGTTTCAATTCTTCCATTTTCTGTGCCGTCTGTGCCGCAGAAAAACCGGCATCCCGCATCCGCACCGCCTCCATCACCAGCTGGTACTGAGCGCCAGTGGCCAAAAAGGAATTGATCAGATGCACCCTGCGGCCGGGATAGCTTTGTTCTGCCATCTCTTTGGCCACCTGGGCCGATTGCACAGAGCCGCTTAATGTGTTGGTGATGGTAAAGCAGAGCACATCTCGCCCTTCTTCCAAAACAGGGGAAAAAGCATCCAAGTAATCCTGCACCGAGGGCAGAGAGGTGCGGGGATAGAGCTTTTCTTCAATAAAGCGGCGATAATACGTTTCCAAAGGAAGCTCAAACAGCTCCTTTTCATAAGTGTGGCCATCCAAAGAAACATAAAAAGGAATGATTTTTACTTGGTGATGGCCTGCCACATCCAAAGGGATATCAGCGGCGCCATCACTGAAAATTTGAAAAGACATAACAACCTCCCAAAAATTTCGTTATGCATCGGGTGATGGTATGTTGTATCAAAAACCGTATCTTATGGTTAATCTATCATTTTTTTGGCTTCCTGTCAATATGCCCAATCCAAAGGCAGGATAATTGCCAATGTTTTTAACACATTTTTGTATACATCTCCGATTGACAGAAAGTTTACATACTGTTATAATAAAAAATTTGCATTTACACTTTTTTTGTGATATCCTAAAAAAGGAAACTTGTGTATCGGGAAAAGAAAAGAAGGTGTAACTGTGTTTCAAAAAGGAGATAAAGTGGTATACCCGATGTATGGCGCTGGGATCATTGATGCAGTGGAAAAGGCGGCAGATGAGAACAAGGAACACTGCCATTATGTCATACGAATTCCCAATGGAAATTTAAAAATTAAAGTGGCAGCAGAAAAATCGGAACGCATTGGTCTTCGTCCCATCAGCGACATGCAGACCATTGATTTGGCTTTGGAAGAAGCAGCAGGGGCGCCGGTTGTGCTGCAAACCAACTGGAATTTGCGGTATAAAGAAAATTTGGAAAAAATCCGCAGCGGGCATTTGGTGGCCGTGGCAGAGGTGGCCCGGGCGCTGGCTTTGCGGGAAAGAGAACGGGGGCTTTCCAGCGCAGAAAAGAAAATGCTGCATAACACAAAACTGATTTTAAGCAGCGAAATTGCCTATGTGCAAGGGGTGGAACAGGAAAAAGCAGAAGATTATCTTGCAAAAAAATTGTTCCGTTGTTAGAATAGGAGAAAGGGTTTTATTACCAGAATTCAAAACCCGGAATAGGAGGATTTGAGCAGTGCTCAAAAGATTACTGGAATTGGTGGTCAGCATTGCCTTTGGCGCTGTTGTTTATTTGCTGACAGATATGCTCTATAGCGCCAATTTTTCCCAAATGAGCACCTTTTTGCCAAGCTATGCCACCATTGTATGCGGTGCGTTGTTTGGCATTGTGTTTTTCTTTTTGGTTGCCCATTTCATCAGCGATGCCATTTTTCATAAAATGGACACCATGGAAACAAAATTGGTGCGTATGAGTTTGAAAGAACTGATGGCCAGCATAACAGGCGTTTTCATCGGCTTGGTCATTGCCAATTTGATTGGCATTGCCATCAGTGGTTACGGCATCATCGGCACCAGCATTACGGTGGTGCTCAACATTGTCTTTGGCTACATGGGGCTGCGGGTGGCCCGGCGCAAAAAAGACGAAATCGGCGTCGGTTCGCTCATCAGCTTTACGGAAAACACGAGAGGGAAAAATACCACCAGCGGAAAGCCGAAAATCCTGGATACCAGTGTGATCATTGACGGACGGATTTTGGACTTATTAAAGACAGGCTTTATTGAAGGAAAGATCATCATCCCCAATTTTGTGCTGGAAGAACTGCGCCATATTGCCGACTCGGCCGATTCTTTGAAACGCAACCGCGGCCGGCGGGGGCTGGATATTTTAAACGAAATCCAAAAGCAGACGTCGGTGAAAGTGGAAATTGTGGATTTCAACACAAAAGAAGAAATGGAAGTGGACAGCAAGCTGCTGAAAATGGCAGAAAAGCTGGATGCTTTTGTCATGACCAATGATTTTAATTTAAACAAAGTGGCCGAGTTTCAAGGCGTTCGGGTGCTGAACATCAACGAGTTAAGCAACGCCATCAAGCCGGTGGTTTTGCCGGGAGAAGATATGCAGGTGACGGTGATTAAAGCCGGCAAAGAATATGGCCAGGGCGTGGCTTATTTGAACGATGGCACCATGATTGTCGTAGAAGGCGGCAGCAAGTACATCGGTGAAACCATCAAGGTGATTGTCACCAGTGTGCTGCAAACGGCAGCCGGACGGATGATTTTTGCCAAGAAAAAAGATTGATTGTTTGAAAAAGTAAGAAAAGCACGAAATGGCGAGACAGCGCAGCAAGTTTCGTGCTTTTTTCTGTTTGAATAAGGAGAAAGGGCGAAGCAGATGGCGAAGGGAAAAATCATTTGTCTGGTGATGGCAGCCGGCAGCGGCAGCCGGATGCAAAGCAGCGTCAAAAAACAGTTTCTGCCGCTGGAAGGAAAGGCAGTCATTGCCCATACCATGGAACGGCTGCGTCAGGTAAAAGCAATCGATGGGTTTTTGCTGGTCATTGCTCCGGAAGATGAGGCACAGATGCGGGCGCTGGAGAAAGAAGAAGGCTGGCAGCAGGTGGCGTATGTCCATGGTGGAAAAGAGCGGCAGGATTCGGTGCGCGCTGCCCTTCAGGCACTGCCAAAGGAAACAGAACTGGTGCTCATCCATGACGGCGCCAGACCCTTTGTGCCGGTGGACTGTGTGGAGGCGGTGATCAAAAAAGCCAAAGAAATGGGCGCTGCCGTTTTGGCGGTGCCGGTCAAAGACACCATCAAAGCAGAAGCGGAAGATCATTTGGTGGAAAAGACGGTGCCCCGGGAAAGTTTGCGTGCCATCCAAACACCCCAGGTGTTTCAAAAGGATTTGATTTGCCAATCGTATGAGGCGCTGCCGGATACAGAAGTCATCACAGACGATGCCATGGCCGTAGAGCGGATGGGAAAACCCGTGGCGCTGGTGATGGGAAGTTACCAAAACATCAAACTGACCACACCGGAAGACATGGCCTTTGGCGCGGCCATTTTGGCTTTGGAAAAACAACAAAAGGAAGCCAAACAACAGATGTTACCCCGGCAAACTGCGCAGCAGAAGGAAACCCTGCCGCAGGCAGAGCCGGTGAAGGCGACGGCGCAGGTGGAAATTTATACCGACGGCGCCTGTTCCGGCAATCCCGGCAAAGGCGGCTATGGAGTGGTGCTGCTGTTTCAAGGCAAGCGGAAAGAGCTTTCGGCAGGCTATGCTGTCACCACCAATAACAGAATGGAAGTTCTGGCCGTTATTAAGGCGTTAGAGCTGTTAAAAAAACCATGCCAGGTGAAGCTGTACAGTGATTCCAAATATGTGGTGGATGCCATCACAAAAGGATGGGCCGAAAAATGGCGCAAGAACAACTGGATGCGCACCAAAACAGAGCGGGCGTCCAATGTGGATCTCTGGGAAAAACTGCTGGATTTACTGAAACTGCACAAAGTGCAGTTCATCTGGGTGAAAGGCCATGCAGAAAATGTGGAAAATGAACGGTGCGACGCCCTGGCAAGAGCTGCAATTTCAAACAATTTACTGCTAAATGACGAAGGTTACATAAAATAGAATGGGGTATTTTGTAGTAATTTGATAAAAAAATTGGTTGACAGGGGCATTGGTATGTGGTATGCTCATAAAGTCGAAAGACACTTACTATTATTTTCTTTTGCAAGGAGGATTTTTCAATGAAAAAAGGTACAGTAAAATGGTTTAACGCAGAAAAAGGCTTTGGCTTCATCTCTGTAGAAGGCGAAGACGATGTTTTCGTACATTTCTCCGCTATTCAGGCTGATGGCTACAAAACTTTGGAAGAAGGCCAGGAAGTAGAATTTGAAGTAGTGCAGGGCGCAAAAGGTCCTCAGGCTGCAAACGTAACCCGCGTATAATCATTTTACACCAAGCAATCAACTGTACTTTCATTTTGATATACATTTGATGTACGAAAAAAATGAGGAAACTCGCTTTACGCAAAGAAAGGGCTGTCGTTACACCGGCAGCCTTTTTTGCATGAAAAAAACAGAAATGACCAGACTTCTATCCCGTTTTTTCGTATCTTGATACGAAAGAAAAAGAAGGGAGCAGAGAGAAAATATGACGAAATTGTTAATTTCAAAAAAATTTTTAAAAAAGTAGTGACAAATCAAAAAAAAGAGGTATAATACAAAGTATAGAGATTAGCAATCGATAGCCTTGGTGGCTAACAACCCCTTTCTTTTTGCCAAAGCCGCTCTGGAACGGAAGCAAAGAACAACGTCGCAGGGAGGAGCAAAAGAAGCGGAGAAGATTGCAACATCTTCTTATTTTTTGAAAACGAATTAGCAATCACCTTGCTTGGTGGCTAACAATAGGAGGCGTTGACTTATGTTGTGTGAAAAATGCAAAAAAAATCCGGCAACGGTGCATCTCAAACAGGCAATCAACGGCACGGTCACAGAACAGCATCTTTGCCAGGCCTGTGCAGAAGCAGACGGTTTTCTTACGGACATGACATGGAACCATGGCAGTTTTGGCAGCTTGTTTGACGATATGTTCCAGGATATGTTTCATTTTTCTGCTGCGCCGGAAGCCCTGGGCACAAAAGAAGGAACAACCCGCTGCCCAGTGTGCGGCATGACGCTGGAACAGTTTAAGCAGGGCGGCAAGCTGGGCTGTGCAGCCTGCTATGAAACCTTTGCTCCGTATTTGCAGCCGACGCTCAAAAGCATCCACGGCAGCAATGAGCACAAGGGAAAGATCCCGCAAAAAAGCGGCGGGCAGATGATGGCCCGGCGGGAAATGGAAACGTTGAAAAGAAAATTGGCACTGGCCATTGAAAAAGAAGAATTTGAAGAAGCAGCAAAATTGCGAGACCGCATCCGTCAACTGGGAAAGGAGGAATGATCTATGGCAAAATGGTATGAAAACAGCGCCGTCAATGAAGGCATTGTCATCAGCAGCAGAGTCCGTTTGGCCAGAAACATCAAGAAATTTCCGTTTCCCGTCCAGATGAAGCAAGAAGAAGCAGAGGAAGTATTAAAAACGGTGAAAGATGCCGTCCTAAACGACCGTACACCGTTGGCTAATGCGTTTTTGTTCCGCCGGGTGGATACGCTGCCCATGGAAGAAAAACGGACCATGGTGGAAAGCCATATCATCAGCCCCGTTTTGGCCCAGCAGCAAAAGCCCTGCGCCGTTTTGGTCAAAGATGATGAAACGGTCAGCATCATGATCAACGAAGAAGACCATGTCCGCATCCAGACCATCTTCCCCGGCGAAAACATCGATGCCGCCTGGGATTTGGCCGATAAATTGGATAATCTGCTGGAAGAAACCATAGAATATGCTTATCATGAGCAGGCAGGTTTCCTTACCGCCTGCCCCACCAACATGGGCACCGGCCTGCGGGCCAGCTTTATGGTCCATGTGCCAAGCCTGGAAAAAACGGGCCAGATGGCCCATCTAAGCCGCACCTTAAGCCGATTTGGCATTACGGTGCGGGGGATCTATGGCGAAGGCAGTGACTCGTTGGGCGGTATTTATCAAATTTCCAACCAAATCACCTTAGGCCAGTCGGAAGAAGAAATCATCAAGAACTTGAAAAATGCCATCCATCTGGTCAAAGAACAGGAACAAAAAGCCAGAAAGGCCATCCGGCAAAAAGACGCCTTGGCTTATGAAGACCAGATTTATCGGGCTTTGGGCGTTTTGGCCTATGCCAGAAAGATTTCGGCAGCAGAATCTGCCCAGTGCCTGTCGCTGCTGCGGGAAGGGGCGCAGGAAGGTCTCTTCCAGTGGCATTATCCAAAGACCATGTACCAGATTTTGATGGAAACCCAGCCTTGCCATATGCAGCAAGGCGGCAGCAAAACGGCAGAACAGCGGGATGTGGCCAGAGCCAGCCTGCTGCGCCAGATTTTTCAACATTAAAACAGAAAAGAACCTTGGAAGGGAGGTTTTACTATGCAAGGTAAATTTACACAAAAAGCCCAGGAAGTGATCCGGGCCGCCCAAAACAATGCGGCAGCCTTGGGCCACAACTATGTGGGCACAGAACACCTGCTGCTGGGGCTCATTGGCGTGCAAGACAGCGTTGCCGCCAAGGCCATGGAAAGCCAGGGTGTGATGGAAGAAGATGTGAGAAAAAAAGTGCAGGAAATGATTGGCACCGGTAACGGCGGCGCCCTGCAGGATTATACGCCAAGAGTAAAACGGATTTTGGACCGCTCTGTCCAAGAGGCCAACAACATGGGCACCGGTTATGTGGGCACAGAACATATTTTGATGGCCCTTTTAAACGAAACGGACTGTGTGGCCGTGCGGATTTTGCTGGCTCTGGGCGTTAACATTCAAAGAGTGTATGAAGAAATTTTAGGCATGCTTGGCGAAGGCGAAGGCGGCCTGGGCAATGGCGCTTCCATGGGCCAGGGCAAAGGCGGCAATTCTGCTACGCCAAACTTGGATAAATACAGCCGCGATTTCACCCAGATGGCCAAGGAAAATAAGTTTGATCCTATCATTGGCCGGGACGAGGAAATCCAGCGGGTGATCCAGATTTTAAGCCGCCGCACCAAAAACAATCCTTGTCTGGTGGGTGATCCCGGCGTTGGGAAAACGGCCATTGTGGAAGGATTGGCACAAAAAATCGTCAAAGGAGATATTCCAGAAATTTTGAAAAACAAGAGAGTCGTTTGCCTGGATATTTCTTCCATGGTGGCCGGCAGCAAATACAGAGGCGAATTTGAAGAAAGAATCAAAAGTGTCATGGATGAGGTGAAAAAAGACGGGCAGATTGTGCTGTTCATCGATGAAATCCACACCATCATCGGCGCCGGCGGAGCTGAAGGCGCCATCGATGCCTCCAACATCTTAAAACCGTCTCTGGCCCGTGGCGAAATCCAGCTCATTGGCGCCACCACCTTGGCCGAATACCGGAAATATATTGAAAAAGACGCCGCTTTGGAACGGAGATTCCAGCCAGTGAAAGTGGAAGAACCTTCCGAAGAAAACGCCATTGAAATGCTGCGGGGCTTGAAGGATAAATACGAAGCCCACCATGCCGTAAAAATCAGCGATGAAGCCATTGTAGCTGCCGTGAAGATGAGCGAGCGGTATATCACCGACCGGTTTTTGCCGGATAAAGCCATCGACTTGGTGGATGAAGCGGCATCGAAACTGAGACTGAAAAGCTATACGGCGCCAAGCGGTGTCAAAGAACTGGAAGAAAAACTGTCGGCTTTGGAAAAAGAAAAAGAAGAAGCCATCAAAACCGAGGAATTTGAACAGGCCGCCAAAGTGAAAAAAGAACAGGCCGACTTGAAACAAAAACTGGAAGAAGCCAAGAAAGCTTGGGCCGAATCTAACCACGACGCCAAAAAAGAAGTGACGCCGGAAGACATTGCCGATGTGGTGTCCGGCTGGACGGGAATCCCAGTCAAAAGCATTCAAGAAGGTGAAGGGGAGCGGCTGATGCATATGGAAGAACTGCTGCATCAAAGAGTGATTGGCCAGGATGAGGCTGTGACGGCCATCTCCAAGGCCATCCGCCGCGGTCGTGTGGGCTTGAAAGATCCAAAACGCCCCATCGGCTCCTTCCTATTCTTAGGCCCTACGGGCGTTGGCAAAACAGAACTGTCCAAAGCCTTGGCCGAAGTGCTCTTTGGCGATGAAAATGCCATGATTCGCATTGATATGTCCGAATATATGGAAAAACACAGTGTTTCTAAAATGATCGGTTCGCCTCCGGGATATGTGGGCTATGAAGAAGGCGGCCAGCTGAGCGAAAAAGTCAGAAGAAAACCATATTCTGTGGTGCTCTTTGACGAAATCGAAAAAGCGTCGCCCGATGTCTTTAACGTCTTGCTGCAAGTGCTGGATGACGGCCATATCACCGACGGCCAGGGCCGGAAAGTGGACTTTAAAAACACGGTCATCATCATGACCTCCAATGCAGGGGCCAGAAGCATCGTTTCGCCAAAGAAACTGGGCTTTAATGCCACCGGCGGCGTGGACCAGGAAGAAAAAGATTACGAATCCATGAAAAAAGAAGTGATGGACGAGGTGAAAAAAGCCTTCCGTCCAGAATTTTTGAACCGGATTGATGATATTGTGGTGTTCCACAGCCTCAACGAAGACAATATCAAAGAAATTGTGAAACTGCTGGCCAAGGAAATTACCACCCGGATCA
>CALWLF010000118.1 GCA_944381455.1 uncultured Clostridia bacterium | reverse complement strand
TATGGCCTATTGATTCTCGTCAGCTTTTGGCGGCTCATCAAAGGCTGGGTACAAAGCGGGCGGCTGTATCGCTCTTTAAACAAGGGCATTGCCTTGGACCATCGGCCCAAAAAAAGGCATCGCTTCTCCCGCATCTGTTATGGCGTCTATCTGATGGTGCTGTTGCTGCTTTCCGCCGCTACGGCCTTACAGGTGGCCCAGGCCAAGCGGCAGCCCCTGCCCACCGAAACCAGTGAGCCATACCTGCTGTTAAGCGAATTGGGAGATACCTCCCCTCGCACCCAAAACCCCATTTCCAACGACGAAAGTTCTGTCTGCCGTGGCCATTCCGTTCTTTCCACCTATTGGGATGTAGCAGAATACACGTCCGGCGGCTATTTGTTCCAAGAAGTCTATTTTCTTCACCATCCTTCTCTGTCCCCGGACATGATGCCTCTGTTGGTGAAATCCTCGGTCTTTGCCCGTTCTTTGGAATACTGGGCCCCCATTTCCGTGGAAGGATTTGATTGGGTTTATGAATCTAGCAACAGCCGGGAATGGATTTTCAAAAAAGGAAACTGGTATTGGTATCTGCTTTGCGACGAAGATACTGCCAGACAAACAGACGTCCCAGCCCAGCTGGCCAAAAAGATCAACCAAACAGAAAAAGGAGAATCTGCCCATGAGCCAATGTGATACCTGCACCTATTATGTTTACGATGAGGAGTATGAAGCTTACGTCTGTGATGTCAATTTAGATGAAGATGATTTGGCCCGGTTTTATGGCGGCCAAAAAAATGCCTGCCCTTATTATCGCTTAGACGATGAGTACCGCACCGTGAAAAAACAAATCTAAGCCTCATGGTTTTATACTTTTACACCATAATTCCAAAGAAAAGCCTTTGATTTTCTGCAATCAAAAAGCCTTGCCAAAATTTGGCAAGGCTTTCTTCATCCAGTCGATACCAGAGGCAGGGATATCTGCTGTGATCAAAAACTGTTTATCTCTTTTTCCAGTCCAAAATACCACCCATGGCGGCAGAACGGGCTAAGGCTGCATAGCGGGCCAAATAACCTTCTTCCACCTTTGGTGTATAATGCCACTGGGCTCTCCGTTTTTCCAATTCTTCCTCGGAAACATGGAGGGTGATTTCTTTTTTGTATACATCGACCGTAATTTTGTCGCCATCTTGCACCAAAGCAATGGGGCCGCCTTCGGCAGCTTCCGGCGAAATATGGCCCACAAAGCAGCCGTTATTGGTGCCGGAGAAACGGCCGTCGGTGATCAAAGCTGTGGAAAGCGCCAAGCCTTGGCCATGCATCAGTTTCATAGGGCGATACATTTCTCTCATGCCTGGGCCGCCTTTTGGTCCTTCATAACGGATGACCACCACATGGCCCGGTTTAATCCGCAGTTCTTCCAGGGCCTTTTCGCATTCTTCCTGGCTGTTAAAGCAAATGGCTTCTCCTGTGAAGCAACGCACTTCCGGTTCGATGGCTGCCGGTTTTGCAACACCCGTTTCTGGCGCCAAGTTGCCGCGCAAAATAGCCAAACCGCCCAATGTATCGAAGGGGTTATCATAAGGACGGATGACATTTTCGTTATTAGGGCCATAGAGATAGCTATGGGAAGCAATATTTTCTGCAATGGTTTTGCCTGTCACCGTCATCACAGAAGTATCGATATGGTCTTTCATCATTTCCAGCACTCGCATTACGCCGCCGGACTGATAGTAATCCACCATGTCATAGTCGTTGGAAGCAGGATTGATTTTGGCCAGATGTGGAATTGCATCGCTTTGACGGTCAAATTCAGCCATGGTCCATTTTGGATCAATGCCTGCTTCATAGCCAATGGCTGGCAGGTGCAGCACAGCATTGGTGGAACCGCCGGTGGCCATCACATATTTAATGGCATTTTGCAGCGATTGTTTGGTAACAATATCTCTAGGACGGATGTTCTTTTTCACCAATTCCACTACAGCCTGGCCCGAATGTTTGGCGCAACGAAGCCGCTCATTATAAACGGCTGGAATGGAGCCGCCGTCTGGCAATGTCATGCCCAAAGCTTCTGCCGTACAGCACATGGTGTTGGCCGTGCCATAGAAGTTGCAGGAGCCGCAGGTAGGCTGGGTGATGCTTTGCAAATTCAGCACTTCCTGCCAAGTGGCTCCCCCTTTTTGATATTTCCCATAAGTTTCAGAAACAGTGGTGCTGTCGGCTTTCGTTTTTTCCCCATAAGCCGGACCGCTCAGCATTGGTCCGCCCGGTACCATGACCGTTGGAATATTGGCCCGAATGGCCCCCATCAGCATCCCTGGTACAATCTTGTCACAGGCGCAAAGCAATACCAGCCCATCCAGTCGGTGGGCCTTTGCCATGATTTCAATGCTATCGGCAATGACTTCCCGAGAAGGCAGAATGTAATGTCCGCCAACGGTGCTGTTGCCCACGCTGTCACAGCAGCCAATCACGCCAAATTCTACGGCGTTGGCTCCTGCCAAATGTACCCCTTTTTTCACAAACTCTGCAACCTGGCGCAAATGAGAATGGCCTGGTACAATATCGCTGAAAGCATTGGCAATACCAATTACCGGTCTGGATAAATCTTCGTCGTCAAACCCAACGGCTTTATACACCCGGCAAGGATGCAATTGTTGTAATGGTTCAGGGCGACTGTTTGGTTCCATGGTCATGGAAACCACTCCTTCCTTTTTTTCTTTCATTATAACAAAAAATTAGCCTTTGCGTACATTCCATTTATTCATGCAGAACCATCTTTTTTTGTTATTCTTTGACCATTTTTTTGTGCAGTTTCACATCATCTTGTCAATTCTTTTAGGCATTCGCCCTATTTCCTCTTGTAAAACCTTCTTTTTTAGGGGAAAATGCAGATTTTTTCCATTTTCTTTACTCCTTTGGCAAAAGCTTTTCTGCGGCCATACGAATTTGCGTTTCTGTGGGCACAGCCGGAAAAGACACCCATACAAAAGTCTTTCCCTTGATCACCACAAACTGCTCCAGAGGGGCTTCATCTGTTTCACTGACTTGCTGGTACGCCAAGTCGGC
>CALWLF010000117.1 GCA_944381455.1 uncultured Clostridia bacterium | reverse complement strand
TTGTCAGAAATTCTTATTTGAAGTATCTGTTCAACAGGCCCTGGAATGCTTTGCCGTGACGAGCTTCGTCGCGAGCCATTTCATGCACGGTGTCATGGATTGCATCCAAGTTAGCAGCTTTTGCACGTTTTGCCAGGTCAGTTTTGCCAGCGGTTGCGCCGTTTTCAGCATCTACACGCATCTGCAGGTTTTTCTTGGTGGAGTCAGTTACCACTTCGCCCAACAGTTCTGCAAATTTTGCAGCGTGTTCTGCTTCTTCCCAAGCAGCTTTTTCATAGTACAGACCAACTTCTGGATAGCCTTCTCTATGAGCTACTCTTGCCATAGCCAGGTACATACCAACTTCGGTGCATTCGCCTTCGAAGTTTGCTCTCAGGTCAGCCAGGATGTCTTCGCTTACGCCCTGAGCAACACCGATTACGTGTTCAGAAGCCCAAGTCATTTCGCCAACCTGTTCGGTGAATTTGTCAGCGCCAGCGCCGCAGATTGGGCATTTTTCTGGTGGGAATTCACCTTCATGTACATAGCCGCATACAGAACATACAAATTTTTTCATTGAAAATATCCTCCTTCAAAAGACAATCGTATTTTAAATGTTATTTGTTCTTAACTGATAATCATTATAAACTAATAACGGCAAACTGTCAAGCCTTTTTTAAAAAAATTTCATTCTTTTTTTATCACTCATTTTACGAAAAAAAATTCACAAAAGGAAAAAGGAGAAACAGATTGTTAGTTTTAACTAACTTACAGCAAAAGGAGAAAGGTTTTTTTGCTCTTTTTTCAGAGAAAAGGAGTCAACTTTCCTTTTTCTAGGCGAATTTGTCTGGTTTTATTGGAAAATGATGATTTGGCTAGAATGAAAAAAATAAGAAAAATATAGAATTAAAATTTGGTTTGTTTTCATTTGAAAGCAGTCTTTCTTGTCAAAAAAAATGGCATCTTTCGGAAGAAAGGAACGTTTTTTTGGGAAAAAAAGCACAAAGCTCTTTCCAAATGGTTTGATTTTGGGTATACTATTTCCAAAGAAGTGTTCTTTATTAGAAATTTGGTTGAGAAAAAAGGAAAGGAGCTGGACGAGTCTCATGAAATTGCAGGTCAACGAGGTTTATCATGGGTTTCGCTTAGTGAAACAGCAGGATGTGGCAGATATTCGCAGCCAGTGCAGCGTTTTTGTTCATGAAAAAAGCGGGGCACGGCTTTTTTATGCGCAAAACGATGACGAGAACAAGGTGTTTTTTGTTTCTTTTCGGACGCCGCCCAGCAATGACTGCGGCACGGCCCATATCATGGAGCACTCGGTGCTCTGCGGCTCCAAAAAATATCCGGCCAAAGATCCCTTTAACGAATTGATGAAAGGTTCTCTCAATACGTATTTGAACGCCCTCACCTACAGCGACAAGACCATGTATCCTGTGGCCAGCTGCAATGAAGAGGATTTTCGCAATTTGATGGATGTCTATTTGGACGCCGTCTTTTTTCCAAACGTCCTCCAGGAAAAGCGCATTTTTCAGCAGGAGGGCTGGCATTATGAACTGCTGGCAGAAGAGGCGCCCATGACCATCAAAGGCGTGGTATATAACGAGATGAAAGGCGCCTTGGCCTCGGCCGACGGCGTGCTGGACGGGCTGATTCACCGCAGTTTGTTCCCCCATGGCACCTATGGAAAGGAAAGCGGCGGCGATCCCAAAGCTATTCCTACCTTAACTTATGAAGATTTTTGTGATTTTTACCGCACCTATTACCATCCTTCCAACAGTTATTTCTATTTATATGGCAATTTGGATGTGATGGAACGGCTGGCCTATTTAGATGAGGCCTATTTAAGCCGGTTTGAAAAAACCGAAGTGGACAGCCGCATTCAGCTGGAGCCGGAGCTTGCGGTGCCTGGTTTTCTGACCGATACGTTTTCGGTGCCGGCGGGGACGAAAACAGGGGATGAAAGCATGCTTTCGCTGAACTTTGTGGTGGGCCTCTCCACGGACCGGCTGAAAACTTTGGCCCTGACCATCCTCAGCTATGTGTTGATGGAAACGGGGGCGTCTCCGGTGAAAAAGGCGCTGCTGGAGCGGAAGGTGTGCCAAAGCGGCGAGGCTTGGTTTGATTCCTCCTGCTATCAGATGGTCTTTAGCTTTGTGGCCAAAAACGCCAACTGCAAAAAGCTGGGCAGTTTCAAGCATACGGTGTATGAAAAACTACGGGAATTGGCGGAGCAGGGCTTTCCCAAAGAGCAGCTGCACTCCGCCATCAATTCCTATGAATTTTCCCTGCGGGAAGAAGATTATGGCTATCGCCCCAAGGGCTTGGCCTATGGCATGCAGATGATGAAATCTTGGCTGCACGATGGAGATCCCGTGGAGGCGCTGGAAGTTTGGCGGCATTTTGACACGCTGCGAGCAGGGGTGGAAAACGGCTATTTTGAACGGCTGGTGGAAGAATGCTTTTTGGATAACAAGCACGTGTCGCTGACGGCGGTGGCGGCAGAAGAAGGCCGTCAGGAAAAAGAAGAAGCAGAAGAAAAAGAACAGCTGGCCGCAAAAAAAGCAGCCATGAAAAAAGAAGAGATTGCCGCCTTAGTGGCCGACACCCAGGATTTGCTTACCTATCAGCAAACGCCGGACCGGCCGGAGGACATCCAAAAGGTGCCTTGTTTAAAACGGGAAGACATCGACAAAATCGATACGTCCAAATGGATGTCAGAGCAAGAGGGCTGGCTGCTGCTGCCCCAGCAGACCAACGAGATTTTCTATGGAAAGCTGCTGTTTACCTTAAAGGACTTGACAGAAGAAGAACTGCCCTATGCCGCCATTTTGGCCAGAACGCTGGGGAAACTGGACACACAGCGCTATGGCTATGAGGCGCTGGCGACGGAAATTGATTTATACACCGGTGGCGTCTATGGGAAAACGGCAGTGTTTTCCACAGCCGATGGCTATGAACCGTTTCTGCTGCTCCAAGGCCGGGCGCTGAAGCGTAACGGCGCCATGCTCTGCCAGCTGTGGCAGGAAATTCTGCTTCACACAGACTTTACCCAAACGGCCCATTTGGAAAAGATTCTGCTGGAGTGGAAGGCAGAATGGGAGCGGTATTACGATAACGACGGCCATGCCGTTGCCGTGCAGCGGGCTTCTGCCATGGTGGATGCAGAAGGCCGGGCCAGAGATTTGACAGAAGGCATCAGCTTTTTTGATACCCTGCGCCAGGCACTGGAGCGGGTGGAACAAACGGCAGAAACAATCCAGGCGCTGGCAAAGCGGCTTCTTTGCCAGGCAAGATGCACCGTGGCGCTGAGCACGGCAGAGGAAGATTTGCCATCTTTTTGCACCCAGGTGAAGCCGGTGCTGGCATCCTTGGCACAGGGTGCAGTGGCAGAGGCCAAGCCGGTTTCGCTGCCGTCCATCCAGTCGGAGGCAGTGACCACGGGGGCCAAAATTGTCTATAACGCCCAGGTGGGGCACTTTGATGCCAGCCGCTTTGACGGCCGGTGGAATGTGGTGAAAAACCTGGTGAATACAGAATATTTGTGGAACGAAATCCGGGTGAAAGGCGGGGCCTATGGCTGCGGATTGAATGTCAACCGCAAAGGGTTCCTCTCCTTCTATTCTTATCGAGATCCCAACGTGGCCAAAACTTATGAAGGGTTTGCCCAAACGGTTTCTTTCTTGGCCCAATTCGCCCAGTCAAAGGAAGATATGACCAAATATATTTTGGGCGCCATCAATGTGCTGGACCGGCCAAAAAGCTTCAGCGACACCTTTGCGCTGGCTTTAAACCGCCATCTGCTGGGTGTGACGGCGGCCCAGATGCAGCAGGAACGGGAGGAGATGCTTGCCATGACGGCAGAGGATTTGCAGCCCTTTTTCCACTGGGTGCAAGAGGCTTTGCAAGGCAGCGCTTGCTGCACTTATGGCAACGGTGCATTGCTGGAGGGGGAAACAAGCCGCTTTGCCGCCATCCGCACCCTGATGTAACACAAAAGAAGGCAGGGAACTGGTATGAGTAAACACAGCATTCGTTATTGCGGCATTATGCTGGAATATACGCTGACAAGAAAAAAAGTGAAAAACATCAATTTGCGGATCCATCCCGATGGGGAAGTGTGTCTTTCGGCGCCGCAGCGGATGACGGTGGCGGAAATTGATGCCTTCGTGTCCCAAAAGGCGGAGTGGATCATCCGCCACCTGGCGGAGGTGGACCGGTATAACCGGATGCGCCCAGACGGGGCGCTATACACCGGCAAAACCGTCTATGTGCTGGGCAAAGCCTACCAGGTGGAAGTGGCAGAAGCGGCGCAGGAGTCTATTTTGCTGCTGCCCGAAGGACGGTTGTTATTGCAAACGCCTTACCCGGAAGATGAGGACGCCATGAAAAAACAGTACCTTTCCTGGCTGCTGGCGGAAAGCCAGGCCGTCTTTGCCGCCTCGCTGGAGCGGATGCGTACTTTGGCGGCGGCAGAAGCCTTCCCCATGCCCACCCTATCTGTGCGCAACATGAAAAGCCGCTGGGGCAGCTGCAAGGTGCCGGCGCAGAAAATCACCCTCAACTTACAGCTGATGAAGGCCGATTGCGACTGCATCGACCAGGTGATGCTCCATGAATTGGTCCATTTTAAAGAAATTCACCATAATGAGGCCTTTTATGCCATCCTTTCCCGTTATCTGCCTGACTGGAAGGAACGAAAAGAGCGGCTGGAAACCCAGTATAAAGATGGGATTTCCTGAAAATGGCAGGTTTTTGACAGTCTTTGCAGGTGCTTGGAAGAAAAAAGCACCTGCTTTTTTCTTGGGATCATGGCAGTCGGCGGCGGCAATGGCTGAGAGAATCGGCGTAATTTTCGGGCGGATTTTAGGGAGGAAAAGAGGCGGCCTGGAATAAAACAGCTTGTTTTTGGGCATCATGGTCAGACCAGGAAGAGAAAAGAAGGATTTGAGATAAAAAAATTGAAAAAATAACATTTAAAATTTCATTTTATATCTTTTTTGGTCTGACAGGTCAGACCGGGGAGAAAAGATGGATTTTTTTGTGTTTTCTTTCACAAATAGAAATACAAAAAAATGAAAAATGAGAAAAAACACAGAAAAAATGGGAATTGTAGTTGACGGATGCCCATTCCTTTGCTAAGATAAGGACAGAGAAAAACTGCCCTAATTGTTCTTATATACAAACTCAATTTTGTAAATTAGAAACCATGAGGGTATCATCCTGAAACAAATCCATCTCTAAATGAAAAACGGTAGTAGGCAAAGCAGGAATGTTGCGAAGAACGCAAGAAAGGGTGACCAATATGAAATTGATGCACACAAAGCTGCCGGAGTTTTTGAAAAAAATGAAGGTTGCTGCCAACGAAAGCCCACGTCCCATGGAAATCACCATTCGCGGACTGGAAAATTTATCTTCTGCCAAGATGCAGTCGCTGCGGACTGGGCGCATTGAGCACGCCGTAGGAGAAATGACCATGAAAGAAGATGTGGCAAGCATTGATTTTGTGGTGATTCCCCGGGTGCCGGAAACGATGCATACGGTCATCATCAAGGGGATGGACAAAGACGGCAACGTCAAACACGCCATTTTGGAAATTGTCAATATTCTTCATCCCACGGAAGAAGCGGAACTGTTGGGCTGTGATGATGTGGAAGACAGACGTCCCGGCATTGGCCGTCACTAAGGGAGGAGGAAACGATTATGGCAAAGCTGACCTATAAAATGATTCCAGAAGGCATGTTAAAAGGGAAATATATTCCGCTCAACATTGCCTTTATTAACTATCGTGATGTGAAAGCCTGCGGCATTACGCCAAGGGAAGCCTTTGAAGCCGTGGCCAAAACAGTGGATGGCCCGGTGGGGATGAATATTTTTGATCCCGATGTGGTAACCACCACCAGCGACGGGGTGATGGTGGATGGGACCACAGTGTTTATGGCCGCTGCCGACCGGGGGAAAATCAACCCGGACTTTGGGTATCTGGAAATGGCCGAAATGCCTTATTCGGAACAGCTGGTGAAAGAAGAACCCCATTTGATTCAGTGGGATGCCAATTATAAAGGCAAACGCCTTTTCCGCGGCCCAGACCCTGCCACAAAAATCATTCCTGTTCATAATGTGTGCATTTCTGGCCGGGCCAGCAACAATAACTCTGCCACAGAAATGATGAATATTGTCACCATGGAAGAAATTTTGCTGCCCATTTTGGGCCAGCAGCAGATTATTTTTGATGGGGATGTGCTTTTGGGCATGACCGGCGGCACCATGAGCGTTGGCATCGGCATGATTATGCCGGAAATGTTTGGCCGTGTGTTCCCAACCAGACAGTTCCCGGCCGGCGAAACGGCCCATGGCAGCGGCATCTATGCCCAAACCTTGAAAGCTCATATCCCCTGCATTGTGGCCGATAAAGCCATTTTGGCAAAATATATCATCCGCGCCTTAAAAGCCGGCTGTGTGCCGGGACGCACCCTGGGCGCTTCTCCTGCCGTGCTGGGGGTAGCCAGAGCCATGGGCATTCGTCCCGATATAGAAAACATGACAGAACGGGCGCTGGAAGAACTGGCAAGCGTTGGCTGCACCAAAGAATGGATGCTGGAACAGGTGCCAGTGATGACAGAAGAAGAAATTTTGGCCCATGCCGATACGGTGATTCCTGGCATTGACAACCCAACCAAGTTTAAAGCCAGCGAACTGGTGCAGGTGGTCAGCGTCGAAGTATAAACAGGAAAAAGGAAGGGCAAAGGGTTTTCCAAAGGAGAAGCTGCTGGGTTTTTCATGAGTTTTTCTTGGAAAATGGCAGCAGCAGTTTTGAAAAGAAAACAGCCTTTGTAAATTTAAGAAGGCTGAAAGTCCTTTTGTTTCAAGGATTTCGGCCTTCTTTGTTTTCTTAAGCAGCTTTGTCAAGGGCCTTCCTTTTTCTTTTTGACAGAAAGGAGCGGTGTTATGGGTTATACAAAAGGAACGATGACATATCCGCCGTTTTACCGGATCAAACAGCGGTTTTCAGAAGAAGCCATCGGTGACATTCCATCGGAGGTGTTTGCCCAGCTGGATCAAGCTGGCATGAAAGAAAAAATCAAGCCAGGCATGGAAATTGGCGTCACCTGCGGCAGCCGCGGCATCCATCATATTGCCCTGATCCTTAAAGCCGTTTGTGACTATATCCGCCAGGCCGGCGGACAGCCCTTTATTTTGCCTGCCATGGGCAGCCACGGCGGCGCAACGGCCGAAGGCCAGGCCCATGTGTGTGAAAAATTTGGGGTGACAGAAGACTATGTGGGCTGCCCCATCCGCTCCTCCATGGAAGTGGTGCAGTTGCCCGCAACGCCAGAAGGCATTCCCGTTTATGTCAGCAAAACGGCCATGGAGGCTGACGGCGTTGTGGTGGTCAACCGGGTGAAACCCCATACGGATTTTACGGCGCAAAATGAAAGCGGCGTGGTGAAAATGCTCTCGGTGGGGCTGGGCAAGCAAAAAGGCGCCAGCACCATGCACGACTATGGCTTAGGAAGAGCCATTCCAGCAGCAGCCAAGGTGATTTTGGCCCATGCGCCCATTTTGATGGGGCTGGGGCTGGTGGAAAATGCCAAAGATGAAACGGCCATCATCCAGGCCATTTTGCCGGAACAATTTTTGGCAGAAGATGCGGCGCTGCTGCAAAAAAGCTATGCCCTGGTGCCAAAGCTTCCGGTCAAAGATCTGGATGTGCTGGTGGTCAAAGAAATGGGCAAACAGTACAGCGGCACAGGGATGGATACAAAAGTCATTGGCCGGATGAAAATTTTAGGCGAAGCAGAGCCTGACAGTCCGCAGATTAAAAAAATTGTGGTGCTGCGCCTTTCTAAGGACTCCTATGGCAATGCACTGGGCATTGGCCTGGCCGACTTGACGGTGAAAAAACTGGTGGATGAAATTGACTATGAAGCCATGTATTCCAACTTGATTACCACCACCTTTTTGGAACGGGGCAAGGTGCCGGTGCATCTGGCCACCGAGCAGGAAGCCATTGATGTGGCCTTTGGCACATTGGGCGCTGTAGAGGCAGAAAAAGCCCGTGTGATGGTGATTGAAAACACGCTGCACATTGGCACGCTGCTGGTTTCTGAAGCAGTGTATGAGGAAATCAAAGACCAAGTGGATTTGGTGGAAGGCGGTTTTTCCTTTGCCTTTGACGAGGCGGGGCGGCTGCAGCTGTAACCAAAGAGGAACGAAAAAAGAGCAGTGCATCCAAAAGGAGAGCCTGCTCTTTCTTACATTTTTTTGAAGAAACAAGGAAAAGGGCCGGTTTTGCCGCTGCGGAAGGTTGACATCCTATCTTTCCCACTATAAAATAGATATGATAGGCATGTTTTGTACTTGATTTGAAGGAAAGATACACCGAAGTAGGAGGTTTAACCATGAGTGATGATAAGCTGGAGATGGGACAAGAAAGTGCCAATCACATTCCCACAGGCTATGAGGATTTTCCAAAAGAAGTGGTGCAGATGTTGATGAAAAGCCACCCCATCAAAGGAAAAGATTATAACGAAGAAGAGTTTAACCATGAAATGGCCCGGATTGCAAAACGGAAAAAAATGGAAGAAAACAAGCGTCAGGGTGTGGAAGTGAAGGAAAACTTGCCGCCCCGGCCATTGAGAGAGCGCACCGAGCCACAGCTGCAAGTGGAGATGGCCGATGAAGCTGCCCAAAAACAGCAGGAAGAAGCCTATCAGGCCCAGGTGCGGCAAAGACAAGAGGAATTGATGCGCCGTCGCCGCCAAGCCGAGGAAGCTGCCATGGAAGAAGAGACTGTGCGGCGTCCTGCCAGAAGGACAGAACCTTCTTCGGAAGAAGAGGCTGCCCGCCAAGCAAAAATGATGCAGGAAGCGGAACGGCAGCGCCAGGCAGAACGGGCAGCCCGTCAGGCAGAAATTGCCCGCCAGGCAGAGCTGGCCCGCCGGGCCGAACATGCCCGCCAGGCAGAAGAAGCAGAACGGATGGCCAGAGAAAATGAGATGCGCCGCAAAGACCAGCAAAAAACGGCCAAAGCGGCAGAGGAAAACGGCGTGGCCTGGGTGGAAGACGACGATGAGGATTTGGTGCAGCTGGTGCGCCATAAACAGCGTCCTCAGCGAGGCTATACGGCAGACCTTTCTTCTGTGACAGAAGAAGTGCAGCGCCAAGAAGAGCGGGGCAAGGAAAAGAAGAAAAACAACCATTCCCTGTTTCAGGCCATCCAAAAGCAGGCCTCTGTGGAAGCGGAAGAGGAAATGGAAGAAGATCTGCCGCCAAGAGCGCAAAAACAAAAACGGCAGGAAGAAGATTTTTTTGATATTCAATCGGAAGCAGACCGCCAGCGGGTGTTGGACACTTTTACGAGAGAAAATCAGCAGGATTATGACTACGACTATGACGAAGAACCACGGCCGGTGCTGAAAGTCATCGGTTTTGTAGCCGTGGCCATTTTGCTTATTGCTGTGGTGGCGCTGGCTATCCGCAATGTGTCGGTGACGGCGGCGCTCAATGAAGCCAGCCAGCAGCTGGAAAGCTTGCAAAACGTACAGCAGGAAAATGAAGATTTGAAATTACAGATCGTTTCTTTGGAAGAACAGTTAAAACAGCTGTCTCCTGCCACAACGGAAGAAGGAGAAACCGCCGCTGAAACCACAGAAGGAACAACAACCACCGAAGGCAGCCAAGAAGCTGCATCCAATCCTTCCTCTGCCAGCGATACCTATACGGTGCAAGAAGGCGATATTGCCTGGACCATTGCCCAAAAGGTATATGGAAACGGCGCTGAATATCAAAAAATCCTGGATGCCAACGGCTTAAGCGAGTCCGATTATTTGCAGCCGGGACAAGTATTGAAAATTCCAAGATAATAGAGAAACGGAGGGCCTTTTCGTGCGGGAGATACTGCAGAAAGAAACACTGGTGCAGTTGAGAATGCGGGCAAAACAACTGGGCATCCATGCCAGTTCCACATTCAAAAAAGCAGAATTGATCGACCTGATTTTATCGCAAGAACAACTGCAGGCCGCTGCAGCCATGGAAGAAACGGCACAGGCCCCAGCAGAACAGCCGGCGTCTTTGGCAGAAAGCTGCCCAGTGCTCAAACACCCCGATGGCAGCGAGCTGCTGCAAGAAGGCATTTTGGAAGTGATGCCCGACGGCTTTGGTTTTTTACGGGCAGAAAATTTTTTGCCAGGCACAGGCGATATTTATATTGCGCCTTCTCAAATCAAACGGTTTAATTTAAAAACGGGCGATTGTGTTCGGGGCAGTATCCGCCCGGCCAGAGACGGGGAAAAATTCGGCGCCATGCTCTATGTCAAAAGCATCAACGGCGACCATCCGGAAATCTGCCGCCGCAGGCCCAATTTTGAAGACTTGACGCCCATTTATCCGGAAGAGCGGCTGACACTGGAGACGGAACGGCAGGAAATTTCCACCCGGATCATCGACTTGCTTTGCCCCATTGGCAAAGGCCAGCGGGGCATGATTGTGGCGCCGCCCAAGGTGGGCAAAACGATGTTATTGACCAAACTGGCCAATGCCATCACAAAAAATCATCCAGATGTCCATTTGATTGTGCTGCTCATTGATGAGCGGCCGGAGGAAGTGACTGATATGCAGCGTTCCATCGAGGGAGACAAGGTGGAGATTGTCTCTTCCACCTTTGATGAGCAGCCGGAGCACCATAAACGGGTGGCCGAGATGGTACTGGAGCGGGCCAAGCGGCTGGTGGAACAGGGAAAGGACCTGGTGATTTTGCTGGACAGCATCACAAGGCTGGCCCGGGCCTATAATTTGACCACGGCTCCCAGCGGCCGCACCCTTTCCGGCGGGCTGGATCCGGCGGCGCTGTATATGCCGAAAAAATTTTTCGGCGCTGCCCGCAACATTGAAGGCGGCGGCAGCTTAACCATACTGGCCACGGCTCTGGTGGAAACGGGCAGCAAGATGGATGATGTGGTGTTTGAAGAATTTAAGGGCACTGGCAACATGGAGCTGGTGCTGGAGCGGAAACTGGCAGAGCGGCGGATTTTTCCTGCCATTGATCTCTATAAAAGCGGCACCCGGCGGGAAGAAAAACTGCTGGACCAAGAAGAATTGGAAGCCGGTTATTTGCTGCGGCAGCTTTGGGAAAACCAGCCCATGACAGAAAGCACCGAGATGCTGTTTGATTTGATGGGCAAAACGAAAAACAACAAAGCTTTTGTGGCCCTGATTCCAAGCCTCAAAGGCGGCCTGAAATAAATGAAAACTTTGCAAAATTTAGGTTGCAAAGAAGAGGGCGGTATGATATAATCCTTTTGTTGTCTATAAATAATTGTTCGTGGATTATTGATCAACAAATATTTGAATGAGGTGAAAAAAATGAGAGAAGGTATCCATCCAGAGTACCATCAGTGCAAAGTAAAATGCAACTGTGGCAACGAATTTGTAACTGGTTCCACCAAAGAAGAAATCCGCGTGGAAGTTTGCTCCAAATGCCATCCGTTCTATACTGGCAGCCAGAAACTGTTGGTAGAAGCCGGCGGCAGAGTGGAAAAATTCAACAAAAAATACGGCAGAAAATAAAACAAACGATGGGAAGGGTTGGGTTCGCTTTTTAGTTGACCAACCCTTTTTTTCTTTTTCAGAGAGATTTTGTTTGATAGGAGAGAAGACGCAATGAAGCAGACGAAAATTGGCGGGCAGGCCGTCATCGAAGGCGTGATGATGCGGGGCAAAAAAATGTATGCCATGGCCGTCTGGAAGACGGACGGCACGCTGGCGGTGGAAAAAACGCCCCTGCAGGGCGGGCTGTACACCTTTCGGCTTTTCCGCATCCCCATTTTTCGAGGCATCGCCGCCTTCATCCAGTCCATGGTGCTGGGAGTGAAAATCATCATGCGCTCGGCCCAGCTGGCAGGGCTGGAGGATGAAACAGAAGAAGAGCCGGGCCGGTTGGAACGGTTTTTGGAAGAAAAATTTGGTGAAAAGCTGGCCGATTATTTGATTTATCTCAGCGTGGCCATCAGCCTTGTTTTTTCCATCGGGCTCTTTTTCGTGCTGCCGGTGGTGGTGGGCAATTTCTTTCGGCCTATTCTGCCGGGCACTTGGGCCTTGGGCATTGTGGAAGGACTGCTTCGTTTGGCCATTTTCCTGGGCTATATTTATCTGATTTCCCGGATGGAAGAGATGCAGAAGATCTTCCGGTTTCATGGGGCAGAGCATAAAACCATCAACTGTTTTGAACATGAGGAAGAACTGACGGTGGAAAATGTGCAAAAACACACCAGGCTCCATAAACGCTGCGGCACCAGTTTTTTGATTTATGTGATGCTGATCAGCATGGTGGTGTTTTTCTTTGTCCGGGTGGACACCGTTTGGCTGCGGCTGGTCAGCCGGATTTTGCTGGTGCCTTTTGTGGCCGGGATTTCCTATGAGGTGATTATGTGGGCCGGCCGCAGCGAAAACAAGCTGGTCCAGCTGATTAGTAAGCCTGGCTTTGCGCTGCAAATGTTTACGACGGCGGAACCTGGCCCGCGGGAAATGGAAGCGGCCATTGCTGCCATGAAAGG
>CALWLF010000116.1 GCA_944381455.1 uncultured Clostridia bacterium | reverse complement strand
GCGCAAAAAACCATCAATGGCGTTTCTTTTTGGGCTGTGGTTTGCCTTCCACGCCGCGGGCAAAGCCTTCCAGTTTTTCTTTTTTGTACTGGGCAAATCGGTCTTCGTCCAAGGCCAAACGGATTTCTTCCATCAGCGTGTTAAAGAAATATAAATTGTGCATTACGCATAGACGCATGGCCAACATTTCCCGGGCCTTGAACAAATGGCGGATATAGGCCTTGGAATACCGGCGGCAAACGGGACACTGGCACGTTTCGTCGATGGGGGTGTCGTCCAGCTCAAATTTGGCGTTGAGCAAATTGACTTTCCCAAAATTGGTGTAGACATGGGCATGGCGGCCATTTCTAGCCGGAAGCACACAGTCAAAAAAGTCTACGCCCCGTTCCACGGCTTCCAAAATGTTTTCTGGTGTGCCCACACCCATCAGATAGGTGGGTTTATTGACCGGCAAATAGGGCACCGTTTCTTCCAAAATATGGTACATTTCTGCGTGGGTTTCGCCTACAGCCAGGCCGCCGATGGCATAGCCGTCCAGATCTAGTTCGGAGATGATTTTGGCATGTTCTTTGCGGATATCGGGGAAGATGGCGCCTTGGTTGATGCCAAAAAGCATTTGCTGTTTATTGATGGTGTCATCCAGGCTGTTTAACCGGGCCATTTCCGCTTTGCAGCGCACAAGCCACCGGGTGGTGCGGGCCACACTGTCTTCCACATAGCTGCGCTCTGCCACAGCAGAAGGGCATTCGTCAAAGGCCATGGCGATGGTGGAGGCGAGATTGCTTTGAATCTGCATGCTTTCTTCCGGGCCCATGAAGATTTTTCGGCCATCGATATGGGAAGAAAAGTAAACGCCTTCTTCTTTGATTTTGCGCAAAGAAGCCAAAGAAAATACCTGGAATCCGCCGGAGTCGGTCAAAATAGGCTTGTCCCACACCATAAACTTGTGTAAGCCGCCCAGCTGTTTGATGATTTTGTCACCGGGGCGCACATGGAGGTGATAGGTGTTGGAAAGCTCCACCTGGCATTTCAGCTGTTCCAAATCCTCGGTGGAAACGGCGCCTTTGATGGCGGCCGACGTACCCACGTTCATAAACACCGGCGTTTCGATGGTGCCGTGTGGGGTGATGAAGCGGCCGCGCTTGGCCCGTCCGCTTTGTTTTAACAGTTGATACATGATTGCATTCTCCTTTTTGCGGTCATTACTAAAAATATACCGAACTTTGCAATGGATTTCAACACATTTCTGAAAGGAAATATGGTATAATGGGCCCATGGCAGAAGAAAAGGAGGAACAGAAGATGAATCATGCTTTTTGGATAGAAAAACGACAAGCACTTTTGAAAGGACTTATGGAAGGCGACGGACTGGTGCTTTTTGCCGGAAAGGCGCCCAATAAGCGGGGCGATGAGGACTATCCCTTTACACCGGATCGCAATTTTTATTATCTTACCGGCATCGACCGGCAGGAGATGGTGCTGTATTTAGAAAAAACGCCGTCGGGTGTGACAGAACGGCTGTATATTCCCCCTGATAACGGCCAGCAGGCCCGCTGGATTGGCGCCAACATGACAGCCGAAGAAGCCAGAAAGCGAAGCGGCATCGAAGACATCCGCTTTTTGGCCGATTGGGAAACAGACAAGCGGGCGCTTTCTTGCAAGCGGCTCTATTTGGACCAAAGCCGGGTGGATTTGACAAAAGAAGAAGCGAAGGGCAGCTTCTTTGCAGGTTCCGTGGCAGACTGCGCCCCTCTGCTTGCCCAGATGCGCTGCATCAAAACGGAAGCAGAGCTTTCGCTGATGCAAGAAGCCATGGAAATCACGAAAGAAGCCTTGGCAGAATTGATGAAACAAGCCAAACCCGGAATGATGGAATATGAATTGGAAGCTTATTTTGATTTTGTACTGAAAAAACGGGGTGTGAAAGACCGGGCCTTTGCCACCATTGTGGCCTCCGGCAAAAACGGCACGGTGCTTCATTATGGCCAAAACGACAGCCAGACCAAAGACGGCGATTTGGTACTGGTGGACTGTGGGGCCCAGGTGGGGTACTATAATGGCGACATCACCCGCACCTTCCCGGTCAATGGCCGTTTTTCGCCTCGGCAAAAGCTGGTCTATGACATTGTGCTGGGCGGACAAAAATTGGTGATCGATGCCATTCGTCCCGGTGTGCCCTATCCTTCCTTGAACGAAATGTTAAAGGAATATTATTTTGAACAACTGAAGGAAATTGGTCTCGTAGAAACAAGGGAAGAAGTTTTTGCATATTATTTCCATAACGTCAGCCACTTTTTGGGCGCCCAAACCCATGACGTGGGAGAACGCAGCCAACTGCTTCAAGAAGGCATGGTCATCACCGTGGAACCGGGGCTTTATATCGCTCCTTGGGGCATTGGTATCCGCATTGAAGATGATGTGCTGGTGACCAAGGATGGGGCCAAAGTATTGACCGAAGGACTGGCCAAGACGACGGAAGAAATTGAAGCGCTGATGGCGGGGAAATGACATGGCATTTTTGGAACGAGAATTATATGAGCCGGTGAAGGCATTGTTGGAGGAAATGGGCTTTTTTGTGCAGGCGGAAGTCAACGGCTGTGACGTGCTGGCCCAAAAGGAAGGGGTATTGCTGGCGGTGGAGCTGAAAAAAAGTTTTCAGCTGAAACTGGTTTATCAAGCCATGGAGCGGCAAAGTTATGTTCCCTTTGTCTATGTGGCGGTGCCAAGGCCCAAAAAAAGCGGCCGAGACAAGAGTTTGCGGCAGATGATGGCGCTGTTAAAGCGGCTGGGGATTGGGCTGATCTTTGTCTCCATGGAGGTGGAGGCACCTTATGCCCAGCTGGTGCTGGAAGCCAGCGAAGGCGGCGCAGCCACCAACTATCGAAAGAGAAAAGCGGCAAAGGCCGAACTGGAGGGGCGCAGCGGCAGTTTTAACACCGGCGGCGTCACCAAAACGAAACTGATTACGGCCTATCGGGAAGCGGCGCTTTTGGTGCTGCTCTTTGTCTCCCAAAAAGGGGAAGTAACAAGAAAAGACCTGGAAGAAGCCGGGTTTGAAAAAAAGAGCCAAACCATTTTGGCCAGAGACTATTATGGCTGGTTTGAAAAAAAGACCCGTGGTATCTATGCCGTTTCACCCCAAGGACAGGCGGCGCTGCATGACGAAGCCTATGGGCCGATATTGGCACAACTACAAAAAAACAACGAAAGGCGGTTATCCAAATGAACGGTATCATTCGTCCCATGAAACAAGAAGACTTTTCCCAGATGAAACGCATCTATGAAGAAGGCATCGCCAGTAACATGGCCACTTTTGAACAACAGGCGCCAGACTATGATACTTGGGACAACAGCCATCTCAAAGAAGGCCGCTTGGTGGTGGAACGAGAAGGAAAGGTGGTGGCCTTTGCTTGTCTCAGCTCCACATCTGCCCGCGCCGCTTATCGAGGTGTGGTGGAAGACAGTGTTTATGTGACAGAAGACTGCCGCGGCGAAGGCTTGGGCAAGGCGTTGCTATTGGCCCTTATTGACATTGCCGATGCAGCCGGATTTTGGACCATCCAGGCTGTGGTGCTGGAAGAAAACGAAGCCAGCATCCAGCTGCACCAAAGCGCAGGCTTCCGCCTGGTGGGGCGCCGGGATAAAATCGCCCAAGATGCCTTTGGCCTTTGGAGAAATACAGTGTTATTGGAGCGGCGCAGCCGGAAAATTGGCTTTGAAGGCTGCCAGGGCTGTGACGGACACAGCTGCCCCATCAGAAATTGAAACGCATTGGCTCCTGCGGGAGCCAATTTTTTTGTATAAAGAAAACCACGCGTTAGACGCGTGGTTCAAAAGAGCCTTTTGGCGTTGAGGTAGAAGAAAAAACTCCTTTTCACTATAATGAGATTGCGGTCTGCCAACTGCAAGGAATATAGT
>CALWLF010000115.1 GCA_944381455.1 uncultured Clostridia bacterium | reverse complement strand
GGAAAATATTGCACTGACCTACACCACGGCATCCAATGTGGGCATTATTTTGGCAACGGTGCCTTTTTTTACGGATATTGTGCGGCGGTTTTTTTTTGAACGGACCAAAGAACCGCTGCGTCCCCTTTTTTTGCTGGGGTTTTTGGTGGCGATGGGCGGCATAACCATCATTCATTTGCAAGGGGCGGCGCTGCATCTTAACCCAAGGGGAGATTTTTTAGCGCTGGCGGCAGGGATTGTTTGGGCTTTTTATTCCAATTTTACGAAGAAAATCAGTTCTTTTGGTTATGATTTATTGTTAACAACCAGGCGGGTTTTTTGTTATGGGATGCTGTTTATGATTCCGGCTATTTGCCAGATGGAATTCCATTTGGGGTTCGAGCGATTTACAGACGGGGTGATTGTGGCCAACTTTTTATTTTTGGGCTTTGGCGCCTGCGCCCTTTGTTTTGTGACATGGAGCTATGCGGTGGCCATCCTGGGCTCAGTGAAAACCTGTGTTTATTTATACTTGTCGCCGGTGGTGACCATGGTGACATCGGCGCTGGTGCTACAGGAGCCCATGACAAAGGGAATGATTGGCGGAGCGGCGCTGACATTACTGGGACTGATTCTTTCGGAATGGAGGGGAGGAAAAAAGAAAGTGCCTCTCGCAGAAACAAAATAAGTGCACCATGGGACTGGAAAAAGTTAGAACAGGATAGTTTGACAAAAAGAAACTGGTTGGAATTTTTTACACGGATTCCAGCCAGTTTTCTTTTTAGGAGAACCAAAGGGACATTTGTCCCACCGATGGGTTCTGTTTTTCAGTTTCTAATATATCTTTACCGGCAGCAGCGGTATATGGCCTGTAATGGCACACCGCTGGCCTGTGCCAAACGTTTGGCAGACTCATATTCAGGATAGTTCCTTAGAACGCCGTCCACCTGCACCTGCTTGACTTCCAAAGGGCCGTAAGGCGTTTCGATGGAAGAAAAGGCACGGGTGAGAATGGTGCGCACTTCCTGGCGTCGGCGGATGCCGATGGAGGTGGTCTCGGTGAAGATGATGTCTTCCAAAGCAGAAATCTGTTCTTCTTTACAAAGGACCGTCAGCTGATAGGCAGGGCGGTTTTTTTTCATGAAGATGGGGCGGTAGAAGGCATCCCTGGCGCCGGCGTCCAGCAATCGTTCCAAGGTATAGCCTAAAATTTCGCCGGAACAGTCATCAATATTGGTTTCCAGCACCCAGATGATGTCTTGTGTTTTTTCGATCATGCTTCCACCACTTCACCCAGAACAACGCGAAGGACATTGGGGATTTTGTTATCCCGTTTGCCTGCGCCATAGCCGGTTTTGAGAATCTTCATGGCAGGCATGGTGCCAAAAGAGGTGGCAAGCTCGGCCACGATGACTGCGCCAGTTGGGGTAACCAGTTCTTTTTCCACATCGATTTGGCGATAGAGCACATCGCTTGCGGCAAAGATTTCGGCAGTGGCAGGGGCCGGGATTGGCATATAGCCATGCTGGCACCAAACGAAGCCATGGCCGTCATTGACAACGGAAGAATAGATGGCATCGACGTTTAACATATCCATCAAAACGGCAGTACCGATGATATCCACGATGGAGTCCAGAGCGCCCACTTCGTGGAAATGGACTTCTTCCAATGGTTTGCCGTGGACTTTGCTTTCTGCCTGGGCAACGCGAAGGAAGATGGCTTTGGCCAATGCTTTGGCATGGTCGGAGATACCGCTTTCTTCGATGACGTGGTTGACATCGAAGAGGTTGCGATGAACGTGGCTGTGGCCATGGTCATGGGTATGAGGATGTTCATGGGTATGCATAGCAGCGTGATCATGGTCATGGGTATGAGGATGTTCGTGGTCATGGTCATGGGTATGAGGATGTTCGTGGTCATGATCGTGGTCGTGGGTGTGGGGATGTTCATGGTCATGATCGTGGGTGTGAGGATGTTCGTGGTCATGATGGTGATGATGTTCTTCTTCTGCCAAAATCACATCCACATCCATGGCATCGATGCCATTTTTATTGACACGACCGATTTTGATTTCAAAGCCGTCCACGTGCACTTTCGCCATTTCAGCCAGGAATGCTTCCTGGTCCAAACCCAAATCCAGCAAGGCACCCAAGGTCATATCGCCGCTGATGCCGGAAAAACAATCAAAATATAAAGCTTTCATCTATTTTTCTTCCTCTCGTTTTTATTGTTGTTTTATTTTGCACTTAATTTATTGATGCTGTTGGCGGTGTAGCCGGCGCCAAAGCCATTATCGATATTGACGGTGACAACGCCGTTGGCACAGCTGTTGAGCATGCAAAGCAGGGCACTGAGGCCATGGAAATTGGCGCCATAGCCGACAGAGGTGGGCACGGCGATGACCGGTTTATCGGTGAGGCCGCCAATGACACTGGCCAAGGCGCCTTCCATGCCGGCCACGGCAATGACCACATTGGCCTCTGCCACCAAGTCCAGATGGCTTAAAAGCCGATGGAGCCCGGCCACGCCCACATCGTACATCCGAATGACTTCGTTGCCCAGGTATTCAGCCGTCAAGGCAGCTTCTTCTGCCACGGGGATATCGCTGGTGCCGCCGGTGGCCACCAGGATTTTACCGCCTGTTTTTTCCACAGGCTCCCGTTCAATGAGGATAACTTTGGCCAAAGGGTGATATACTGCATCGGGGCAGACTTTTTTTACGCCTTCATACATGGCTTCGTTGGCGCGGGTGCCCAGGATGTTTTTGGTGCCGGCAGAGAGCATGTGCTCGGTGATGCCGACAATTTGTTCCACAGTTTTGCCGGCGCAGTAGATTACTTCCGGGCAGCCGTTTCTCAGCGCCCGCTGGTGGTCGATGACGGCATAGCCCACATCTTCGATGGGGGCAAATTTCAGGTGCTGAGAGGCCTCTTCCAGGGAAATGGCGCCGTTTTTAAAATCAGTCAGCAGTTTTTCCAAATTCACGATTGTTGATTCCTCCTTCTACATCCATACTGCCGCTGCGGAATCCTTCCAGGTCCAGCGTAATGTATGGAAAGCCGATTGCTTTGATCGTGCGGATCAACTCATCGTTTTTCATAAACGAGAGAAAATAGTCTTTGGGGATTTCAATGCGGGCGATGGCGCCGTGGAGGCGGACTCGTCCACTGGGAATGCCGGCTTCTGCCAGCAGCAGCTCTGCTTGTTCCACCAGACGAAACTTTTCTGTGCTTAATGGGGTATCATAAGGAAAGCGGGTGGCAAGGCAGCTGTTGGAAGGCTTGTTCCAGGTGGAAAGGCCCCAATCCTTTGCCGTCTTACGGATTTCGTCTTTGGTGAATTGAGATTCTGCAAGGGGGCTTACGATGCCCAATTCGGCCGCTGCCTGCGCGCCGGGGCGATAGACTTTTTGGTCATCGGCATTCTTGCCGTCGGCCACAACGGAAAAACCCAGTTGTGCCGCTTTGGCCAAAATGGCGCCCATGATGGCTTTTTTGCAATGATAACAACGGTCTTTGCGGTTCATGCGGAAGGCTTCTTCTTGAAATGCGTTTACTTCCACAGTGTGACAGGCTGCTCCGGCTTGCTGAGCCAAAGTCAAGGCAGACTGATAGTCTTTGCCGGCTAACATTTCGCCTTTTGCAATGATGGCTGTGACGCGGTCTTTGCCCAGGGCGCGGATGGCGGCATGGAGCAAAAAGTCAGAGTCGGTGCCGCCGGAGTAGGCCACACATAATGCGTCGTGCTGCCGCAGCAGCTGAAATAAGCGGTCTGTTTTTTCCATGTGGATACCTCCTGGCAGTTGCCTGTAATGGTGGAACGGGCGCTGCCGCTTTTTTTATGCTGTTCGCTGACATAAAAAAAGCAGCAGAACCAATTCCATTCCATATTATAACGCCTTTTGCGCAGAAGGACAATAGTTTATTGAAAAGGAAACAGACCCTGGGGGACATCGCCTTCCATCACGGCATCGATGAGCATGATTTTTCGCTCTGTGGCTACCATCTGTTTTTGGAGCGGATTGACCAGACAAAGCTGAAGGTGGACGGTGAGATACACTTGATAGTGGGTTTGATTGATGCCGGCAGAGGAAAAGGAAGTCTCATAGTCCACCTGGGTTTGGCCCAGCTCCATGAGGCGAAAGGTGACACAGGGGCCTTGGTTAGAAAGAAGGTCCAATCCGGTGAGGATGCCCAGGGGAACGGAGACGGTGGGCTGAGGGAGAGAATGAAGCTTTTGATTGATTTTTTGGCTGATGGCGCTGGTGAGGGCATTGATGGTGAGGGTATCGGCTGTGGTGATATGGTTTGTGGTGGTGATGAGGTCGGCGGCATCCAGCTGCCACTGGTCCAATGTTTCATTGACAGACTCATCGATGATACGGTTGGAGATGGATTGAGCATTCATATGGGAGATGGCAATAATGGTGGGCATCCACTTTGTTTCTGCAAGATGCATGAAAAAAAAGAGGAGGGAGAGGAAAAATAAAATAAGGAAAAAACGGCGGAGCTGACGAAGAGAAAACATTGCAAATTCCTCCTAAAAAATGGAATCATATCAAGATTTTGATGGATTTAAGAAAAACGTATGACTTTTTTTGAAGAAAAGAAACAAAAATGCTTTTCTCAGGAGGCCGATTCTGGTATAATTTTACTCTGAAAGGAGGCACTTATGGATTATTCACAAAGGGCCAATGCCAAAAAAACAAACCAAAGGCGCAGAAAACGGCGCAGGAGAAAAAACACCATTGGGATGTTTTTGGTACGGCTGATTCTTATTTTGGGCATTGTCGGTTGTTTTGCTGTGGGCGGCGCTGTTTTGGGCGCTTACTTTGGCATCATCGAAAGTGCACCAACACTCAACACAGAAGACATTGTGCCGGAAGAATATACTTCCATCCTTTATGACCAGGATGGCAACGAGGTGGACCGGCTGCATTATGAAGAAAACAGGGAATATGTGAAGCTGAGCCAAATTCCGCTGGATTTGCAGCATGCAGTCATTGCCATTGAAGATGAGCGGTTTTACGAACATAATGGCATTGATATCCGGGGGATGTTCCGTGCATTGGTGGTAAACATCAAAAACATGGATTTGAGCCAAGGGGCCAGCACCATTACCCAGCAGCTGATGAAAAACGAAGCGTTGACGGCCGACAAGACCTTTACCCGTAAAATTCAGGAGCAGTATCTGGCGGTGACGTTTGAAAAAAGTCTGACAGAGTCGCTGGGCAGCAAAAAGGCGGCCAAAGATTATATTTTGGAACTCTATTTAAACACCATTGCCTTAAACCATGGGTTAAACGGCGTACAGTCGGCAGCATTATTCTATTTTGGCAAAGATGTTTCAGAGCTGACGCTGGCTGAATGTGCCAGCATTGCCGGGATTACAAAAAATCCTTCGGCCTACAGCCCCATTTCTAACCCAGAAAACAATAAGCAGCGGCAAACTCTCGTATTAAATAATATGCTGGAACAGGGATATATTTCCCAGGCGCAGTACGATGAGACCATAGCGGAAGATATTTATTCCAAACTGGTTGGAAAAACGACAACAGAAGATGACATGGGCGGCGCCACCCATAACTATTTTGTGGACAGTGCCATCTCTGCTTTGGCAGAGCAGCTGCAAGATGAGACAGTGATGGGCAGCAAAAAAATGAGCAAAGAACAAGCCTATGACCTCATTTACAGCGGCGGCTTACAGATTTATCTGACCATGGATTCCTCCATGCAGGACATTATGGAAGAATCGTTTAAAAAAGACGAGCTGTTCCCGCCGTCCGGCACAGGCTACACGGCGACGTATGTGATTTCCATTTTGACCAACGGCACAGAGGAGCAGACACACTATACCAGAACAAAAGAAGTGAGCACCTATGAAGAAGCGGAAGCCTTTGCCCAGGAAGTCCAGGCAGAGTTGTTAAACGACACCAACACTTTGGTGGCCGACCGGCTTTCTATGGCACGCTCGTTACAGGCAGCCATGGTGATTATGGATTATCATAACGGTCAAGTGAAAGCCATAGTAGGCGGCCGGGAAAAAACCGGGGATATGGTCTTTAACCGGGCCACCCAGGCGCTGCGGCAGCCTGGTTCCTGCTTTAAAGTGCTGGCAGCTTATGCGCCGGCAGTGGATTTGGGACTGGTGATGCCGGGCACGCTGATCAAAGACGAGCCATACACCTATAAAGGCTGGTCGCCCAACAACTGGTACAGCGGTTACCGCGGCTGGTGTACGGTGCGGGAAGGCGTCAGAGACTCCATGAACATTCTGGCGGCAAAAACCATTGCCATGGTGGGAGAAGAGACGGCCTATGACTATCTGCTCAACTTTGGATTTACATCCCTGGTAGAAAGCAGAGAAGTGGATGGAAAAATCTATTCTGATATTACGCCGGCCATTTCCTTGGGCGGTGTGACAGACGGTGTTAGTGTATTGGAACTGACGGCAGCCTATGGCGCCATTGCCAATGGCGGCGTTTATAACGAGCCGGTATTCTATACGAAAGTGCTGGATCATAACGGCAACGTACTGATTGACAACACGGAAAACAAAGACAGTCATCGTGTTATCAAAGAAACGACGGCTTATTTGCTGACAGATATGATGGAAGATGTTATCACCAGCGGGACAGGTACGCTGGCTAGACTGTCCTCCATGCCGGTGGCAGGGAAAACTGGTACCACCACCGATGACAAAGACTTGAGCTTTGCAGGATACACGCCGTATTATGTGGGCGGCATCTGGATGGGCTATGATAATCCAAAACGGATGAGTTATGACAAGAGTTATCACCTGCTGTTATGGAAAGATGTGATGGAGCAAGTGCACGAAGGGCTGGAAGTGAAGCAGTTTACACAGCCAAACGGCATAGTAACCAGAAGCCTCTGCTCCGTTTCTGGGGCGCAGCCCAGCAGTCTTTGTGCTCAAGATTATTTTGGCAGCACGGTATCGACAGATATTTGTGCAGCCGATGCACCAAACGCCGGGGGCGTTTGTACGGTACACCAGAAAGTAACCATTTGTAAAGATGGGTTGTGTAAGCCTGGCGATCATTGTCCGGCAGACAGCATCATTGAAGTGGTGCTGGCCATTGATCCCGATACGGGAGAAGTGATGAATAATCCGGAAGAAGGCGGCATCGATTTGAGCAAGACATGCACCTTTGATCACCAGCCGGAACCAGTGGAAAATTCTGACGCTTCCTTGCCTGGACTTGGAGGCAATGATGGAGAAAGCATCATTGGGGGAAATACCACAGATCCGCTGCCTCAAACGCCATCTACTGAGACGCCGGATGAGGAAACGACGGGTTCGGATGAACAAAACCAGCCATCTCAGGGACAAGAAAGCGGTGGACTGCCAGGTTTGACAGGACTGCCGGGCCTTGGCGGACAATAGGTTCCTAATTGTAAAACAACAATCAAAAAACCCCCTCTTATTCTGATTGAATGAGAGGGGGTTTTACTACTGCTGAGGGAAAAATGAGCAGGAGAGAAAATTATTGCTGCTGAGAAGAAGCAGGCGCAATGGTTTTCAAAATTTTTGGAAAACGATTGGCAAAGAGCAAAGAGGTGACACAGACGGCCAAAAAATCAGCGATGGGTTCGGCCAGCAGGACGGAAGTCACCTGATTTGGCTGGGGCAGCAGCTGGGAGGCGGCATCGGAAAGGAAAAATTGTGTGATGCTGTCAGGCAGGAGAACGGGCAGCGCATAAATAAGCGGAATAAGCAGAATGATTTTTCGCAGTATGGCTAAGAAAACGGAAGATTTTGCCTCGCCTAGAGCGATGAATGTCTGCTGGCAGGCTGTCTGGATGCCAAAAAGGCAGCTGGTGCCCATATAGATACGCAGCGCCCAGATGCCAATGGTGCTCAAATTTTCTTCTGCTGTAAACATCCCCACAAACAGCTGCGGCACCACCATGACGGCGGCCCAGAGGCCAAACGTAAAGACGAAGCAGCAGGTGAGCAGAAGCCGGAACGACTGCTTTACCCGCTGGACATTTCCGGCGCCAAAGTTATAGCTGGTGATGGGCTGGGCTCCTTGGGTAAGTCCCATGATGGGCAGCATGGCAAACTGCATACAGCTGGAGAGAATGGTCATGGCGCCCACGGCCAAGTCTCCGCCATAGGTTTGCAGAGAGGTATTATAGCAGATGAAAAGCAGGCTTTCGGTGGACTGCATAACAAAGGGAGAAATGCCCAGCGCCATAATGCTCAGCAGCAGCGAAAAATTGGGACGAAGGTTACGGGCTTTGATTTTTAAAATGGTCGTTTTACCGGTGAGAAATTTCATCACCCAAAGGGCAGAAACGCATTGGGAAAGAATGGTGGCCAAGGCGGCGCCACGGACATCCAGATGAAAAACAAAGATAAAAATAGGATCCAGCACAATATTGAGCAGTGCACCAATGAGGGTGGTCAGCATGCTGGTGGTGGCAAAGCCCTGACTTGAGATAAAGGGATTGAGGCCCAAGGTCAGCTGGACAAAAATGGTGCCGATGGCGTAGATGGTCAGATAGTCCAAAGCATAGGGCAGTGTATCGGTGCTGGCGCCGAGAGAAAGCAAAATGGGGCGGCCAAAAAGCAAAAGGATGGCAGTGAGCAAAATGGAAATGCAAATAACACCAGTAACACAGTTTCCGAGGATTTGTTCTGCCTTTTGATTGTCGCCTTTTCCCATGGAAATGGCAGCTTGAGGGGCGCCGCCCATGCCGATGAAATAGCTGAAGGCAGAAATGAGGGTGATGATAGGCATAGTGACGCCAACGCCGGTAAGGGCTGTGGGGCCGATTTGATCGATATGACCGATATACATTCGGTCTACCATATTATATAAAACATTGATTAACTGTGCAGCAATGGCAGGGGCCGCCATGGTGAAAAGCAGTTTTCCCATGGGGGCCGTACCAAGGTCTGTGTTTTTTGTCGTCATTGGTTTCCCCTCCCGTAGTGGAATGTATTGCAGGTTTCTGTTCTTATGATATACGAAAAGAGAAAAAAATGGTATGGAAAACAGGGAGATTTGGAACAAAAAAGTGGGTTTTTCTTACATTTTCCCTACGGTTTTTTATTTTTCCCATAAAAGCGGTTGAGAAAATGGCGTGAAAACGGTATAATGGAAACACTGTAAATAAAACGGCCACGAAACAAAAAAGAAAGAGTGATAAAGTGGAACAAGACAGAAGAATGAGTAAAAGGAGAAAGAAAAAACAACCAATTTGGATGGCGCTGGTGTATGTGATCGCAGCTGTCGTTGTGATTTTGGCTGCTTATGTTGCGTTTCAGTATGCCTTTTCGGCTGGAAACCAGATGGTGAAGGAAGAAGGCAGCCAGCAGGAAGCCACATTGGGAGAAACTGTTTTGGTGACCATACCAGAAGGCGCATCGACAAAAGATGTGGCAGAAGTATTGGAAGAAAACGGCTTGATTGACAGTGTGACCATGTTCCGCATCCACAGCAAGCTTAACGGGTATGACGGAACGTTCCATTTTGGGACTTATGAACTGGCCCAAGGGATGACGGAAGAACAGATTGTGGCGATCTTACAGAGCGGACAGCAATATTTGGAATCGGTGCGCATTACCATCCCAGAAGGGTATACATTAGAACAAATTGCAGCCAGGGTGGAAGAAAACGGTCTGGTGACGGCAGAAGAAATGCTGGCAGAGGCAGAAAGCGGAGAGTTTGATTATGGGTTTTTGCCGGCAGAAAAAGGCGAGCGGAAATACCGGCTGGAAGGGTATTTATTCCCGGCCACCTATGAATTTAGCACCAAGGTGACGGCGCACGAAATTCTGGCTCAAATGCTGGACCGGTTTGCCCTTTCTTATGCCAACATAGAAACGGGAAATCAATCGGGCCTTTCGGCTGACGAAGTGGTGATTTTGGCATCGCTCATTGAAAGCGAAATTCAGGTGCCGCAAGAGCGGGCTGTGGCAGCAGGCGTGATGATAAACCGGCTGGAGCAGGGCATGTTACTGCAAATTGACTCTTGTGTCCAGTATGCATTGGGGACGAGAAACGAAGTGGTGACATATGACGATTTGGAAGTGGATTCGCCATATAATACATACAAATACCAAGGGCTTCCAGTGGGGCCTATCTGTAACCCTGGAGATGAGGCTTTGGCGGCAGCCATGGCGCCGGAGGATAACGACTACCTTTATTATGTGGTGGAGGCGAAGGGCAGCAGCAACCATGTGTTCTGCACCACATACGACGAGTTTTTGGCGGCTAAGGCAGCCTATCAAAACAGTGGAAACTAAGGGGAGAAAACCATGAAATATGCAGTTGACAGCGACATCTGCGCTTATTTGCGGCTGATTCAGCCCAGGTATGACGGAGTGCTGGGAGAAATTCAAGAAGAGGCGGAAGAAAAGCTGGTGCCCATCATTCCCCATGAGGTGGCGCGGTTTTTCAGCGTGTTATTGACCATTCATCCGCCGAAAAATGTGCTGGAAATTGGGACGGCTGTGGGCTTTTCGGCAGGGCTCATCAGCCGGTATTTAGCCGAAGGCGGCCACATCACCACCATTGACCGGTATGAACTGATGCGGGTGGAAGCCAGAAAAAACATCAAGCGGATGGGGCTTTCTGATGTGATCACACTGATTGAGGATGATGCAGCCAATGTATTGCCCAACTTGACGGGGCCGTATGACTTGGTGTTTCTCGATGCGGCCAAGGGGCAGTATGCGCAATTTCTGCCCCATTTGCTGCGGCTGATGCCCATTGGGGGGATTTTGATTGCCGATGATGTGCTGCAAAGCGGGGATATTGTGAAATCCCGGTTTTCGGTGCCGCGCCGGCAGCGGACCATCCACAAGCGGCTGCGGAATTTTTTATGGGATATTTCCCATTTGGATTGTTTGGAAAGCAGCATCATTCCCATTGGGGACGGGGTGGTGCTTTGCGTGAAAACGAAAGAATATACCCCAAAAGAAGGAGAATTTGACGATGATTGGGAAGAATAAACTGGAACTGTTGGCGCCGGCTGGCGATTTGGAAAAGCTGAAAATTGCGGTGCTTTATGGCGCCGATGCCGTTTATATTGGCGGGGAAGCCTATGGATTACGGGCCAAGGCCAAAAATTTTACGAAAGAAAAGATGGCTGAAGGCATTGCCTTTGCCCACGAAAGAGGGAAAAAGGTGTATGTGACGGCCAATATCTATGCCCACAACCAGGATTTTGCGGGGATGGCCGATTATTTTAAAGAAGTGGAAGCGCTGGGGGCCGACGGGCTTTTGATTAGCGACCTGGGCGTCTTTGCCGTGGCCAGGGAGGCTGTGCCCAACATGGAGATTCATGTTTCCACCCAGGCCAACAACACCAACTTTGAAAGCGCCAAGATGTGGTATCAGCTGGGGGCCAGACGTGTGGTGGTGGCCAGAGAGCTTTCGCTTGGCGAAATCAAAGAGATTCGGGAAAAGATTCCAGAAGACATGGACATTGAGGCATTTGTTCATGGGGCCATGTGCATTTCCTATTCGGGGCGGTGCTTATTAAGCAATTATATGGCCGGGCGGAATGCCAACAAGGGGGCCTGTGCCCATCCTTGCCGCTGGAAATATCATTTGGTGGAGGAAAGCCGGCCGGGAGAATATATGCCCATTGAAGAAAACGAGCGGGGCACTTATATTTATAATTCCAAGGACCTTTGCATGATTACCCATATTCCCGATTTGATTGCGGCGGGGATTCAAAGTTTTAAAATTGAAGGCCGCATGAAGACGCCGTTTTATGTGGGTACGGTGGTGAAAGCTTACCGGGAGGCCATCGACGATTATTTGAAAGATCCGGCGTTGTACGAGAAAAAACTGCCTTATTATTTGGAAGAAATTTCGAAGGCCAGCCATCGGGACTATACCACGGCCTTTTATTACGGCAAGCCAGACGGAAACGAACAGGTATACACCAACAACAGCTATATCCGGGAATATGACTTCATTGGCATGGTGGAAAGCGAATGGAACGAAGAGACGGGTTTAGCGAAAGTGATGCAAAGAAACAAGTTTTCGGTGGGCGATGAAATTGAAGTGATGCCGGCCGTGGGAGAGTCGTTTTCCATGGTGGTGGAAGAACTGTACACAGAAGACGGGGCTCCGGTGGACAGCGCACCCCATCCGCAGCAGATGCTTTGGGTGAAATTTCCAAAGCCAGTACAGACATACGATATGCTGCGCAAAAAAAGCAGCCAGCAGGAAGAGGAAAGGGTGTAAGAGAGGATGGGAAAAAAATCTGATTCCAGAGATTTTTTCAGCAGCAAAATGGGGTTTATTATGGCTTGCATCGGTTCGGCGGTGGGGATGGGCAACATCTGGCTTTTTCCGTACCGGACGGGGCAGTATGGCGGTGCGGCGTTTTTGATTCCCTATTTTATTTTCGTGATTTTTCTTGGATTTTGCGGCGTTGTGGGCGAAATGGCCTTTGGGCGCGCCATGGAGACGGGGCCGTTGGGCGCATTTTCCAAGGCGGCAAAGATGGGAGGCAAAAAAGGGCTTGGCATCATTGGGATCATACCGGTGATTGGCTCTTTGGGCATTGCCATCGGCTATTCGGTGGTGGTTGGCTGGTTTTTAAAATATTTATGGGCCACTTTGACGGGAGAACTGTTGGCGGCAGCAGACACCGGCGCTTATTTTGGCGCGCTGGCGGTGTCTTTTGGCAGTGTGGGCTGGCATTTGCTGGGGCTTTTGCTGACGTTTGTGATTATGGCCTTTGGGATCTCCAAAGGGATTGAGAAAATGAACAAGGTGATGATGCCTGTCTTTTTTGTATTCTTTTTGATTTTGATGGTACGGGTGGCAACGCTGCCAGGCGCTGTGGAAGGATACAGCTATTTATTGGTGCCTAGATGGGAATATTTGGGCAATTTGAAAACATGGGTGTATGCCTTGGGGCAGGCGTTTTTTTCCCTGAGTTTAGCAGGCAGCGGCACCATTGTTTATGGCAGTTATTTATCGAAAGAGACGGATGTCATCAGCTGTGCAAAAAATGTGGCGTTTTTTGACACTTGTGCCGCGTTGCTGGCAGGGGTTGTGGTGATTCCAGCGGTGTTTGCCTTTGGGTTAGACGTTTCGTCCGGGCCTCCGCTGATGTTTATCACATTGCCCAGCGTATTTCAGCAGATGCCATTTGGGCGGTTATTTGCCATCATTTTCTTTTTGGCAGTGTTGTTTGCGGCAGTGACCAGTTTGATGAATTTATTTGAAACGCCCATTGAAGCTTTGCAGCATGGCCTTGGTTTAAGCCGCAAGGCGGCGGTGGCCATCATTGCAGTGGTGGCAGCGGCCGTGGGTGTGTTGATTGAAAGCGGCGACATGGTGGGCAGCTGGATGGATGTGGTATCCATTTATATCATCCCGCTGGGTGCATTGCTGGCGGCGGTGATGTTTTACTGGGTTTGTCCCGACGGCTTTGCCAGAAGCCAGGTGCAGCTGGGCAGAAAGAAAAAACTTGGAGCTTGGTTTGAACCGATGACCAAGTATCTGTTTGTGGGCATAACGTTGGCAGTTTATGTGTTGGGTATCTTTTTTGGCGGCATTGGCTGAGTTGTTCTTTTTCCGATACAACAGAAAAAAAGAATGGCTGATGGCTGGCAGAATATGATATGATGAAAAAACAGACGGCACAGTGACAGCCAAGCAATTTTGAGATGGAGAGGACAACAAATGTCAAACTATATTGCAAGAAGCATTGAAGCGATGCCAAGTTCCGGCATCCGGGAATTTTTTGATGTGGCCAACATGATGAAAGATGCCATTTCGCTTGGCGTGGGGGAACCGGATTTTGAAACACCCTGGCATGTGCGGGAGGCGGCCATTTCTTCTTTGGAAAAGGGGATTACGTCGTATTCCTCCAATTCAGGCATGATGGAGCTGAGAGAAGCCATTGGCGACTATCTGGAGGAACGGTTTCACATCAGCTATGATCCGAAAAGCCAGATTTTGGTGACCGTGGGCGCCAGCGAAGGCATTGATTTGGCGCTGCGGATGCTGATTAACCCAGGCGATGAAATTTTGGTGGTGGAGCCTTCCTATGTCAGCTATAAGCCATGTATTACCATGTGCGGCGGTGTGGCAAAGGAAATTGTGACAAAGGAAGAGGACCAGTTTCGGTTGACGGCGGAAGAACTGGAAAGGGCCATCACACCAAAGACAAAGGCGCTGATTTTGCCCTATCCCAATAACCCCACGGGGGGCATCATGGAACTGGATGATTTATCGGCCATTGCCAAGGTGATTATTGAGCACGACATCATTGTCATCAGCGACGAGATTTATTCGGAACTGACCTATGGCGGCCAGCACGTTTCCATTGCGGAGCTGCCGGGGATGTACGAGAGAACCATTGTATTAAACGGTTTTTCGAAGGCCTTTGCCATGACGGGATGGCGCCTTGGGTATGCGGCAGGACCGGAGGAATTTATCTTCCACATGACAAAAATCCATCAATACATTGCCATGTGCGCGCCAACGCCCAGCCAGTTTGCAGGCATTGAAGCGCTGCGAGGAGAGTCGAGAGACGAAGAAATTGATATCATGCGGGAGGCGTATGACGAGCGGCGGCGTGTGATTGTCAATGGGTTTCGGCAGATGGGACTAAGCTGTTTCGAGCCGCGGGGGGCGTTTTATGCCTTTCCCAACATTCAATCGACGGGCATGAGCAGCAAGGATTTTTGCCGGGAATTATTATATGACCAAAAAGTTGCTGTGGTGCCGGGAACGGCTTTTGGGCAGTGCGGCGAAGGGTTTATCCGTTGTTCTTATGCCTATTCCATTGAAAATATTGAAGAAGCACTGGCGCGCATTGAAGTATTTGTGAAAAAACATCAGAAATAGAGACGACGGCAAAGGAGGCAGGCAAGCTTTTCTTTGCCGTTTTTTGGAGGGAATGGAAATGGAACCTTTTGTAATTCGGGGAAAAACGAAAAACGGCGTACCATATGCTTTTGCAGGCATTACAAAAGACGGGCAGGGAAGGCTTGCAGCACAGACTTGGCAGGAGTATTTGGAAGGGAATGTCTTTTGCGGGCGAACCCATGTGGTGAAACTGGATGAACAGCTGCTGCGGTTTTGCATGGGCGGGCCGGTGGAAGGACTTTTGGCCATGGGTGCCAGTGCGCAGTGGCCCGGCGTACCCTGCCGCAGCGGCGGCATCATTGGAGATCCCATGGATGAAGGGGAATCGGCCGAGGGGGCATTGGAGCAGATGAAAAACGGGCTTTGGGTTTGTGCCTTTCCGGGGCGTTTTGGCGCTGTGTTTACGGCGGAAAAGGAAGAGGCGGTGCAGCTGGAAAGAAAGATGGAGCAGCTGACGGCGCTGCCCAATCCCAAAAGTGTGCCCCAGGTGGAACAGATGCTAAGGCAACGACGCGGCTGCTTTATTTTGATTTCTGATGGCAGCGGGCCGGACGGATATTGTTATGGCGCGGCTGGAAAGAAAGAATAAAATTTTTTAAAAAAGCGGGAACTTTATTTTGCTCCCTTCGTCTCAATAGATATCTGGCGAGAAAACAGAAGAAAAACAAAAGACAGAGAAAAAGTTTGGAACAGCAGGGAACTTTTCTGATTGGTTTTCGTCAATACAAAAGAACACGAAATGATTTTGAGATTTCAAGGAGGATATGACAATGAAAAAAAATAGTATGAGAGTATTGGTAAGTGCAATGGCTGGTGCCATGATTCTGGGAACGACGGCGTTTGCCCAAAACGAAACGGCCGTTACGACAGAAGCTACTCCGTTGGCGGCAGTAGAAGTTGACGCCAGCGAAGATCAGCAAACCCAGCAGGCAGCTTATGTAACGTATACGGGAACGGTGCTGGAAAAAGAAGAAGGACAAGACGGCGCTTGGCGTGTTACCATTGGCAACGAAGAAGGCCCTACGCTGGTGGCCAATTTGATGCCAGGGGTGCAGGTTTTTGACGCTGGGGCCCCAGAAGAAAGCAAGTCGGTGGAAGATGTGGAAAAAGGCATGGAAGTGACCTTCCTTTTGCCATCTCTTTCTCCAATGACCATGAGCCTGCCGCCACAAACAAGCAGCGTGGAAGCAGTGGTGCTGCACAGTGCAGACGGTTCCTTTACGGTGGGTACATTCGATGAAAACCTGGTTTGTGCAGAAGCGATGCTGCAGCTGAACATTGGAGAAGAAACGGCCATTTCTTCTGTGACTGGCAACAAGAGAATTTATGGTGCAGAGGATTTGAAAAACAGCGAAGCATTGGTATTTTACACCATTACCACCAGAAGCATTCCAGCCCAGACCACACCTTCTAAAGTGGTGATTTTGGCTGAAGAAACAGAAGCAACAGCAGATCCAGAAGCAAAGGCAATGCCGGAAGCCGTTTCCACCTATGTTCCCATGAGAGCGACGGCAGAAGAAGCTGGCTTTACGGTGGAATGGGTATCCAACGATGCCCCCATTACTTGGAATAAAGAAGGCCTGGTGTTGGAATTTTTACAGGGCAGCAATGTAATCCGTGTCAACGGCGAAGCCATTACACTGGATTTGAACACCAAATTGGAAAAAGACACCATGATGGTTTCTTCTGATGTGGCAGACTATATGAAATAAGAAACTAAAATTGAAAATAGGAAAAGAGCAAGACCGCAGTTTCCCCAAAAAGGAGCTGCGGTTTTTTGCTGGCAATGGTAAGTTTGATATTGTGTTGTAAAATGAAAAAAATTGTTATTTTTTCAAAATTCTCCTTTTCAAGCAGTCCATAAAATGATACAATACAATAGGAATAATCGTATTGCAAAAGAAAAGTTTTGCAATCAAGAAGGAGGAACAAAACCATGGAGCGGTATTACCAACCAGAGATTGAATGCGCATCCAGAGAACAGATTTTGGCATGGCAGAATGAACGCCTGGTAAAACAGGTGCAGTATGTGTATGACAACGTACCATACTACAGAAAAAAAATGGAGGAAAAGGGTGTGACACCTGCTGATGTGCAGTCGGTGGCTGATTTACATAAACTGCCTTTTTTGACAAAGGCAGATTTACGTGATGCCTATCCCTATGGTTTGTGCGCTGTACCTGTATCGGAAGCAGTGCGCATTCAATCCACCTCCGGCACCACGGGACGAAGAGTGGTGGCTTTTTATACCCAGCATGACTTGGATTTGTGGGAAGATTGCTGTGCAAGAGCCATTATGGCAGCAGGCGGAACGAAAGACGATGTGGTGCACGTTTCCTATGGCTATGGCTTATTTACCGGCGGGGCCGGGCTGCATGGCGGAAGCCACAAAGTGGGCTCACTGACGCTGCCCATGTCTTCCGGGAATACGGACCGCCAGATCCAGTTTATGTGTGACTTGGGTTCCACGATCCTTTGCTGCACCCCTTCTTATGCTGCATATTTATCGGAATCCATCAATGAACGCGGCTTAAAAGACCAAATTCATCTGAAAGCCGGTATCTTTGGAGCAGAAGCCTGGACAGAAGAAATGCGCCGGGATATTGAAAAAGGATTGGGCATTAAGGCATATGATATTTACGGCTTGACAGAAATTTCCGGCCCGGGCGTTTCCTTCGAGTGCAGCGCCCAGACAGGGATGCATATCAACGAAGACCATTTTATTGCAGAAATTATCGATCCTGTGACAGAAGAAGTGCTGCCGGAAGGAGAAAAAGGCGAGCTGGTGTTTACCTGCATTACAAAAGAAGCCTTCCCTCTGCTGCGCTACCGCACCAGAGACATCTGTGTGCTGAAACGGGAAAAATGTTCCTGCGGCCGCACCCATGTGAAAATGAGCAAGCCAATGGGCAGAAGCGACGATATGCTGATCATCAAAGGTGTCAACGTATTTCCATCTCAGATTGAAACGATTTTGCTCAACAAAGGCTATGCAGCCAACTATCAGCTGATTGTGGACCGTGTCAACAACAGCGATACGCTGGAAGTGCAGGTGGAAATGACGCCGGAAATGTTCTCTGACTCGGTGAGCGAAGTGACAGCCAAAGAAAAAGAACTGGTAAACGCCATGAAAGCAATGCTGGGCATTTATGCCAAGGTGCGTCTGGTGGCGCCAAAATCCATTGCCAGAAGCGAAGGAAAGGCTGTGCGCGTCATCGACAAGAGAAAATTGTACTAATTGGAAGGAGGAGAACACCATGACTATCAATCAAATTTCTGTTTTCATTGAAAACAAGCCAGGGAAACTGGCAGAATTTACTGACATCCTTTCCAAAAACAACATTGATATGCGGGCCATGTCTATTGCAGAAACGCCGGATTTTGGGGTGCTGCGGATTATTGTCAATGACTCTTATAATGCGGCTTGTGTTATTCGCGAGGCAGGATATGTGTTTTCCATTACGCCGGTGCTGGCTGTTGCCATTCCCGATGAACCGGGCAGCTTGGGCAAGATTTTAAACATCATGGGCCAAGGAGATGTGAATTTGGAATATCTCTATGCTTTTACGGCACCAAAGAAAGATTGGGCCTATATGGTCTTTCGGGTGCAGGACAATGAAAAAGCCATTGATGTGCTTTCCAAAAACGGCGTGAAGCTGTTGAATCAGGCAGATTTGGATCAGCTGTTTGATTAAAAGCTCCATGTTACATAGAGTTTGATCAAAAAAGAGTCAAATCAGCTCTGTTTTCTGCTTTTTTGTGGGAATGGTTGACAGAAAAAGGAAGATGGAGTAAAGTGAAAGAGAAAGAGAAACGATATTCAGTCGAAAAGGGGTTTTGGTTTTTTTGGTTTGTGGAAACCGAAGGAGAAACGCGTTTTTGGTAGAATGATGTTTCGCTTTCCAAGCCTTCAGCCAGTGCGGGTTGCTGAAGGCTTTTTTTTGTTCCAAAATATTTTACAACGGCTTGAGAATATGGTAAAATAATATGCCAGAAACACATTTTTGGAAATGAGAGGGGCCTTTGAGCATGAAAATTGGGTATTTTGGTCCGGCGGGAACCTTTACGTTTCAGGCGGCCAAAAAATATGGGAGATATGTGGGAAGCGAGGACTTGACGGCATACAGAACCATTTTGGATGTACTGCATGCAGTGGAGCAAGGCGAAGTGGACCGAGGCATTGTGCCCTTTGAAAATTCCACGGAAGGCACAGTGACTTTTACCATTGACGCACTGATTTTTGATGTGGATATTTCCATTGCGGCAGACATGGTGCTGCCTATCCGCCATTTTTTGGCAGTGCGGCCTGGTGTAAAAAAAGAACAGCTGACCAGAATTATTTCCCATCCCCAGGCGTTGGCCCAGTGTCATAAGCATTTGGAAGAGCGCTATGGCGGCATTGAAGCGCTGCCCTTTGGCTCCACTTCTGCGGCAGCCAAACATGTGGCAGAAGCAGAACCTTTCTGGGGCGCCATTTGCACCAAAGAAGCGGCACAGCTGTACGGACTGGAAGTGTTGGAAGAAGATTTGCAGGACGAAAATGACAATGAAACCAGGTTTTTGGTGGTGGCAAAAAAAGGAAGCATTCTGCCGGAATATGAAGGGAAAACAAGCCTGGCCTTTGGAACAGACAATAAGCCGGGAGAATTATACCGAATTTTGGACATCATTGCCATTTGGGGACTTAATATGTCGAAAATTGAGTCCAGACCACGCAAAGACCATTTGGGCAAGTATGTGTTCTTTATTGATATGGAAAGCGAAAACGCTGCCGATATGCGGGATGCTTTGAAGATGATGGAGAGAAAAACCCATTTCTTCCGCTATTTTGGCACATATTATACGCTGCGGCTTTAAGCACAATAGGGGATGGCAACATGAACGGAAAGAAAAAAATTTTGCTGAGTATCGTTGGTGTTTTTCTGGCGGTATTGGCGGCAATTTCCATTTGGCTGACGCCATGGATTGCGCTATGGATGCTTTTGACGGCGCTGCTTTCGGTGCTGATTGGATACATTGTGCTCTATTTTGGGGCAGAGCAGATGGAGGAGGATTGGGAAGAAGACTGGGAGGATATGAACCAGACAGAAGAAGAGCTGGTGTTAAACTATTCTTCCGATTTTCCATTGCCGTTTCTTGCTGCGGAAGAAGACGGGACCATCCTGGGCATCAACGAGGATATGGCGCAAATTCTGCGCACCGACGGGAAAGAGAAACGGATTTGGGATTTTTTCCCCGATTTTGACTTTCAAAAAAGGAAGCAGGAGCTTTGCATTGACGGCCGGTTGTTTGATGGCTTTTGCAGCAAGGCGTTTCAGCGCAGAGACGGCGCCTATGTGTATTATCTGTCCTTAACAGGGGCAGAGGAAAAAGAGGATTTGAAACGGCAGCTGCAAGAAGAACAGTCTGTCTGCGGTTACTTATATATCGACAATTATGACGAAGTGGCAGAGGGGCTGGATGACAGCCAAATTTCTATTTTGACGGCGCTGTTGGAGCGCAAGCTCAATGTATATGTGGCCGATATGGGCGGCATCATCAAGCGGTTTGAACGGGGGCGCTATTTATTGGTGCTCTCCCACAAGGCGCTGCAGGAGGCCATGCGAAAGAAGTTTGAGATATTAAACGATATTAAAAACACAAAAGCAGGCAACCACATTCCGGTGACGGTGAGCATTGGCCTTGGCGTCAGCGATGAAAACTTAGACGAAGCGACAAAGCTTGGCAAGGCAGCCATTGATCTGGCGCTGGGCAGAGGCGGCGATCAGGCTATTGTCAAAGAAAAAGACAAATATCATTTCTTTGGCGGAAAAAGCAGCGAACTGTCCCACAATACGAAAATCCGGGCAAGAGTGAAGGCCGATGCGCTGGAAGGGCTGATTCGGGGGGCAGACGAAGTGTTTATCATGGGGCATAAAAACCCGGACATGGATGCCTTTGGCTCTGCGCTGGGGCTTTACCGCATTGCTACGGACTTGGACAAACAGGCGTGGATTGTGCTGACGGAAGTTTCGGCAGGGATAGAAAATCTCTACCGGGTGGTTTCAGAAGACAAGACCTATGCCGGGATTTTTTTGGAGGAAAGCCAGGCGTTGGAAAAAATTACTGCCAATTCGCTGCTGATTGTGACGGACACATTTGTCAATGCCTTGGTGGACGCCAGGGAAGTGCTGGAAGAAGCGGAAAAGGTGTTTGTCATTGACCATCACAGAAAAAGCGCTGACTATATCCAAAATGCTGTGTTGACCTACCATGAGCCATATGCCTCTTCCACTTGTGAACTGGTGACGGAAATTATTCGCAATTTAGACGATAAGGTGAATTTACGTCCCATGGAGGCAGACGGGCTGTTGAGCGGCATGATGCTGGATACAAAGCGGTTTTCTGTGAAGACGGGAGCTGTGACTTTTGAGGCGGCAGCCTATTTGCGGCGGAACAATGCCGATGCTACGAGGGTGCAGCAGCTGTTCCGCAGTGAATTAAATGAGCTGAAAATGCGGGCAACGACCATCAGCCGTGCTGTGCTGTACCGGGACGGCGTTGTGATTTCTGTCTGCCCTGACACCAGCAGCCGGGCGACGGTGATTGCAGCCCAGGCAGCCGATGAGCTTTTAAATGTACTGGATGTGGAGGCAGCCATTGTGCTTTGCACTGTGGGCGAAAAAACTTATGTATCGGCCCGAAGCTATGGCGATATCAATGTGCAGATGTTAATGGAAAAAGCAGGCGGCGGCGGCCACAGGACCATGGCCGGGGCGCAGTTTACGGCCCTTTCGGTGCCGGAAGTGATTGCAGCGGTGAAAAAAGCCGTAGATGAATATTTTGAGGAGGCATAACACATGAAAGTGATTTTATTACAAGATGTAAAAAGTGTTGGGAAAAAAGGGGAAATGGTAAACGTCAGCGAAGGATATGCAAAAAACTTTATCATTCCAAGAAAACTGGGCGTGGAAGCCACCAATTCCAACATGAATGACTTAAAACTGAAAAAACAATCGGAAGAAAAACGCAAAGCAGAAGAATTGCAGGCGGCCAAAGAGCTGAAAGAAGCGCTGGAACAAAAAACGGTGAAGGTGGCTGTAAAGACAGGCGATAATGGCAAGTTATTTGGCTCTGTGACCAACAAGGAAATTGCAGCAGCGCTGGAAGAACAAACAGGATTGAAAGTGGATAAGAAGAAAATTGTTTTGGATGACCAGATCAAAATGGTGGGCGAAAAAACAGTGGCAGTGAAGCTGCACCCACAGGTGACGGCGGAGCTGAAAGTGGTGATTGCGGAAAGCTAAGCCAAAGGACAGGAGGAAAAGGCAATGGAGGAAAACGGCTTATGGAAAACCATGCCCCATGACGCCGAGGCAGAGCAGGCCGTATTAAGCGCCATGTTTATGGACAAGGATGCGGTGGCGGTGGTGGTGGAAATTGTCAATAGCGAAGATTTCTACCGCCGGGACAATCAGCTGATTTTTGAAGCGGCTGTGGATTTATTCAACAGCGGAAAACCCATTGACCTGATTACCATCAAAAACCGGCTGGAAGAAAAAGGCGTCTTTGAACAGGTGGGCGGGCTGGCCTATCTGGCCCAAGTTTCGGCGGCGGCCGGCAGCTCGGTGCATGTCAAGCAATATGCAGAAATTGTGGAGCAAAAGGCTGTGCTGCGGCGGCTGATTCAAACCAGCCAAGATATTTCCAAGCAGTGCTACGAAGGACAGCAGCCCTTAAACGATATCATTGACCAGGCGGAAAAAGGCATTTTTGATATCATGGGAAACCGGGCCGGCGGCAACGTCACCCATGTGAAAGACATTGCCGTTTCGGCCTTTGACCGCATTGAAGATATTTTTAAAAACAAGGGGAAACTGACAGGTGTGCCCACCGGGTTTTCTGATTTTGATGCAAAAACGGCAGGACTGCAAAAATCGGACCTGATTTTGATTGCAGCCCGTCCCTCCATGGGGAAAACGGCCTTTGCGTTAAACATTGCGCAAAATGCCGCCATCCGGCATCACGTGCCTGTGGCCATTTTTTCTCTGGAAATGAGCAAAGAACAGCTGGTGAACCGTATGCTTTGTTCCGAGGCCATGATTGACGCCCAGAAAATGAGAACGGGCGAGCTGGAAGAGGAAGACTGGGTGAAGCTGATTCAAGCCATTGGGCCGCTGACACAGTCGGAGATTTATATCAATGATACGCCTGGTATTTCGCCCATGGACATTCGCAGCATCTGCCGCAGGCTGAAGCTGGAAAAAGGGCTGGGGCTGATTCTCATTGACTATTTGCAGCTGATGAGCGGCGATGGAAAATCGGACAGCAGGCAGCAGGAAATTTCCAATATTTCCAGGGCTTTGAAGGCACTGGCCAGAGAAATGGAGGCGCCGGTGATAGCTTTAAGCCAGCTAAGCCGTGCCTGTGAAACAAGATCGGACCACCGGCCGATGCTCAGCGACTTAAGAGAGTCGGGGGCCATTGAACAGGACGCCGATGTGGTGGCATTTTTATATCGGGATGAGTATTATTTCCCCGATACGGAAGCAAAAAATCAGGCAGAGCTGATCATTGCCAAGCAGAGAAACGGCCCGACGGGGACAGTCAGTCTGGCATGGCTTGGTCAATATACGAAGTTTGCAAATTTACTAAAAGCGTTTTAAGGAGCATCCGTTGGCCGCTGGCTGACGGATGTTTTTTTCTTTTGTCATTTTAGCAAAGAAAAAAAATTACAGCAAAAGAATATGCGTTGAAAATAGAGAAAAAATGAATGGAAAAGATTTCTATTGCATTTTCATTGATTTTTTGCAACAAAATCACTATAATAGCAAACGGACAAAAAAGAAAAAATGTTGAATTTTGTGGTATTTTCAAAATCAAATGGGAAGAGCGGTGGGAAGCTCAACCGAAGGAGGAAACGATGAAACGGAATGTAAAACGTGTATTACCAATGGTTTTGGCAGCAACTATGATTTCATCGGCCATGCCATCTGCAGCAATGGCCGCTTTTGCTGACATGCCTATGGACTATTCTACACAGGCACTGGAAGCTGCATTGGAAAACGGGCTGCTCTATGGTGTGGACGGACAGTTAATGCCAAAAGAGAAATTGACAAGGGCCCAAATGGCGGCCATTTTGGTGCGCGCTTTTGGAGATGGCGAAAAAGCTGATTTGACCGCATTTTCTGATGTGGAAGAAGGCGCTTGGTATGAACAGGAATTGGCGATGGCTGTATACCGCAAAGCATTTTATGGCAGCGATGGCGCCATGAAACCGGATCAGCCAATCACCAGACAGGAAGCTTTTGCCGTGCTGGCCAGGCTGCTGGTGCTGCCAATGGGAGACGAACATGTATTAGACAGCTTTATTGATGGGGCAGACATTCCATCATGGGCCAGGGGAGAAGTTGCCGCCATGGTTGAGGCCGGCTATATTCACGGCAACGATGGATATTTGTATGGCGGAGAAACCATCACCAGAGCTGATTTTGCTGTGGTGATGGATCAGATTTTAAAACAATACATCAACGAAAGCGGTACCTATGATGCGGTCAATGCCGGAACGGTGATGATCAGCGCACCAGATGTGAGACTGCAAGGCGTGACGGTGGAAGGCGATTTGATTGTGGGGGACGGCGTTGGCGACGGTGATGTAACGCTGGATGATGTGAAGGTGGCTGGACGCATCCTGGTTCGCGGCGGCGGTGTTAACACAGTGAAGCTGACAGGAAATTCTGAGGCCAAGGAAGTGATTGTGGCAAAAGTCAATGGCAATGTACGCCTGGCAGCAGAAGACGGCTCTTCCATTGGGCAGGTGACTGTGACTGATGGCGGGGAAGATGTGGTATTGGAAGGAACCATTCAAAAGACAGATGTGGCTGCCGGGGTGCCGGTGGTGTTTCAAAATGGATCCTTCCCATCCATCACTTTGACAGCAGATTTGGCCAGCGCCACTGTTTTGGAAGATGCTACGGTACAGAATTTGGACTTGATTGGCAATGAAACAACTGTGGTGGCCAAAGGCAATGTGGAACAGGCTGCTGTGGCTGGAAACGGCGCTTCCATCAGCGGTGCTGTAGACCAAGTGGGAATCAGCGGCAACGATGCCAAGGTGGAATTGGAAAGCGGAACGGTGACAGTGGAGGAAAATGCCGCAGGCACCACCATCAATGGCGATGAGGTGGAAGGCGGAAAAACGGTAGATGTGGAGACGGGCAGCAGTTCCTCCGGCGGCAGCAGTTCCTCCGGCGGCGGCAGTTCCTCCGGCGGCGGCAGTTCCTCTGGCGGCAGCGGCTCTTCCGATGACGAAGATGATGAGGATGCTAAAACGAAGTATACCATAACGTTTGACACAGATGGCGGCAGCGAAGTGGCCAGCCAGCAGGTGAAAGAAAACGGCACAGTGTCCATACCACAAGAACCGGCAAAAGATGGCGTGGCCTTTTACGGGTGGTTTTATGAAGGAGCACCATATCAATTTGGATTGCCTGTGACAGGCGACATGACACTGAAAGCCATTTGGGGCGAAAAAACGACACTGGACGAAACGGTGGAATGGACCAAGGATCGAACGGAGCCGGAAAACTGGGTTGTGGAAGGCGGCTGGATTTTAAACACCACATCGGAAAAACAAAATGATAACAGCTGGTATGACTGGCAAGGGAAAAAGCTTTGACAGGTGCGGAATGCACGGCAGATTGGACAGTGGAAACAGCCATTGATGTTACGAAAGAACTGCAAAATGGGGCAGGGATTCGTTCGTCCATTTGGGTAACGGTAACGGATGCCGCAGGTGAAATTGATAATTACTCCATTTTACAATACAAGTATAGTTTGGGAGAAACATCGGGAGAAGATGACACCACAGAGCCGGTGAAAGAACCTGTTTTCCAGATTTATACGAAAGAAGGACAATGGGTGAATGTGGACGGTTTGGATGCTTCTTTGGGGACCCATGCATTGAAAATGCAGTTTCACGAAGGCACATTAACCCAATATATTGACGGGGTGCTGGTGCAAAGTTATACATTATCGGAAACCATGACGGCACCACGGGATGTTATCTTTAATTCCAAAACTTTTGGCGACAATTATACCACCAGATGGACGACACCAGTGATTCGGTATACAAAAGGAATTTCAGACGACTGCGCGGTGGTGACAACGGCACAGGAATTGATTGATGCAGCGGCCAAAGGCGGCGAAGTGGTGCTGGGATCTGACATTGCGCTGAGTACAAGGCTGAATGTCTACGAGGATTTTGTGCTTTATGGAAAAGGACATACCATTTTTACGGAAAACTGGACAGGCACCTCCAACGAAGATAAACACTTGATCGGCATTGGAAACGGCGCCGATGTGACACTGAGCGATGTACGATTGGACTGCGGCGGAAATGCTTATGGCGTGAATATTTATGATAACCAAGCAGGCGTCTGCAAGATGGAACAAGTGGAGATTTTGGACAGCAAAGGCTCCGGCATCACAGTCAACGGCTCTATTTTGGAGGCAGCTGGCCTTTCGATTAGCGGCAGCGGCTGGAAACAGAGCATTGACGTAACTTCTAAGGTGGATGCTGCATCGAAGCTGGTGCTAGATGATGCTTCTCAGTTGGAAGAATATGCCATTGTGGAAGATGGAGCAGCAGCAGCCGTAGTGGAAGTTGGCGGACAAGCATGGAAAGCAGATGCCTTTGTCAGCGCTGATGGCAGCAAGTTTATTTACAGCAAAGACGCCACAGGAAACAGATATGCGGTGGCAGATGCAGAAAGCTTGGAAACTGTGTTGGAAGAAGCTGACGCAGGGGCAGAGATTACATTACTGGATGATTTGACGGTGATGGTGGATGCGCCGAGCAACAACAGCGCTTTTGTCATTACGAAAGATGTGACCATTGACGGCAATGGAAAAAGCATCACCACCAACGCAGCCGGATTTTATATTATGGATGATGCGAATGTGAAAATTACTGATTTGACGCTGACAGGCGAAGGCGCCGATGGTGCGGAAACGGGCACGGCCTGGATGGGTATTGGTACCTATAATCAAAATAAAAATGTGCATCTGACGATGGAAAACAGCAAGATTATTGGATTTAATTTTGGGCTGTATTTTGGACTGGACAGCAGCGCAGAGAAAATGGCAACGACTTCGTTAGAGTTTTTGACGGTGGAAATCAAAGACTGTGTGACAAAGGGGCTGTATGCGGAAAATCTGACCGATTCTCGGTTTGAAAGCTGTTTGTTTATCCAAAACGGAGCAGAGGAGGCCAGCGGCTTGCCGGAATATGCAAAAAATTTCCTGGCAGGGATTGACATCAACTTGAAGTATGGAGATTACAGCAGCATTCAATTCTTCGACTGTGGTTTTGAAAGAAATGGGATGAACCAGGGCGGTGCACTGCTGGTGAAAGCCAGAGATGACGGAAGTTACAGCAGCCGGCCGGCCACGCTGGATGGAGTGACCATCAGAGACTGTCGTTTTAGCGGCAATGAGAAAGATGTGATGCTGGGTGAACCGGGAAAAGAAAACGAGACGCCAACGGGAGTCATGTTGGATGGAGTGTTGGTGACAGGCAGCATATCAGATGGAGAAGTCCGTGTGGAAGACAACAGAAAACAGGCAGAATCCACCTTGGAAGAAATGGCAGAAACGAGATAAAAACAACGCGGCAAGGTGAGAAGAAAGACAGGAAACTGCCTGCAAAAATCTTTTGAATCAAAACAGCTGGAATCCTTTGTTTTTTGGATTCCAGCTGTTTTTTACTGTTTTTGAAATGGCATGAAAACGATTTGCTTTTTTATGGGCGCAGCTGCCGCAAGGGCTGGATGAGTGCGCCGTAGGCATCGGCCAAAACCTTACAATCGACGCCGACGGGAAGATAGAGAAAGCCCTGCTCCATCCGCTCTTTGGCCGCAGCGACAGAGGAGGTGAAAATGCCGGGGATTTTGCCATATTTTTTGCAGGCAGCAAGCATGGTTTGGGCGGCTGCCTCTACCCTGGGATCTTGCACCTGGCCTGGGATACCCATGGACTGGCTCATATCAAAGGGGCCAAAAATCAGGCAGTCCAGGCCGTCAGTGGCGGCAATTTCTTCGATATGGTCCAGTGCTTCGACGCTTTCACAGTGGCCAACGACAAAGGTTTCCTGGTTTTCTTGTTCCATGTACTGATTCAAATTATCAATGCCATAGCCGCAGGCTCGATGAAAGGAAATGCCCCGGGTGCCGGAAGGAAAATATTTGACGGCAGAAACGGCCTGCTTTGCCTGCTCGGGTGTATTGATTTGAGGCACATGGATGCCGCAGGCGCCGATGTCAAGGGTACGCAGAATCAAGGATTCGCTGTTTTCACAGACACGGACCAGAGGCGTCATGCCGGTGGCCTGGGCGGCGCGCAAAAGGGGCAGGCTGCTTTCGGGAGAGATATAGCCATGTTCTCCATCTAAAACCACAAAATCAAAGCCCAAAAGGCCGCAGATTTCCACAATATCAGGACTATTGATGGCGATGAAAGTGCCAAAACAGGGCTTGCCTGCATAAAGCTGGTGTTTGAGTGGATTTTGTATCATGAAAAAGCCTCCTTTGGTCGTTTTCTTTTTACTATAACACGTTTTTTCCGCTGTTCCAACGAAAAAAGCAAAAACCTCGTTTTTTTTACGGACAAAGCGGCAAAAGAAATTCCTAACTTCGGTGTATTGACAAGACTTAGGCAAAAGGGTAAGATAATAGATAGTGATTATAACAGAAGCTGAGGGAAAAAATGCAGAAGATTTGGTGACTTTGTGGTTTTTACAGGTTCTGTAATAAGCACGAAAAACGGCCTTTGCACGACAGGGAGAGGGTGAGGGCCTGTGGGAGGCGAAATGGATGGAAATCAAATCGATTCAAACAAAAAAAATATATAAAAACATTGTGGAGCAGATTATTTTTTTGATCCGCGAGGGAAGTTTAAAAAGCGGGGACAAGCTGCCGCCGGAACGGACGCTTGCGGAGATGCTGGATGTGAGCCGGGCCTCTTTGCGGGAGGCGCTGAGTGTGATGGAGATCATGGGTGTGGTGGATATTCGGCCTGGAGAAGGCTCGTTTGTCTCCAATTTGGATGTGCAGCCTTTTATTGCACTGGTGCTGCCGCTGTTGTTAAAAGATGGCGGGTTTGAAGATGATTTACTGGAATTTCGTCAGTTGATTGAAACGGCAGGAATGAAACTGGTTTGCAAACGGGTAGATGAAAACGGTGCTTTATTGGCACAGCTGAAAGAAACCATTGAAGAAATGGAAAAACATTTAAATGATGCGGAAATGGGAGCAAAATTAGACGTCCAGTTTCACCGGATTTTGTTTTCGATGAGCAAGAATGAGGTGCTGGAAAAAGTACTGGAATATTTGGGCTTTATTTTAGAGCGGACTGTCAAGTTCAACCGTAATGCAATCCTAACAAAGCCAAATACTGCAACTTTATTGCTGGAGTACCATACAAAAATTTATGAAGCTATTGCCAAAGGCGATGAAAAAATGGCTGAAAAAGCAATGGAAAATCATTTTAACTTTGTGCACAGTTCCTTGTGACATTCGACAAAAAGCCTGGAAAATCGACAGATTTCCGGGCTTTTTTTACAAAAATCTTTTGAAAAACAGTTGAATTTAAAATAACACTATGTTAGAATGAGCGAGTAAAGAGTTTATGGTTTTGGGGCTGGCGCACGGGGAAATCTGCATTTGCCGGAATGCGGAAAAACGGCAGATGGTCCAAACCGGAAAAAGATTGGAGGAAAGGAAATGGAACAACTGATTTATTTTGCTCCCGTGATGGGGGTGCTTGCTCTTTTGTTCGCATTTGCTTTGGCTGGCAAGGTCAGCAAAGGAGATGCAGGAACAGAGAGAATGAAAGAAATTGCTGCTTCCATCCATGAAGGGGCACAGGCATTTTTGACGGCAGAATACAAGATTCTGATTATTTTCGCCATTGTATTATTCATTTTAATTGGATTTGCAATCAGTTGGGTAACGGCCATTTGTTTTGTGATTGGGGCTGCATTTTCTACATTGGCTGGTTACTTTGGGATGAATGTGGCAACAAAGGCCAATGTACGCACGGCTAATGCTGCTAGAACGGGCGGCATGAATCAGGCATTATCCATGGCTTTTTCCGGCGGAGCTGTTATGGGGATGTCTGTGGTTGGTCTTGGATTACTGGGTGCCAGCGTGATTTTTATTGTAACTGGCAATGCAGAAGTGCTTTCCGGCTTTAGTTTAGGCGCTTCTTCCATTGCGTTATTTGCCCGTGTAGGCGGCGGGATTTATACCAAGGCTGCTGACGTTGGGGCAGACTTGGTGGGGAAAGTGGAAGCTGGGATTCCGGAAGACGATCCTAGAAACCCGGCAGTGATTGCAGACAATGTGGGCGACAATGTGGGCGACGTGGCTGGCATGGGCGCTGACTTATTTGAATCGTATGTAGGATCCATTGTTTCGGCAGTGACGCTGGGCGTTGCCGGTGCCGTGGTGGGAGAAAAAGTGACTGGCGCAGGGTTTATCTATCCGCTGGTGCTTTCTGCAATCGGTATTTTGGCGGCCATTATTGGGACCTTCTTTGTTAAAGGCAATGACAATGCCAATCCGCACAAGGCGTTAAAAACAGGGACTTATGTGTCTAGTGCGCTGGTGGTGATTGGTTCGATTGTATTAAGCAGTGTATTATTTGGACGGATGAACGAAGCCATCTCTGTGATTGCCGGGCTGATTGTAGGTGTGATCATTGGCGTGATTACAGAAGTCTACACATCTGGTGATTACAAGTCGGTGAAAAAAATTGCGGAACAATCGGAAACAGGACCGGCAACGACCATCATTTCCGGCTTGGCTGTGGGGATGGAATCGACGGCAGTGCCAGTGATTTTGATTTGTATTGGCGTTTTTATTGCCTATCAGTTTGCAGGATTATACGGCATTGCGCTTTCGGCTGTTGGGATGCTTTCTACCACAGGCATCACAGTGGCAGTGGATGCTTATGGGCCTATTGCAGATAATGCAGGCGGTATTGCAGAAATGGCCGGACTGGATCATTCGGTGCGTAATATTACGGACAAGCTGGATGCAGTTGGCAATACGACGGCAGCCATGGGCAAAGGGTTTGCCATTGGTTCGGCTGCATTGACGGCGCTGGCGCTGTTTGTATCCTATGCTCAGGCAGTTAGTCTGACCAGCATTGATATTTTAAATTACAAAGTCATTATCGGGCTTTTCATCGGCGGGATGCTGCCATTTTTGTTCTCGGCTTTCACGATGCAGTCGGTGGGCAAGGCTGCCTTCCAGATGATTGAAGAAGTGCGTCGGCAGTTTAGAACGATTCCTGGTATTATGGAAGGCAAGGGACGGCCGGATTATAAGAGCTGCGTTGCTATTTCCACACAGGCGGCATTGAAAGAAATGCTGGTGCCTGGCATCATGGCTGTGGTTGCACCATTGCTGGTTGGCATTTTGCTTGGCACAGGCGCTTTGGGCGGCTTATTGGCCGGTTCGCTGGTGACAGGTGTGCTGATGGCCATCTTTATGTCCAACGCCGGCGGCGCTTGGGACAATGCGAAAAAATATATCGAAGAAGGAAATCATGGCGGCAAGGGCAGCGAAGCCCACAAGGCGGCTGTGGTTGGCGATACGGTTGGCGATCCATTTAAGGATACGTCGGGGCCATCCATCAATATTTTGATTAAATTGATGACGGTGGTATCGCTGGTATTTGCGCCACTGTTTTTGATGGTGGGCAGCATTTTATAAGAAGAAAAAGACTTTCGCAAACAGCGATATCTTAAAAAGACACGTTTTTCTTGACTTTTTCTTGAAAACTGCGACAGCAGGCTTGAAAAGAAAAGAGATCGGATAAAAAATAAAAAGGCTGAAATCCAGTTTATTTCTGGAATTTCGGCCTTTTTTATGTTTGATGGGAAACGGCGGTAAAGGGCCCTTTTTATGGCCAAAGACAAGGGGAAGGAACATTGCTTCTTTGGGGGAATTTTGTTATAATAAGCAGGTATGAGAAAGGCAGGGAGACAACATGAAACAGAACAACGTTTTTGAAGGGTTCTCCAAAGATTTGACCGATTTTTTATGGGAACTGCGGTTTAACAATTATAAACAATGGTTTGATGAAAACAGAAACCGTTATCAGCGGGTGCTCAAAGAGCCGATGGATGCGCTGGCGGCTGAGCTGGTGCGTCAGGTGAAGGAACGGACAGGGGAAACGTTTTTATGCTCTGTTTCCCGTATTAACAGGGATGTGCGTTTTTCCAAGGACAAATCACCCTATCGGGACCACAAATGGCTGGTGCTCAAAAGAGGAGAAGGGCTTTGGAAGGACAAGCCGGTATTGTTTTTTGAGGTGGGAGCAGATTATTATATGGCAGGGCTTGGCATTTATGAGCGGCTGCCGGCCTATATGAAGGCATTTCGGAAAAAAGTGGAGGCAAACCCGGCCTTATTTTTGCGGCTGGCCCAAGGGCTGGAGGCCTTTCCGTTTACGGTGCGGGGAGAAGATTATAAAAAGAAGATGGGCAACTGGACCGACTGGCAGATGGGGTTTTGGATGCAGAAAAAAGAGATTTCTTTTCTGGCAGAGCGGGGCATTGACGAACTGTTATACAGCCGGGAACTGCTGGACTGGTGTATGGATGCTTTTTTGGCGCTGCTGCCCATGTGCAAATGGATGGAAGAAGTGGTGGCAGAGTGAGAAGGTGGGAACATGGTCATTGGCCTTGGAACGGACATCATTGAAATTGAACGGGTGGCTTTGGCAGCAGAGAAACGGCAGTTTTTGGAAAAATATTTTGCAAAAGAAGAAATTGACTACTGGATGCAAAGAGGAAGCCGGGGAGAAACGCTGGCTGGCCTATTTGCGGCCAAGGAGGCGGCAGCCAAGGCGCTGGGCACTGGGTTTTTTGGTTTTGGGCCAAAGGATGTGGTGATTTTTCATGGGGAAAATGGCGCGCCGTATTTGGAACTGAGAGGCGGCGCCAAAGAACAATATGAGGCCAAAGGTGGAGGCGGATTCCACCTATCCATTTCCCACCACAAGACGGCGGCAGTGGCAGTGGCCATACTGGAGAGACGGGAAGGAGGAGAATTGCATGAAAGCGGCAAAGGCAGAAGAGATGCGCAATCTTGACCGCATGACCATAGAAGAAACGGGTATTGCCGGCATTGTGCTGATGGAAAATGCCTCTCAGGCGGTGGCGCAGGCGGCAAAGCGGGCGGCAAAGGGCAAGAAATGCTGTGTGGTTTGCGGCGGCGGAAACAATGGCGGAGACGGGTTTGCCGTTGCCCGGCTGATGAAAAACGGCGGTTTTGAGGTGCAAATTGTTTTTTTGGGCAAGGAAGAAAAGCTGCCGCCCGATGCGGCGGCCAATGCAAAAGTGGCCCGGAAGATGGAGATTCCTTTTTTGCAGGAGGAAGAAGCGGCGCTGGAAGCCATTGGGCAGGCAGATGTGGTGATTGACGCCATTTTTGGAACTGGATTTCATGGTGTGCCAAGGCAGCAGGAGGCAAGGCTGATTGGAGCCATCAATGAAAGCAAGGCTTTGGTGGTGGCGGTGGACATTCCTTCCGGCGTCAATGCTGATACGGCAGCAGTGGAAGGAGCAGCCGTTTGGGCAGACAAGACGGTGACGTTCCATCTGCCGAAGGTGGGGCTTTTGCTTTACCCCGGGGCAGAATATGCCGGGGAGGTGGAGCTGGCTGATATCTCCATCCCAAAGGGGCAGGAAGACAAGCTGGACATCAAAGGCAACGTGTTGACAAAAGAAGAAGCAAAACGACTGCTGCCAAAGCGGCCGAAACGAAGCAACAAAGGCACCTTTGGGCGCTGTATGCTGGTGGCAGGCAGCGAGGAGATGACGGGCGCTGGAGTGTTTGCGGCGTTGGGCGCTTATGGGGCTGGATGCGGACTGGTGACGGCTGCCATGCCAAAAGCCTGCGCTGGGGTGATGCACCAGCTGGCGCCGGAGGCCGTCTTTTTTTCGGTGAACGATGAACAGGGGAAGATTTCTTCTGATGCAGCAAAAGAGCTGGAAGGAAAGATGGGCAGAGGCGAAACGGTCATCATGGGGCCGGGGCTTGGACAGGGAGAGCAGGTAGCCACTGTGGTCAAAGCAGTGCTGGAGGCGGCCACGGGGCCGGTGGTGCTGGATGCAGACGGACTGAATGTGCTTTCTGGCCAGGTGGAAGTGCTCAAGGGGCGTACAAAGGACACCATACTGACGCCGCATCCAAAGGAAATGAGCCGGCTATGCAACAAGCCGGTTTCGGAGATTTTGGCAGACACCATTGGGACGGCGACGGCCTTTGCGGCAGAATACGGCGTGATTGTGGTGCTGAAAGATGCCAGGACCATCATTGCCATGCCCGATGGTCAATACTTTATCAACTGTTCCGGCTGTGCGGCCATGGCAAAGGGCGGCAGCGGCGATGTATTAAGCGGCATCATTGGAGGACTGCTGGCCCAGGGGCTTTCTGCCCAGGAGGCAGCCGTGCTGGGCGTTTATTTGCACGGTCTGGCAGGAGAAGAGGCAGAAAGGAAAAAGGGCAGATACAGCGTTTTGGCCAGAGATCTGGCAGAGATGATAGGAAAAGCCATCGAGAAGGTGGAGGAATAAGAGACGGGCACTGATTCGTATACTGAAAAGAAAAAAGGAGAAGGAGTTTTTGGTATGCGAAAAACAGCCCTACTGGTATGCTGCACGATCTTATTATTCAGCGGATGCCAAGGAGCAGCCAGCAGCACAGATCCGCAAAAACAGTTATTGGAAATGAAAGGATACGAAGCAGAAGCAGTGGTGACACGAAAGACGGACCATGGAGAAAACAGTTACACCACGATGCAGTATTTTGACATGGAAGATGGAAAGTACCGTTTGGAGATGGTGGAGCCGGAGGAAGTGAAGGGGAATTTTACGGTTTACGACGGAGAAAAGGTCTATCAGTTTAACCCTCGCACGGGAACGGATATGGCGGTGGAAGTGACGCCGGACCAGGCGAGAAATGAATTGTTTTTAGGGCAATTCGTGAAAAATTACTTACAAAGCGAAGGCGTAAGCATGGCCAATGCGACGGTGGGGCAAAGGGACTGCATCGTGCTGGAGGCTGTGATTCCGGGAGATTTTGCCTATACGGCGACGGAAAAGCTTTGGCTGGATACGGAAACGGGATTGCCGGTGAAGCTGGTGATTTATGATAACCAGGGGCAGGAGCGGTATGTGACAGAATATGAAGCATTCCAATATACAGATTCTTTTCCGGAAGGAATATTTACACCGGAATATGGTGAGAAAACGGGAGATGGAAAAAATGGCACAATACGGAAGAACTATAGCAGAAATTGATTTGGACGCCTTGGAAGAAAACATCAGGGAAATTAGAAAGCGGGTGCCGGAAGGTGTGCGCATATTGGGGACACTGAAGGCAGACGCTTACGGTCATGGGGCCGAGCAAGTGCATCGTGTGCTGAAGGAAAATGGTGTGGACATTTTTTCGGTGGCCACGGTGGAAGAAGGCGTCTATTTGCGCCAGCAGGGAATCAAAGACGATGTGCTGCTGCTGGGGTATGTTTCTGAGGTGGATGCGCCGCTATTGGTGCAATATGACATCATAGCGGCTGTGCCGTCTTATGCGGTGGGCAAAATGCTTTCCAAAGAAGGAGAAAAACAGAACAAAAAAGTGCGGATTCACTGGAAAGTGGATACGGGTATGGGACGCATTGGGTTTTTTCCAACGGAAGAAGCGGTGGAAGAAATGGTGCAGATGACATCCTTGCCGTATCTTTCGGTGGAGGGAATTTTTACCCATTTTGCCAAAAGCGATGCGGCGGACAAAGATTTTACCAGGCAGCAAGAGGAGCGGTTTGATTTTGTGCTCAAAAAGCTAAAAGAAAACGGCGTGGAAGTGCCGTTTTGCCATTGCGCCAACAGTGCGGCATTGATGGACTGTGATGATTTATATTATGACTTGGTGCGCCCTGGCATCATTTTATATGGCATTTACCCATCAGACGAAGTGAAAAAGGAACAATTGCCGCTGCGGCCTGTATTAAGCTGGAAAAGCCAGGTATCTTTTTTGAAGGAAGTGCCGGCAGGGACACCCATCAGCTATGGCTGCACCTATGTGACAGAAGGGGTAAGGCGCATTGCGACGGTGCCGGTGGGCTATGCCGACGGATACAGCCGCAGCCTCTCCAACAGAGGGCAGGTATTGATTGGAGGAAAACGGGCACCCATTGTGGGCCGCATCTGCATGGATCAGATGATGGTGGATGTGACAGAGCTGGAAGATGTGGCGGTGGGAGAGGAAGTGGTGCTGCTGGGCAGCAGCGGAAACGACGTTATTTCGGCTGATGAAATGGCTGGATGGCTGGGAACCATTGCCTATGAAGTGACTTGCTTGATTGCACGCCGGGTGCCACGGTGGTACTGCAAAGGCGGAAAAATCTGCGGTGTAAAGCAGATGAGTTTTGAGAAAGGTTTTTTTCCGGAAGGAGTATAAAAACAACAGTTTGGGAAATGATGAAAGTACCAAAGTGTGAAGAAGCAATACATAACAGGTGCTTACGGCGGCTGCAATCATCACACTTGAAATGAGAGATTGGGAGTGTGAGAGAAATGGTAGTCAAACGCGGAGATATTTTTTATGCAGATTTAAGCCCAGTGGTGGGCAGCGAACAAGGCGGCATCAGGCCAGTGCTGATCATTCAAAATGATGTGGGAAACCGCTACAGCCCAACAGTGATCTGCGCCGCCATTACCAGTCAACTGAACAAGGCAAAACTGCCCACCCATATTGCCCTTTCAGCCAGCCGGCACCAACTGGCCAAAGACAGCGTGGTGCTGCTGGAGCAAATTCGCACCATTGATAAAAAAAGATTGCGGGAAAAAGTATCCCATTTAGACAGCCAGACGATGGGACTGATTGGTCATGCACTGGCCGTTAGTCTGGAGCTGGTGAAGCGCTGATACATCAAAAAAGAACGGGTTTTGTTTTTTACAAAACCCGTTCTTTTTTTAGGATTTTTTGTTTTCCCGCAAAAAGCAGCAGAGCAGCTGTTGTATCTGTTCTTGTTGGGAAGGGGTGAGCAGAAGATATTGTTGTGACAAACTGGCTGCTTGTTCTGCTTGCTCCGAAAGAAACATTGGCACATCATATCCCATTAACCAGGTTGGGTTGACTCCAAAAAGACGGGCAAAGGCAGCAATGGTGGTGACCTTTGGGGCTATTTGGCCATGGATATAGCGAAAAATGGTGCTGGAATTTAACTGTACGGCTTCGCCTAAGGTGCGCATGGTGTAATTGTGTGCCTGCATCAGCTGATTCAGCCGGGTTCCAAAACATTCTTTGTTGACAGATTTCATTTGTTTTCACCTCCATTGAGAAAATTTTGTTGAGAGAAAATGGATGAGGAAAATCAAACGGGGTTATGGAATTTGCTGATGCGCTGCTGTGGTCATTATACCATGGCCTGTTCTGATTTTCAATGACGAAGCGTGAAGTTTATGACGAATTTTTGCAATTCGTGTTGACACTGTTTTTGTTCTGTGCTAGGGTAGGAAAAAAAGAGAAAGGAGCTTGGATATGAAGGTGAAAAAATATCAGGAGCTGGAGAGACTGAAAAAATTATTGCAAAAGAAACATTTATCCTATCGGAAACTGGCAAAGCTGATTGCCATAAGTACCGATGCGCTGAACAACAAGCTCAATGGGTATTCCGTTTTTAAAAGCAACGAAGTGGAACGCTTGGCAGAAGTGTTGCAGCTGCGGCCTGAGGAAATCAATTTTTATTTTTTCCCCTCTTGTTGCGTTTCGCAACAAAAAGAGCCGATGGAACAAGCCATACTGCCAGAAATTGTGCTGCTGCATGAAAGAATGCATGTTTTTTGAGGAGGGATGTTATGCCAAGGAGAGAAAAGGCGGGGTTCCTCTCCTTTGAAGCGTACAAAGAGCTGGAATATTTTTGCTATCAATACAGACAAAAAAAGCAAGAACTGGCAGAGGCAGCAATAAAAACGCACAAGAAGATGAATCTGGCACAAAGAGAACAACAAAGCAGTGTCACTGCAAAACAAAATGAGCTGCGATCTCGAGCACTGAAGGCACAGCTGAGAATCATAGAAGAAGCAGCTGAGGAGGCAGGACGGCAACTGGCTCCTTTTTTATTGAAAAACGTGACGGAAAAAATCAGGTATGAGTATATGGAGGTACCCTGCGGCAGGCGGCAGTTTTATGAGATGCGACGGAAATTTTTTTTGATTTTGTATGAAAAGAAGAGGGGACTAGAAAAAGGGTAACCGAGGGAACATTTTTTTTGATAGGATTTCAGCAGAACGAAGGGGGAAAGGAGGTCAAAAAAATGGCGAAAGGGGGAGACGGCAGCGGCAGAGCGATATGTGGTGAATCCAAAGCAAAAGAAATTGGCACAGAAGCTGCTTGACCAAAATTTTGACGGGGATTTTGAGCGGCTATGCAGTGAAGTGGGCATTGGGATGACGGTGTTTTACAAATGGATGGGTGAGGCGCCGTTTCGCAAGTACTTGGAAACCATGGTGGAAAAGAGGACGTACGGCGAAATTTCCGTGGTATGGAAGGCGCTGATTGACCAATGCAGCAAGGGAAACATTCCGGCCATCAAGCTGTATTTTGAACTGAAGGGAAAATACAAGGCAGACACCAATGTGGCGGCTTTGGGGCTGATTCAGATTTTAGACGACATTCCGGCAGGTGACGGCAATGATTAGGCTGCAGGAGGTGATGGCACCGGCGTTTTTTCCCGTTCACCAACAGGTGAAGCAGCAAAAAGCAACCCATTTTTGGCTGAAAGGAGGCAGGGGCAGTTGCAAAAGCTCTTTTGTGTCGCTGGAGCTGATTGTGGGGATGATGCGTCAGCCCAATACCCATGCGGTGGTGCTGCGGAAGGTGGGCGCACATTTGCGGGCCTCGGTGGTGGAACAGATGCGATGGGCCATTGGAATGCTGGGGGTGGAAGCGTACTGGGAGGAGAAAATGAGCGAGCCTGCGCTCATTTACCGGCCGACGGGGCAGAAGATTTTGTTTCGGGGGGCAGACAATCCGCAGAAGTTAAAAAGCTTGAAGTTTCCAAAGGGATATGCCAAATGGATTTGGTATGAGGAAGTGGATGAGTTTTCGGGGATGGAAGAAATCCGCAGTTTAAACCAGACACTGATGCGAGGAGGCGATGCCTTTGCCGTGTTTTACACCTTTAATCCGCCAAGGAGCACCATGAGCTGGGTAAACCGGGCGCTGGTGGGAACGGAGGAAGGGCGGCTGGTCCATCACAGCACCTATTTGGAGGTGCCGAGGCATTGGCTTGGAGAACAGTTTTTCCTGGAAGCGGAGCGATGGAAGAAAAAAGACGAGATGGTGTACCGGCACGAATATTTGGGAGAAGTGACGGGAAGCCGGGGGCAGGTATTTACCAATGTGGTGACGAGGGAACTATCTGAGGAGGAAATTGCCTCATTTTGGAACATCAGCCGGGGGCTGGATTGGGGGTATGCGGTGGATCCTCTGCATTACACAGTCAACCACTACGACAAGAAGAAGCGAAAGCTTTATATTTTTTATGAAATCCATCAGGCAGGACTCAGCAACCGGAAGGCGGCAAAGCTGATTCAAGAAGAAAACAAAGAGAACGGTGTTGTGATTTGCGACAGCGCAGAGCCGAAAAGCATTGGAGAATTTTGCAGCTATGGCATTGCGGCCATTGGGGCCAGAAAGGGACCGCGCAGTGTGGAATATGGGATTCGGTGGTTACAGGATATGGAGGAAATTGTCATTGATCCGGTGCGCTGCCCAAAGACGGCAGAGGAGTTTTTGGGATACCATTTGGAAAGCGACCAAAACGGTGCATTTTTGGGGCGGTTTCCAGACAAGGACAACCATGCCATTGATGCAGTGCGTTATTCCAGGCAGTTTGACATGGATTTGGTGAAAGTGAGGTAAGGCAATGTTTTTGACAAAGAGAGACTGGGAAAATGCCAAGCTTTCGGCGGGGAAGCCATTGGAGGATGGCGATGTGCTGATGAAGCTGATTTGGCAGGAGGAAGAAAGCGGCAGGCGGGGAAAGATGGAGGAGGGGGAGCGGTATTATGTATATGAGCAGGATATTTTAAACCATGATTTTCGGCGCAGCAGAATTTCGGAGACCAATGAGGCAGAGCAGGAACAGGTTTCTGTTTTTACCAATCCCAACCGGAGCAACCATCATGTGACAAACGGGTTCCACCGGCTGCTGGTGGACCAGAAAGTCAGCTATTTACTGGGACGAAAGCCGGTGTTGCAGGTGAAAAACAAGGATCGTGCCTTTGCGGCGCTGTTGGAAGAATGGGCAGGAGAAGAGTTTCAGGCATTGTTTCAGGAATTGCTGACAGGGGCCAGCAACAAGGGGTTTGAGTGCATCCATTTTTATTATCAGGAAGATGGGACACTTTGCTACTGCATTGTGCCGGCCAATGAAATCATTCCCATTTTTGATGACAACAAGCAGGACAAGCTGGAGCAGGTCATCCGCTATTATGACGTGGTGGAATACGAGCAGGGCAGCCGGTTTGTGCGAAAGAAGGTGGAATGGTGGACGGACAAAGAGGTGACTTATTTTACAGAAAATGATCAGCACCGGCTGGTGGTGGATGCTTCGATGCGGTACAATCCGGCGCCCCATTGGTGGACTGTGGGCGGGGAGGAGCAGTTTGAGAAAAAAAGAGAGCGGCACAGCTGGGGAAGAGTTCCGTTTTTATTGTTAAAAAACAACATTCGAGGCACGACAGATTTGGAGGCAGTCAAGGGGCTGATTGACGCTTATGACTTTATCAGCAGCGAAGGCGTGAACAATCTGCTGGATTTGGTGGATCTCTACTGGGTGATCCAAGGCTATGGCGGAGAGACGGCATCGGCCATTACAAGAAAGCTGCAAATCAATAAAGCCGTGCATATTTCCGACGCCAACGGCAGCGTAGAGGCAAAGCAGACGGACCTTTCCATGGGAGGAAGGCTGGAATATTTGAAGATGCTGCGCAGGGATATTTTTCAGTTTGGGCAGGGGGTGGATACGGATTTGGACCGGCTGGGCAATGCGCCCAGCGGCGTATCGTTACGGTATCAATACACGCTGCTGGATTTGAAGGCCGACAGTGTGGCTGCCAGGCTGAAAAAAGCCATGCGGGAGTTTTTCTCGTTTTTGGTGGAGGACTGGAACCGAGAGCACGGAACATCCTTTGATGCCAAAGACATCCGGGTGGAGCTGAGAAAGAACATGATTACCAACGATTATGAAACGGTGCAGATGATTGAAATGAGCAAAGATCTGCTGGGCAGAGAGACGCTGATCAGCAAGCATCCCTTTGTGGAAGAAATCAGCGGAGAAGGGGAATTGTCGGAGATGGAGGAAGAGAAAGGGGAAATGGAAGATGAAGCAAGCGCAGATGGAACAATGGATCACACAGTTACAGGCAGCCAAAAGCGCCTTTGAGGCCATGATTGGGATTTTGGTGGAAGAAGAGGGAGACTGGGAAGGATATTTGCCCAGGGAAGAAGAGCGGACTGTGTTTCCAAAAGAAGAAGAAAAAGAAACAAGACGGCCAATGGAACGAGAAGCAAAAGAGGAAGGGCCAAAAGAGACCGGCTTTTTAGAGGCAGAAAAGGAGAAAGAAGATGCGGCATTGGAGATAGGCGAAAAACATGGCGCTGTGCAGCCAAAAGAAGAGGCAAAAGAGGAAGAAGCGCTGCTGATGCAGATGGCAAAGAAACGGTACGGCAGTCAAGAAGGAAGCAGGGTGCTCTTCTTTTTGGAAGAAAAGGACTTGCTTCGAGATGAAAACGGAACGCTGCTGGCAGTGGATTTTACTGGGGCCAGAGAGGCATTGGGGCAGTTTTTAAAAGGACAGGCAAAGGTGGAAGGCACAGGAATGCAATGGGGCACCAGAAAACAGGAAAATGACCGGTTTGTGGCCGGGGCCAGAAGGGGGGCAAAGCTGAGAGGATAAGAAAAAGGGAAAAGAGGCAGGGAGCCAGGGCGTCTTTTGGGATGGGCGGGAAACGACAGGTGGCTTAGGAAAAAGGAGGAAGGAAAGAGATGGCAAACACAGTGAATTTGGCAACAAAATTTTTACCGGTAATTGATGACATTTACCGGAGCGAAAGCGTAACGGAGTTGTTGGACACCAACACCATGGTGGATTTTACCAACAGTGCAGAGGTGAAGGTGCTGAAGGTGGCAACCACCGGCCTTGGCAATTATTCCAGAACGGCAGGATATCCCAAAGGCGATATCACGGCCACCTGGGAAACCATGCGTTTGAGCCAGGAACGAGGCAAAGAAATTTCCATTGACCGGATGGATGATGAGGAAATGCTGGGCGTGGTATTTGGTTCTGTGACGGGAAACTTCATGCGAGAATGGGTGATTCCAGAGCTGGACGCCTATCGATTTGCAAAATATGCCTCCAGCACCGGTGTGACGGTGGGCGATGCGGCTGCGCTGACCAAGGACACGATTTTGGAAGCCATTGACGAGGCAGTGGCTGTGCTGGACGAAAACGAGGTGCCCCAGGAAGGGCGTGTGCTGTTTGTCAACAGCGACTTAAAGCCGGCCCTCAACAAAGCGCTGAACCGGCAATGGGGCAGCGATGACATCATCAATGCCGTGGTCAACGGCTACAACAACATGAAGGTGATTTATGTGCCGAAGTCCAGATTTTACACGGCCATTACCTTAAATGATGGTTCCACCACCTGGGGATATACAAAAGATACTTCAGGCAAAGAAATGAATTTTATGGTGGTATATCCCCAGGCGCTGGTGCAGGCAAAGAAATTTATTTTACCGAAGGTGTTTTCTCCCGATGAAAACCAGAAGCTGGATGCTTGGCTTTTCCAGTTTCGGCTGTACCATGATGCCTTTGTATATGAAAACAAGGCAAAGGGCATTTATGTCAGTCCAAAGACGGCGTAAGAAGAGGGGAATGGCATGGATAAAGAGCAGGTATTGCAGCGGCTGAAGGTGCTGTGCCCCAAAGAGGATGAGAACCTGGCAGAGTTTGCAGTGGAGGAAGCGATGGCCTACATCAAAAACTACTGCCGTTTGACTGCCGTTCCAGAGGAGCTATTGGAAGTTTGTGTGGAAATGGCCCATTCCCTTTGTGAGCGAGCCGGGCAAGGCGGTGTGAAGCGTTTGACAGAAGGAGACGCCACGGTGGAATTTGAAACGGCCGAAGGCACATGGGCCACCCCTTTTTTAGAGCAGCTGCAGTTATTTAGGAGAGGAAAATGGTGACAAGAGCAAAGCGGCAGTTGGAGCGATGGATGGAGCAGCGGTGTGATATTTACGGCTGGCAAGAAGTGCTGGGGGAAAACGGCGTGGTGGAACAAAAAGAAGTGCTGCTGGAAGGGCAGGTGCCCTGCCGGATTTCTTATGCCGGGTTGAGAGAAGGAAACAAGGGAGGGGACTTATTGTTTCCCAAAGGAACGGTGGTGCTGTTTACGGCAGCGGAGGTGGAGATGCCGCTGGGAGCGGTGGTGCGGATTGACAGTAAGCAGTACCGCCAAGCAGGAGAAAGCAGGAGATACCAAACCCACCGGGAAACGGTGCTGGTTCCATACGGGGAGGAGCAGGCATGAAAGAAGCATTGACGCAGGCATTGGCCAAGGCCCTCCATCAGGCGTATCCATCATTACCCCTATACACGAAATGGCAGGAGACGACCGTCAAGCGGCCTTGTCTTTTCCTCCTTTGGGAGCGGACAGAGGAAAAGCCGCTGTTGGGGCGGCGTGTGCAGCTGCGGTTTTTCTACCGGGTTTCCCATTATGGCAAAATGGGAGAGGGGGAACTGGCAGAAGAGAAGATGCGGCAGGCGCTGGCACAGGTGGACCTGGAAGGGGCGCCGGTGCGGCCAGGCAATGTGAAAACCTGGGTGGAAGAGGAGACAGTCCACTGGGAAGGCAGCTTTTTGCTGATGGGATGGAGAGCAGAAGAAGAAAGCGACTGGATGGAGCAGTTGGAATGGAAAGAAAGGTGAAAGGATGGCATTAGGCGGAGGAACATTTATTACGGAAAACAAGGTGCTGCCTGGCAGTTACATCAACTTTGTCAGCGCAGCAAAGGCCACAGCAACCCTCAGCGACCGCGGTGTGGCGGCGTTGGGGATCAGCCTGGGATGGGGACCGGAAGAACAGGTGCAATATGTGGATGGCAACACATTTTTGACGGACACCATGGCCGTATTTGGGTATGACTATGCGGCAGAGGAAATGCGGCCATTGCGGGAACTGTTTTTGCACGCAAAAGAGGCCTATGTATACCGATTGAATCAAGGCGGTGCAAAGGCCAGCTGCGACTGGGCAACGGCAAAATATCCCGGGGTGCGGGGAAACGCCATTTCTGTTGTGGTGACAGGCAGCAGCGGCAGTTTCGTGGTGGAAACCATGGTGGACGGCAAAAAATACGACAGCCAAGCAGTCACTTCTTACGAGGAGTTAAAGGAAAACGATTTTGTTGTTTTTGACAAAGAAACAACTTTGGCAGCCGGAACAAAGCCATTAAGCGGCGGCAGCGACGGAACGGTGACGGCGGCAGAACACAGCGCCATGCTGGGCGCACTGGAAAGCTATGGGTTCAACACCCTGGGATGCCTTTCTACAGAGGCAGACATCTGCCAGTTATATATCACTTATACCAAGCAGATGCGAGAGGACTATGGCAGAAAGTTTCAAACGGTGCTTTACAAGGCGGAAGGCAACCACGAAGGCATCATCCGGCTGGAAACGAAAGCAGAAGAAGGCGATGCGGCCTTGGTGCCTTGGGTAGTTGGCGCCAGCGCCGGATGCGAAATCAACAAAAGCAACACCAACATGATTTACGACGGCAGTTATACGCCGGTGTGCGATTTGACACAGAAAGAACTGGAGGACACCGTCAAAGACGGAGGCTTTGTGCTGCACCGGGTGGGAGAAGAAATCCGGGTGCTGGAGGACATCAATTCCTTTACGGAGTTTAGCCAGGACAAAGGCGAAGATTTTTCTTCCAACCAGGTGGTACGGGTGCTGGACCAGATTGGCAATGACATTGCAGTGCTGTTTAACACAGGCTATTTGGGTAAGGTGCAAAACAACAACAGCGGCCGCATTGCGTTTTGGAACGACATTATCACCTATGACCGGCAGCTGGCGGCACTGGGCGCCATTGAGGACGTGGTGGCAGATGAAGTGGTGGTGCAGCTTGGAAAAGACAAAAAAAGTGTGGCAGTGACCAATCCCATCACACCCGTTTGTGCCATGAGCAAGCTTTATATGACCGTCATTGTGCAGTGATGAAAGGAGGGTTTTATGGGGCAGATGATGAATGCCAGAGATGCCATTTGTGCATCCTTGGCGGATTGTTATGTAACCATGGATGGCAAGCGGCATCACTTGATGCAGGCCATCTCTTTGGAAGCAAAGATGGAAAAGACAAAGCAGGAAGTGCCTATTTTGGGCAAAACAGGAAAGGGGAACAAGGCCGTTGGCTGGAAGGGCACCGGCAAGGCCACCTTCCACTACAACACCTCTATTTTTCGGGAAGTGTTGTATCAGTTTAAAGAAAAGGGGGAGGACCTTTATTTTGACATTCAGGTGACAAACGAAGATCCTTCCAGCAGCGTGGGGCGGCAGACCATTGTGCTCAAAGACTGCAATTTAAACGGCGGTGTGCTGGCAAAATTTGATGCCAACGCCGAGTATCTGGAAGAAGAGCTGGAATTTACCTTTGAAGATTGGGAAATGCCAGAACGGTTTACGGCGCTGGCCGGAATGTAACGAGCATGGGGCGGCGGCCTTCGATGCCGCCGCCAAAAAAGGAGAACGAGCATGGGATTGGAACTGTTTTTAAGAGAGAACTGCCAGAGGGCAGAAAAAAGAACTGTGGTCATCAGCCAGCGGTTTGTAGAAAACGGAGCGCCGGTGGCATGGGTGTTAAGACCGATGACGGCGGCAAAGGAAGAGGAGATCCGCCGCAGCTGTACAGAAGGCGGCGCACTGGATGTGTTTCGCTATTATGGCAGGTTATGCGAAGAGACGGTGGTGTATCCAGATTTGAAAGACGCAGCGTTACAAGACAGTTATGGCGTGATGGGCGGCGCTGCGCTGCTGAAGGCCATGTTAAACGGCGGCGAATATGCTTTTTTGGTGCGCCAGGCAGAGGAAGTCAATGGGTTTGGAGAGACGGAGCGGCAGCTGGCCGATGAGGCAAAAAACTGATTTTGGAGGGCGATTACCTGGCGGTATACGCCTGTTTCGCCCTCCATTTTTTCTCCATTACGCCACGGGCATTTTTGCAGATGTCCAGGCGGGAACGGGCATTTTTGATTGCTGCCATTGAGTTGAAAAAGAGGGTACAGTAAGGGGGGAGGCCATGTATTTGTTTTATTTAGGCGGACTGCTGCTGCCGGTGGCGCCGGAAAAAGTGGTTTGGAAAACGGAGGGGCAAAACCGCCAGTTTCAGCTGGTGAACATGGAGCAATGCAGCAAAATCAATCCCATGCAGCTGACAAAAATTCAATTTCAGACGGTATTTCCCGGTATGAAAACGCCGTTTTACAGCCAGGACGGACAGATGGAGGAGCCGTTTTTCTTACTGGAACAGCTGAAAGTGATGGCGGAAGCCCAAAAGGCCGTGTTATTTCAGGTGGTGCGGGACCATTTGCCCTATGAAAGAAGCAGGCAGGTGACACAGCTGATGGTGACCATTGAGCAATTTACGGTGACAGAAGAGGCGGCCCATGGCTATGACCTGGTGGTGGATCTTATGCTGCGGGAATACAAAGAGGCAAAGACCATGCGCACTGCTCTTTCGACGGAAACAAAAACAGAACGGGAAAGCCAAAGGGAGGCACCCAGCAGCTATACGGTAAAAAGCGGCGATACCCTTTGGGGGATTTGCAAAACGAAGCTAAACGATGGCAGCCGCTGTTATGATATTGCAAAGGCCAACGGCATTACCAATCCCAATTTGATTTATCCAGGGCAGGTGATATTGTTTGAGTGAGCTGTTGGTGGAGCTGGATTGTGACGGTGTGACGTACCAACCGGTGGTGGTGGGAGAAGCCGTCATCACCAGGTACCGGGTGGGAGCGCCAACGAAGGCCGTCTTTACGGTGGCAAAGGACGATGTGATCTCCTTTCAGGAAGGAAACGAAGTGCGGATTTACTGGGGAGAAGTGCTCTGCTTTTTGGGCTATGTGTTTTCTAAAAAGAGGGACAAGGAGGAGCATATTGCCGTCTGCGCCTATGATCAGCTGCGGTATTTGAAAAACAAGGCCAGCTATATCTTTCAAAACAAAAAAGCCTCTGACATGGTAAAAGAAGTTTGCGGCGATTACCGGTTGAAAACGGGGACCATTTCCGACAGCGGATTTTTGTTTGGCATTCGAGTGGAAGATGATATGCCGCTGTTAGATATTTTACAAAGGGCCATTGATGACACCTATGCCAACACAGGGCGGCAGTATGTGCTTTATGATGACGGGGGCGCCATTTGTTTGCGGCAGGCAGAAGAACTTTGGAGCGATTATTTGCTGACAGAGGCCAACGCGGAAAATTTCACTTACGAAAGCACCATTGACCGGGGCACATATAACCAGGTGCGTCTGACCAGCTCCGCAAAGAAGGAAAATGTAACAGAATATTTGGCCAAGCAGGAAGACGCCATTGCCCGCTGGGGTGTATTGCAGCTGACAGGAACGGTGCAGGAAGAGGAAAACGGGGCGCAAAAGGCCCAGGTATTGCTGGAAGAAAGTGCCGTGGTCTGGCGAAAGCTGGTGTTTTATGACGCCTTGGGCGACTGTGCCATCCGGGGCGGTACCACCATTACGGTGACCATAGAACAGACGGGAGATGTGCTTTACAATCAAGCGATGATGGTGGAATGGGTGCAGCACCGGTTTGGGGAGAAGGGGCACCGGATGGACCTTTGTGTCAAGGGCGGACGCATTAACCTGGCAGAATAAGGGGGAGTCCAATGGAAGAGAAATTGAAGGAATGGGAGTTGGAAGAGCTATTGGCTCTATTGGGAAAACCGCAAGCATCTGAGGCATTTCCAACGACGATATTGCAGCAATGGCATACCATAGAAAGACGGCTGGAACAGAAAACGGCCGTCATCCAGGCCATGAAGCAACAGGCCAAAGAGGCAGAGGTGGAGCAGAGGCTGCCAATATATGCTGACGTTACGGTTTGGAATCCCTTTGAGCGGCGGGGGAGAAAGGAAAGGGAGCAGACGGAACGCAGGAGCGCTTTGCCCTCCATCTGGGAAAGGACGAAAGAGCAAATCCCCTTTTGGAAACAGGAGTCGTTCTTGGACATACAGCAGGGAAAGGATGAGGTGGAGCGGACGCTGCAAGAAACTGACCGGCAAAGGGAGCAGCAAAAAGAACGGCTGGAGCAGGAAGTGCGCAGCTTCTTTTTGGAAAAGGAAAAAGAAACAAAACACGTTTCTTCCATCGAACAGACGGGGCAGTCATCGGTGGCATTTTATAACAACATCACGCTGCAGCAAGGGGCAGGATGGCAGCAGCTGATCCAAATGCTGACAGAGGAGCTGGAGCAGGCGTTGGGCGCCGGCTGCAGCGGCGTACATTACTAAGGAGGAAAAACGATGGAAGAATTGCTGCGATTGGTGCAAAAGGCGGCGGTGGAGGCTGGGGAAAGCACTTATCCGATGAAGCTGCTGTTTGGCGTTGTGATGGAAGAAAATCCGCTGCAAATTTTGGCAGACCAGCGGCTGCTGCTGACGGAAGAACTGTTATATCTATCGACGGCAGTGGCCAAGCGAGAGATGGTGATGGAAGTGCACCACCAAACAGAAAGCGCCAACTGCGGCGACGGCAGCCACAGCCATGGCATCACAGGAAACAAAACGGTGGTGGTACACAATGAGTTGAAAAAAGGAGAGCAGGTATTGATGCTGAGAATGCAGGGCGGACAGAGATTTTTCGTATTGGATCGGGTGGTGAGGCCATGATACCAGAAAAGACGGCATCGGCCGTTTCGACGGCAGCCAATGGGAGCAAAACTTATCGGCTGGATAAGGAAAACAAGCGGATTATGGGCTTTATCAGCGGGCAAGCTGCCATGGAGCAGGCAGTGGAGATCTTACTGACCACAGAACGGTATGCCTATGAGATCTATGACTGGTCCTTTGGCAGCCAGCTCCATGAGCTGATGGGCATTGGGGTTCGTGAGGCAGAGCTGAAGGCGGCCTCCTACATCCAAGAGGCACTGCTGGTGGATGACCGGGTGAAGGAAGTGAGGGACATGGAAGTGATGGGGAAGCGAAACCATCTTTCCCTCTCTTTTTCGGTGGTGACAAAAGAGGGCGTATTGGAACAGGAATGGGAGGTGAGCAGCATTGGAATGGAAAACCTTTGAAACACTGATGGAAGAAAAGCTGGCCCAAATTGACCGCACCATGGACAAGCGGCAAGGCAGCATCATCTATGACACGCTGGCGCCCAATGCGGCAGAAAGCGCCCAGCTGTATTTGGCCATGGAGCTGCTGTTGGATCGGACCTTTGGAGATACTGCCACAGGGGAAGACTTGACCAGACGGGCGGCAGAACGCAATATCATCCGCAAAGACGCTGTAAAGGCCATTGTGAAAGGCAAATTTTATGGGTTGGAGCAGCAGATGGTAGACATTTCACTGGGCGCCAGATTTTCCGGCGGCGGGCTCAATTTTGTGGCAACAAAAAAACTGGAAACAGGCGTTTATGAGCTGACATGCGAAACGGCAGGGGAAATTGGCAACAGTTATCTGGGGCGGGTGATTCCTGTCGATTATATGGAAGGGCTGGCTGTGGCAGAGACGGTGGAATTTGTGCTTTACGGAGAAGAAGAAGAGGACGATGAAACGCTGCGCAGCCGGTATCTTGCCAGTTTTCAGCAGATGGCCTTTGGCGGCAATATCGACGATTACAAAGAAAAGGTCAATAGCCTGGATAGTGTGGGCGGATGCAAGGTGATCCCAGTGTTTCAAGGGGGAGGGACGGTGAAAATTGTCATCATCAACAACGGATACCGGGCGGCATCGGCCGAATTGGTGGCAGAAATCCAGGCGGCAGTGGATCCACAGCCCCAGGGTACGGGTGTTGGCATTGCGCCCATTGGCCACACGGTAACAGTGGCGTCAGTGGATGAGACAGAAGTGACGGTGACGATGCAGATCAGCTTTGAAGAAGGCGTCGGATGGGACAATGTGGCAGATGATGTCACGGTGCTTTTGGAAGAATATCTGGACTCTTTGGCTAGGCAATGGCAGGAGAAAACCCAGCTGGTGGTGCGCATCAGTCAAATGGAAACCAGGGTATTGGAACTGCCTGGGATCATTGATGTGTTTGGGACAACGGTCAATGGCAGCACTGACAATTTGACGCTGGACGCTTATGCCATCCCTGTGTTAAAGGAGGTGTCGCTGGCGTGAAAAACTATCTTTCCTATCTTCCTGCTTTTTTACGGGAATATGAAGAAATCAAGGCCATTGCAGCGGTAGAGGACGATGTGATCGAAGCGCTTTGGGAAGCTTTTTCCTTTGTGGAAGAAAACCAGTGGATTGAGACATCTAATGAGGAAGGCATCCGGCGGCGGGAAAAAATGATGGGATTGCCAGGCAGCACCCTTTCTTTGGATGAACGCAGAACGAGAATCCTCAGCAACTGGAATGCGGCCATTCCTTTTACAGATGAGACCTTTCGGCAATGGGTGGCCAGCATGATGGCAGATGCACCTTATACGCTGGTGATTGATGGCAGCCGATTTTTGGTGGAGCTGACGCTGCACAAAATGTATGAGGCCAGAACGGCTTTGTTTTTAACGACGGGACGCAATATGGTGCCGGCAAATATGGAACTGAGAATTGAGTATCTATATAATTTGTACAGCCAGTGTGAAGCATTTACCCATGGCGCCTTGGCGGCATGGCAGCACCGGCAGTTGAGTGAGGAGGCGTATGCAGCATAATGGCAACGTATACAGCAAATTATGATTTGATTAAACCAGACAGCGAGGATTATTACAACATTGAGGATTTTAACCAAAATGCCGATATTTTGGATGAAGAGCTGAAAAAAAGAGAGGATCATGAAGCGGACACCAATAATCCCCATCAGGTGACGGCAGCACAAGTGGGGGCAGCAGAAGCAGATCATGAGCACTCTTCCTGGGACAGCATGCCCCAAAGTCCGCTGCCCATTTCTCAAGGGGGAACAGGTAAAATCGGTTTTGGTGATTCTAAATTGACCAATGCGTATCGCGGCATTTCCTTCGAAACGGAAACACCCACCTATGTGACAACGGGATGCATTGTGGGGGTGTATAGCTAATGCCGCTTTATTTAGGAAAATCAGGGACCATTTATCCCCTGCGGGAAATGCATTGTTCTGTAAGCGGAACGATTTATCCATTTTATCGGATGTATGCAGGCATTGGAGGAGAAGTGAGAGAGCTGTTTGCCGGTGTACAGCTGGAACAAATTCCTTTGAGCATTGAGGGAACGGGAAAAGGCGTGGACTTAACATGGGGACCGTTTTATGGGTATGAATATTCCCTTTCCATTGCACAAGATGGCGGAAGTGGTTACGCTCAGGCAGGATACCGGGTATATGGTCTGTTTGAAGGAGACACCATTTATCTAGACTCGAGTACTTGCGGCGATTACTTCGACAGCGTGTTGGTTGATAATGGAAAGGAAACCAAGTTGACCAAAAGGAATACGACTTATGTGAAAAAAGCAGGAGAGAATTATATTGATTTGATGTGTCAGTGTTTCCTTGGGGAAAACGGCGCAAACTGGGTGATTTGGTATTTATACGGATTGCAGATCAATGACCGTGTCATTGTATAAAGGAGGAAAAAAATGATTCTTTTTTCGGACGGAACAGAATTGGAACAGGTTTCTGTGTATGGTGGGACCATGTTTTTTGGGCTGGAAAAACGGTCTTATCTGGACATCACCGTGAGCGGATGCGATTATGAAACAGTGAAAAGGCTGTTTGCAGACGGGGCGGCTTTTTCGGTGGTAATGGATGGAGAAACCTTTGACAAAAGCCAGTATTCTGTAGCAGGGAGCATTACAGATTTGAGAAACGGGCAGTTTACAGTGCGTATGAGCGCAAAAAATGAAAGAGAGCTGGAGATGGAAGCATTGGAAAAAGAAAATGCTGTGTTGTTGTATGAAGCTGTGACGGGAGGGGAATGGGTTGAATAAAAAGGAAAAAGTCATCGCCTATTTTCAAAAAGGGCTGTATGGGAAAAGGCATTTACAAGATTTCGTTAAGGCTGGGCTGTTGACTGCAGAAGAGTATTGTTCTTTGACAGGGGAAAACATGCCAGTATAAGACAAGGAGAGCGGTGGGATGGAGCAGACGATCATGGAATACTATTTACAGGGGATTTGGAGCCTGGGGATGCTGCTGCTGGGGCTGGGGTATGGAAAACTATTAAAAAAAGTAAGGGAACAGGAGGCCATTGTCCAGGGGGTGCAGGCATTGTTGCGAGACAGGATCATCCAGTCTTATAATCATTATATGGACAAAGGATACTGCCCAATTTATGCACTGGAGAATTTGCAGTTGCTTTATGAACAATACTGTGCACTGGGCGGAAAGGGCACAATGGCCGAATTGATGGAAAAACTGCGGAAACTACCGACGGAAAGGCAGGTGTTTATTGTATGAAATTTGAAATGCTAAACATTCAGGAGCTGACAGTCATTTGCATTTGCGGCATTGCCCTGATTGCTGCTGTCTTTTACGGGCAGGAGAACTTATCGATGGCCATTGGCAGCGGATTGATCGGGTATCTGGGTGGCGTTACCACGGCAGAAAAGGGGGAGGGCCATGAGTGAGACAGAAACTTGCCGAGATATTTCGGCTTTAACGAAAGAAGCGCAAAAAGCCTGCCTGGCATTTTTGGAACAGTGTAAAAAAGCCGGCGTGGATATTTTTTTGACAGAAACCTATCGCTCTCAAGAACGGCAAAATGCACTTTATGCCCAAGGAAGAACGACACCGGGCCAGGTGGTGACGTGGACCAAAAATAGCCGCCATACCTCAAGACGTGCTTGGGATATTGCTTGCAGTCCGCCGCAGGACTTATATGATGTTGCCGTTTTGCAGCGGGCAGGAGAGATTGGCATGTCGCTTGGCATCACCTGGGGTGGCAGCTGGCAGACTCCGGATATGCCTCATTTTGAAGTGGACGAAAATTTTTGCTGGGTGGAAAGACAAGAGGAGGAAGAAGAAATGGAAACAGTTTACCAGACCATAGAAGAAATCCCTCAGTGGGGCAGGGCTACCATAGAAAAACTGATGGAAAAAGGATTTTTAAGTGGGGATGGAAACTCTCTTTCTTTGACAGAAACGGCTGTGCGGGTGCTGGTTATTAACGACCGGGCCGGTCTCTATCAGTAAAAGGCTGGGCGGCAGCCAGTTGGTGAAATGACAACGGCTGACCGCCAATTTTTAAAAAAAGAAAAAAGTTCTTGCATTCACAAAAAGAACGTACTATAATAATACTGTTCGAAAGATTTGGAAACGTAGCTCAGCAGGGAGAGCGGTAGCTTCACACGCTATAGGTCGCAGGTTCGAGCCCTGTCGTTTCCACTTTTCTTTTGCGGATGTAGTTTAGTGGTAGAACTTCAGCTTCCCAAGCTGACCGTGCGAGTTCGATTCTCGTCATCCGCTTTTAACCGCTGCAAATGCAGCGGTTTTTTTCTGTTTTTAGATAAAAATCACTTTACAGGAACTGTTTTCAGTCAGGAAGCTGGCGGCAGACAACGGGAAATAAAGAACAGGCAGTTGAGATTATTACAACTTTGTTACAAAAAAGGATGCTTTTTTTCTGGATTAGGTTCTTTTTTTTGTGGAAATCTCCAAAAAATCCGGGAAATTTTGCAGAATGGAAAAATCCGGTTGACACTGCTTTGCAATCAAAGTATAATCGTATTGTAATAAATTTGTAATAAATCGACGGAGGATAAGATGAAATTACATCAATTTATTTCAACTGCATTAGGACTTACGGCATTTGCCGTTTTTGGTTTGGCTGTACCGGCATTGGCTGCTTCACAAGGTGTCATTACTGGAAGCGGCGTCAACTTACGCTCTGCTGCTGGAACAACAGCTGCTGTCATTGGCAGCGGCAATGAAGGACAGCAAGTGGAAATTCTTTCGGCAAGTGACGGCTGGTATCAAGTTAATGTTGCCGGTGTTGGAACGGCATACATTTCGGCTGATTATGTACAAGTGTCTGGAAAAGTTGGCACTGTCATCGATTCAAAAGTAAATGTCAGAGCAGGCGCAAGCACCTCTTCTGCTGTGGTTGGTACTGTAAATAAAGGGGATACCGTAACCATCACAGATGAAACTGGTGACTGGTATTGCATCCGCCGTTTAAATGGCGATGTAGCTTATGTGAGCAAACAGTATGTTTCCTGCCAGGACAGCACGGCACAGACTGCATCAGCGTCTTTTGCCAGCGTTGATAATACATATGCCATGGTGACTTCTCCTACAGGATTGAACCTGCGCAGTGATGCCACCACCCAAAGCAGCTCCAAAGGCGTTTTGGCTTATAACGAAGTAATGAATGTGCTGGAAAGCAATGGCAGCTGGTTAAAGGTACAGACGGTAGACGGCACAGAAGGATATGTCAGCGCAGAATTTGTAGTCACGAGAAATGGCGAGCTGCCTTCCAGAAGCACTTCCGGCTCTGCCAAAGGCGACCAGATTGTGGCCTATGCAAAACAGTTCATTGGCACGCCCTATTCTTGGGCAGGGACAAGCCTGACCAGCGGGGTGGACTGTTCTGGATTTGTATATTCTGTCATGAAGGAGTTTGGCATCAATTTAAACCGCAGCTCCTATGAAATGGCAAAAAATGGCGTGGAAGTTTCCAGAAGTGAAATGCAGGTAGGAGACCTGGTGTTCTTTGACACCACCAACGCCACCAACCAAGGCCAGATTTCCCATGTGGGCATCTATATGGGCGATGGCAACATCATCCATTCCTCTTCCGGCTCAGCTTGGGGTGTTACCATCAACAGCATGTCGGAACCATATTACGACACGAAATTTGTGACTGCAAGACGTGTCATTCGTTAAAGAGAAAAGAAAGCACTTCGCTGGCTGGGCGAGGTGCTTTTTTCTGGTAGGAAGGAAAAAATAATTCAGTAACAATTGAAAAGGAAGATTTGACTAATGGGAATAGAAAAAAAGGGGATAGAGATGAAAAAAAGAGTTGTCATTTTCATAAGCATAATATCATTGCTTTTCAGCTTTCCTTGTTATGGTGCCGAGACAGTGGACTGTGTGGGTAGTACAAAGTCTATTCTTGTGGACGGGCGGGCGTTTCAGGTAAATGCATACATCATTGATGGCTATCATTATTTTAAACTGAGGGACGTTGCTTCGATTTTGGCAGAATCTCAGGCGTCGTTTTCGGTTTCTTGGAGTGAAGAGGAAAATATCATTTCTATTTCAGAAGGAAGAGAGGAATTTTTGACAGGAGTTTCGGCAGAATTTTCCACAGAACCGAAAGAAGCTTTTTGTTCAAGCACCAAGCTTTCTGTCCATGGACAAGAAGTGCAGCTTCCTTCTTACTCCATTGATGGGTATACGTACTGGAAACTGAGAGATTTGGGCGAAGTACTGGGGTTTCAAGTGGAATGGGAGGAAGGAAAAAACCAAATCCAAATCCGAACCATCGATGGGACACAGCCCATTTATCCAGAGCAATATCAAGCTTTGCTTGGAAAAGGGATGGATGTGGATTGGTCCAAAACAAAAGCAGGCAGAGAAACTTATTGCGAAAAGATGGTGACAGATTTTTTGGAGGCCGGGATTTCTCATGTGAGAATCCGGATTGCAGATGATGCCACGGAAGAATTGCTTTTGGCTTTGGATCAACAAATAGAAGACTGTATTGCAAACGGCCTCATCCCCATCATTGCCTATCAGGCAGACGATTTTAAAAATAAGCCCAATGAGAAGAATTTGGAAAAAACAGTTGCATGGTGGAAAACAGTGGCAGAGCGGTACCAAGATGTTTCCTACTTGTTAAGTTTTGATTTATTGATCGAAGCCACAGACCAGTTGAATCAACAGCCGGATCGATTGAACGAACTGTATGAAGCAGTGACAACGGAAATTAGGAAAACAAACCCAAAACGAATTCTTTTTATTTCTCCTAGAATGAGATCGGATGCGGCCTATTTGGCGGAATTGGAAATCCCGACGGATCATAATCAGTATTTAATGGCAGAATGGCATTTTTATGCCGTCGGACCAAGCAAGGAAAATGAACGAAAGAAATGGACGACGGGAACAGAAGAAGAAAAGCAGTTGATTCGGGATAAAATAGAAGCCGCTCTCCTTTGGCAAAATCAAACGGGAATCCGAACCTGGGTTGGCGCATGGATGCCAGGAAATTATAATGATGGGAATGATTATAGCATCGAAGAACAAATGGTCTTTGCCCAGTTTGTGACGGAAAGTTTAGAGGAAAGCGGGATTCCTTTTGCAGTCAACTCTGATACAAAATTCTATGACAGAGAAAATCAGCAATGGATCGAAGAAATGATTCCATTGCGGGATGTGATTTTTGGTGAGAAATAGTTCTGTTATAAAAAAAGCGGCTGAAAGACGTGTGATTTGTGAAAGAGAAAAGAAAGCATTTCACTCATAAGGCGAGGTGCTTTCTTAAAATGCTTCAAAACAAATAAGATCAACTAATCTCCAAAAAAATCAGGTAAGCAACCCAGATGGTTGATACAAAACAGATGCAAAAGAACACAAGATCAAAAGTTTTGTGTTCTTTTTTGTAATCATAAAACACAGCACCAGTGAGAAGGCAGCAAGCCAGGAGAATGCTTCCGTATTTTCCAATGGATTGAATGGGAGAGAGATACGGACCAAAGGACACGATGACAATAGAAAGGATAGCAATAAATTTAAAATTCATACAATTTTTCCTTTTGATGATTGGCAGAAAGAACGGCAGAGCTCCCGAAGGCAGAGGACATGTAGAAAAAAAGAAATTTGATAGTTTAAATATACCATAAAATGGGAAAAAGGGTAATCGGCATTTCCTTTGTTTAGATGGAGCGGTTGAAATGGAAGTATATGATGATATTTCAAAGCTCCAATTCTATTTTTTGTTTTCCAGATGGACAACGAAGTTTTTCTTGAGCCTTGGCAAAAAATATGATACAGTAGAAACTGGTATGATGTGCGATTTTGGCCATAGGCCATTTCGATAGAGGATGTAAGGAGGAAACACCATGTCGTTATCCAGACAAGAAAAAATCAGAAACTTTTGCATTGTGGCCCACATTGACCATGGCAAAAGTACTTTGGCAGATCGTTTGATCCAAATGACCGGATTACTCACCCAGCGGGAAATGCAAGAGCAGGTGCTGGATAATATGGATTTGGAACGGGAACGGGGCATCACCATCAAGGCCCAGGCCGTGCGGCTGGTTTACAAGGCCCAGGATGGAGAAGAATATGTTTTTAACTTGATTGATACACCGGGCCATGTGGACTTTAATTATGAAGTGTCCCGGTCTTTGGCTGCTTGCGAAGGAGCCATTTTGGTGGTGGATGCGGCCCAAGGCATTGAGGCTCAGACCTTGGCCAATGTCTATTTGGCCATCGACAATAACTTGGAAATTATGCCGGTCATCAATAAAATCGACCTGCCCAGCGCGAACCCGGAATATGTGCGTAAAGAAATTGAAGACATCATTGGCATTCCTGCCGATGAAGCGCCTTTGATATCGGCCAAAAACGGCATCAACGTGGAAGAAGTGTTGGAACAGATTGTCACCCATATCCCGGCGCCAAACGGCGATGAAAATGCACCGTTAAAAGCCTTGATTTTCGACTCTGTTTATGATCCGTATAAAGGCGTCATTGTTATCATGCGTGTGGTGGACGGCTCCATCAAAAAAGGCACCAAGGTGCGCATGATGGCCACAGAAAAAGAGTTTGAGACGGTGGAAGTGGGCGTCTTTGGCCCCGGCCGGTTTATTCCCTGCGAAGAATTGAAGGCTGGCGATGTGGGGTATATGACAGCCAGCATTAAAAATGTAGCCGATACCCGGGTGGGTGATACGGTAACGGAAAGCCAAAACCCAACGGCAGAGCCATTTCCCGGCTATAAAAAAGTAAACCCCATGGTGTTTTGCGGCGTGTTCCCTGCCGATGGGGCCAAATATCCAGATTTGCGGGACGCTTTGGAAAAATTGCAGCTGAACGATGCTTCCCTCTTTTTCGAGCCGGAAACGTCAGTGGCGCTGGGCTTCGGATTCCGCTGCGGGTTTTTAGGTCTTTTGCATTTGGAAATCATCCAGGAGCGGCTGGAGAGGGAATTTAATCTGGACTTGGTGACCACGGCCCCCAGCGTTATTTATAAAGTATATTTGACTGATGGTACCCATTTTGACATCAGCAATCCTTCCAATATGCCAGATCCTGCCCGGATTGAAAAGATGGAAGAACCCATTGTTAAAGCAGAAATTTTGCTGCCAAAAGATTATATTGGCGCCATTATGGAGCTTTGCCAGCAGCGCCGCGGAGAATATATCAGTATGGAATATCTGGACGAAACGCGGGCACAGCTGAATTATCATTTGCCTCTCAATGAAATCATCTATGATTTTTTTGATGTGCTCAAAAGCCGCAGCAGGGGCTATGCGTCCTTTGACTATACCCTCATTGGTTATCAGGAAAGCGAACTGGTGAAACTGGATATTCTGGTCAACCGGGAAGTGGTGGACGCACTGTCTTTCATTGTTCATAAAGACTCTGCCATTGAACGAGGCAGAAAGATTTGTGAAAAGCTGAAAAAAGAAATCCCCAGACATTTGTTTGAAATTCCCATCCAGGCGGCCATTGGCAGCAAAATTGTGGCCAGAAGCACCATCAGCGCCATGCGAAAAGACGTGCTGGCCAAATGCTACGGCGGCGATATCAGCCGAAAGAGAAAGCTGTTGGAAAAGCAGAAGGAAGGCAAAAAGAGAATGCGCCAGGTGGGCAATGTAGAAGTGCCCCAGGCAGCGTTTATGAGTGTGCTGAAACTCGAGGAGTCATAAAGTATGACATGGGCTTAAAACCCAGTAAAATCAAGGCTTTCAGACGTTTTCTATGCCGATTTTGAGGCACTTAAATTCCTTGATTTTGACAGATGTGTAAGTAATAAAATTGCGAGGACAGATGAAAAAACGGTATAAAAGGTAATTTTTATACCGTTTTTTGTTGCCCAAAATAGTGACAAATTTCTACATAAGAAAAAAATGCCTTATTTTTGAGAAAATATTTCGCAAATTATGACGAAATAAAGTGTTTGAGTCTTAAAATGTGAAGTGGCGTTTTATCATCTGTTTTGCGGCGATATTCTTCTTCCAGAGGTATGAGGAAGAAGAACCTTGTGCGTATGCTACGGCTATATTATTTTTAGAATCAAAGCAGTAAAGCTATGATTTATATAATTATAATAAGATGTTTGGAAGAGAA
>CALWLF010000114.1 GCA_944381455.1 uncultured Clostridia bacterium | reverse complement strand
TTGTTAAATGGACCGCGGAGGGCGCAAGGAACAGCTGCAAGGCTTAGTATTCTGCGACGGATGGCCCCCGTCAGAGGCCAGGGATATGATGGTATCCTGTTCGAGTGCGTACAGTTTGTGCGAAGCAAGGTGGCACCACGAGTGAAATTCACCCGTCCTTGACAAAAAAGAGATTCTTTTTTGTTGAGGACTTTTTTTATTCTTTTTGATGACAGAAAGGCGGCGAAAGAACATGAAACAGATCGTTCCATCCCTTCCAGAAGCAAAAAAAAGGCAGAAACAGAACAATGTCCCATGATCCCTGTGGCACTGACGCTGTTTGCCGATGGCGTGACACCGGTGGGGCTGTTACAAATATTGAAAGCAAAAAGCAGCCACTGCTTTTTATTGGAAAGCGTGGAGGGCGGACGCCGGTGGAGCCGGTATTCCCTGCTGGGCTTTGCGCCAAAGTTGGAGCTGACTTGTCAAAACTGCGTGGTGACACTGAAAGGATACCGAAACGAAACCATCCACACCAACGCTCCGGCAGAGGTGGTACGGGAAGTACTGAAAGAGCATAAAAGCTGCCGGGTGCCGGGGCTGCCGCCTTTTACGGGAGGTTTGGTTGGCAGTTTCGCTTATGACTACATCCGCTATGTGGAGCCGGTGCTGCGGCAGACAGAGCCGAAGGATGATTGCTGGAAAGAGCTGGATTTGATGCTCTTTGACCAGGTGGCCGTCTTTGACCACGAAAAACAAAAACTGTTTCTCATCTGCCATATTCCCTCTGACCAGGTGGAAGAATGCTATCCGAAGGCTGTGGAACAGTTGCAGGAGCTGGCCTATTTGGTGCGGCGGGGGGAAAAGGTACCATTTTTGCCGCCCAGGCGCTTGACGCCATTTCAGCCCCTTTTTTCCAAAGAAGAATTTTGCCAGATGGTAGAACGGGCCAAGGAGTATATCAAAGAAGGAGATATTTTCCAGGTGGTGTTATCCAATCGATTGACGGCAGGATTTTGCGGCAGTTTGTTTGACGTTTATCGGGTGCTGCGTACCACAAACCCTTCGCCCTATATGTTCTATTTTGTCAGCGACCAGCTGGAATTGGCCGGGGCCTCGCCGGAAACGCTGGTGAAGGTGATAAACGGCAAGGCCTATACCTATCCTTTGGCCGGAAGCCGGCCGAGGGGAAAGACGGAAGAAGAGGACAAGGCGCTGGAACAGGAATTGCTGGCCGATGAAAAGGAAAACGCCGAGCACAATATGTTGGTGGATTTAGGCAGAAACGACATGAGAAAAATCAGCCGGTTTGGCACGGTACAAGTGGAGCAATACCGCACCGTGGAAAAGTATTCCCACATCATGCATATCGGTTCCACCGTCTCTGGCCAATTACGGGAAGATTGTGACGCCATGGATGCCATCCATGCCATCCTACCGGCAGGAACCCTCTCCGGGGCGCCAAAAATCCGGGCCTGCCAGATCATTGGGGAGCTGGAAGGAGAAAACAGAGGCGTTTATGGCGGCGCCATTGGGTATCTGGATTTCAACGGCAATTTGGACACCTGCATTGCCATCCGCCTGGCCTATGCCAAAGATGGCAAGCTCCATATCCGTTCCGGAGCCGGGATTGTCTATGACAGCGTACCGGAAACGGAATATGAAGAATGTATCAACAAGGCAAAGGCTGTGGTGGAAGCAGTGGAACAGGCGGAGGAAGGGATTTTATGATATTACTCTTGGATAATTACGATAGTTTTACCTATAACTTGGTACAGCTTTTGGGTGGCTTTACGCCGGAAATTCAGGTGGTGCGAAACGATGGCTGCACCATAGAGGACATAAAACAAATGGCGCCCAAGGCCATTGTGCTTTCGCCGGGGCCGGGGAAACCGTCGGAGGCCGGCATTTGCGAAGAAGTGGTGAAAACCTTTGGCAAGACCATCCCGCTGTTGGGCGTTTGTCTGGGGCATCAGGCCATTTGTGAAAGTTACGGCGGAAACATCGGCTATGCCAGACAGGTGATGCACGGAAAGCAAAGCCGGGTGGAAATTGACAACGAAAGCCCTTTGTTTCAGGGCATGGAAACAGAGATTTTGGTGGCCAGATACCATTCTTTGGCGGCGGTGGAAGTGCCGGAGGAATTGAAGGTGGTGGCCAAGACGGCCGACGGAGAAGTGATGGCGGTGGAACACAGGGAGCATCCTGTTTTTGGGGTGCAGTTTCATCCGGAATCCATTTTAACGCCACGGGGAGAGGCCATCGTCAGAAATTTTTTACGGAAAGGCGGTATGTTGGATGATTAAAGAAGCAATTTTAAAGTTAGCCAAGAAGGAAAATCTTTCTTATGAGATGGCAGAAGGCGTCATGAACGAGATCATGAGCGGCCAGGCATCGGAAATCCAGATGAGCGCCTATCTGACGGCCATGAGCCTCAAAGGCGAAACCATTGAGGAAATTACGGCATCGGCGGTGGGAATGCGCAGCCACTGCATCAAGCTGCTGCACGAGGTGGAGGCGCTGGAAATTGTGGGCACCGGCGGCGACGGTTCCAATTCCTTTAATATTTCCACCACGTCGGCTTTGGTGGCGGCTTCCGGCGGCGTGCCGGTGGCAAAACACGGCAACCGGGCCGCCTCCAGCAAATGCGGCGCCGCCGATGTGTTGGAGGCGCTGGGGGTAAATATCCAGGTTTCGCCCCAAAAAAGCGCACAGCTATTGAAAGACATTGGCATTTGCTTTTTGTTTGCCCAAAACTATCACATTGCCATGAAATATGTGGCGCCGGTGCGGCGGGAGCTGGGCATCCGCACTATTTTTAATGTGCTGGGGCCATTGGCCAACCCGGCCGGGGCCAAAATGGAAGTGATGGGCGTGTATGATGAGGCGCTGGTGGAACCATTGGCCAAGGTGCTTTGTAATTTGGGCGTGAAAAACGCCATGGTGGTTTATGGCCAAGACGGGCTGGACGAAATTTCCATGAGCGCGCCTACCACCATTTGCGAAGTGAAAAACGGAGTGTTTTCCCACTATGAAATTGCGCCGGAAACATTCGGCTTTGCCCGCTGTGAAAAGGTCGATTTGGTGGGCGGTACCCCGGAAGAAAACGCCGCCATTACCAGAGAAATTTTGTCCGGTACACCGGGGCCAAAGCGAAATGCCGTGCTCTTAAACGCCGGGGCGGCCCTTTCGGTGGGGCAAAAGGCGGCCAATTTAAAAGAAGGGGTGCAGATGGCAGCAGAGCTAATCGATAGCGGCAAGGCCATGGGAAAACTGGAAGCCTTTATCCGTTGTTCCAACGAGGAGGAAAGACCATGATTTTAGAGAAAATTGCAGCGGCCACTGAAAAGCGAGTGGAGAAGCAGAAAAAACAGATTTCTTTGGAACAGATGAAAGAAGCGGCTGAGGGGATGGAGAAAAACACCGGCTTTCCCTTGGAAACAGCCCTGCGGCAAGGGGACATTGCTTTTTTATGCGAGGTGAAAAAAGCGTCGCCGTCCAAGGGGTTGATTGCGGAACACTTCGATTATCTTGCCATCGCCAAGGAGTACGAAGCGGCAGGGGCGGCGGCCGTTTCCGTTTTGACGGAGCCGGAGTTCTTTTTGGGCAGCAACGATTATTTAAAGGAAATCAGCGCCGCCGTTGCCATCCCCACTTTGCGCAAGGATTTTGTGGTGGACGAATACATGATTTATGAGGCCAAGGTGCTGGGGGCCAGCGGCGTGCTGCTGATTTGTGCGCTGCTGGAAGAAGAGCGGCTGAAACGATATTTGGACTTGGCGCACCATTTGGGGCTTTCGGCCTTGGTGGAAGCCCACGACGAGGCGGAAGTGGCAAAGGCCCTTGCGGTGGGGGCAAGGCTCATTGGTGT
>CALWLF010000113.1 GCA_944381455.1 uncultured Clostridia bacterium | reverse complement strand
TTTCGTTTTGGCACTGCACCACAATGCCCGTTGGGAAATGGGTGATACGGATGGCCGATGAGGTTTTATTGACGTGCTGGCCGCCGGCGCCGCTGGCCCGGTAGGTATCCACCCGGATGTCGTCGGGATTGATTTCAATATCAATATCGTCATTGATTTCCGGCATCACATCGGTGCTGGCAAAGGAGGTATGGCGCCGTCCCGAAGAGTCAAAAGGCGACACACGCACCAGCCGGTGCACCCCTTTTTCGCTTTTCAAATAGCCATAGGCGTTTTCCCCGTTCACCTGGAAGGTCACCGATTTTACCCCGGCTTCATCGCCTGGCAGATAGTCCAGTGTTTCCACCGTAAAGTTATGCTTTTCTGCCCATTTCAAGTACATCCGCAACAACATGCTCACCCAGTCGCAGGCTTCGGTGCCGCCGGCGCCGGCATGGAGGGTGACAATGGCGTTTTCCTTGTCATAAGGCCCATCCAGCAGCGTGGAAATTTTCAAATCGTCAAATTCAGTCAAAAAGGTTTCTTTTAAGGTCTTTGCTTCTTCCAGCAGTTCCTCGTCTTCTTCCTCTTTGCCCATTTCAATCAAGGTGTAAATATCTTCATATTTGCTCACCAAGTCGTCATAGCGTTTCACTTTATCTTTCAAAGCCGCCGTCTGCTGCAGAACCTTCTTGCTTTTTTCCATGTCATTCCAAAAATCAGGATCTGCCGCCAGCTCTTCCAGTTCTATTATTTTTTCTCGACTTTGAGCGACGTCAAAGTGAAGCCCCCATTTCCTCTAATTTTTCGTTGTAGGCGGAAAGTTCCACGCCGATTTGTTCTAATTCGAACATAAAAAATCACTTCCTTTTCTTAAAATATGGTTTTGTTTTGGATAGTTTATCACATCAGAAGCAGCGGTGCAACACTGGCGCCGCTGCTTCTGTGTTTTTTCTTCTTTATTTATTCAAACCGGCCGCAGCACTGTTTATATTTTTTGCCGCTGCCGCAGGGGCAGGGATCGTTTCTGCCCACTTTTTCCTGTTTGCGGGTTTTTGGCTGCTGTGCCACAGTGTTATCTTTGTTGGTAAACATGGGCTGCTGCACTTCTTCCCGCTTTGGTTCTGTCACCAGACGCACATGGTACAACGCACGGACCGTATCCACCTGGATGTTATAGGAAAGCTCTTCAAACATATCATAGCTGACATATTTATACTCAATGAGCGGATCTCTTTGGGCATAGGCGTGCAGACCAATGCCTTGGCGCATCTGGTCCATATCGTCAATATGGCCCATCCATTTTTGGTCGATGACACGGAGCATGATCACCCGCTCCAGCTCTCTCATCCGCTCTTCCGGACCATCCTGGATGATTTCTTTCTCCTTGGCTTCATACATGGCCAAAGCCCGTTTTTTCAGCACATCCAAAAATTGTTCTTTCGTCACTTTGTTCTTTTCCGAATCCTGCACCCCGACAAAGCCCACAGGGATGATGGGGTTAATGTATTCGTTAAAGGATTTGAAATCCCATTCTTCGGCCGACTGTTTGTCGCCCACGCAGATTTCCACAGCGTGCTCGCAGATAGCCTCGATCATGCCGATGATGCTGTCCCGCAGGTTTTCGCCAAACAGCACCCGACGGCGTTCGCCATAAATGGTTTCCCTTTGTTCGTTCATCACTTCGTCGTATTCCAGCAAGTGCTTTCTGACGGCAAAGTTGTTGCCTTCCACTTTCTTTTGGGCGCTTTCGATGGCCTTGCCCAGCATGGCGTGCTCGATGGGTTCGTCTTCGTCCAAGCCCAATGCATCCACCATCTTCATGGTGCGCTCGGAGCCAAACAGACGCATCAAATCGTCTTCCAGGGAAATATAGAACCGGCTTTCGCCTGGGTCCCCCTGCCGGCCGGCGCGTCCCCGCAGCTGGTTATCAATTCGTCTGGATTCATGGCGTTCTGTACCGATGATTTTTAAACCGCCCAGTTCTTTTACACCATCGCCCAGCTTGATGTCCGTACCACGGCCGGCCATGTTGGTGGCAATGGTCACAGCACCCATCTGCCCGGCAAGTGCAACGATTTCTGCTTCTTTGGCATGGAATTTGGCGTTCAAAACCTGGTGGCGGATGCCTTCTTTTTGCAGCAGACGGCTGAGCAGTTCCGATTTTTCAATGGTCACCGTACCCACCAAGACCGGCTGGCCTTTTTCGTGGGCCGCAATGATGTCCCGCACTACGGCGCGGAATTTGGCTGCTTCCGTCCGGTAAACAATATCGGTCAAGTCTTTTCGCTGCACTGGCAAGTTGGTGGGGATGGATACCACGTCCAGATTATAGATATTGCGAAATTCTGCTTCTTCTGTCTGGGCCGTACCGGTCATACCGGATTTTTTCTCGTATTTATTAAAGAAGTTCTGGAAGGTGACAGTGGCCAGGGTGCGGCTTTCGCGGTTGACTTCCACGCCTTCTTTGGCCTCAATGGCCTGGTGCAGCCCGTCGGAATAGCGGCGCCCTGGCATGATACGTCCCGTAAATTCGTCTACGATTTTTACTTCGCCGTCTTGCACCACATAGTTTTGGTCGATGAACATTTGATAGTTGGCTTTTAAGGCATTATTGATATGGTGGAGCAACTCCATGTTTTCTGGATCCGACAAGTTTTCCACATGGAAATATTTTTCTGCCTTTTCCACCCCTTCTTGAGTCAAAGAAACGGTTTTTGCCTTTTCGTCTACAACAAAGTCGCCTTCTTCTTGCAGTTCTTCCTTCATCAAAGGATTGAGGGCTTCTTCTTCGTTCAGAAGACGGCCTTTTTTGAGGCCTTTTGCAAAATGGTCTGCCACGGTGTAAAGCTGGGTGCTTTTGGTGCCGGAGCCGGAAATAATCAAAGGCGTTCTGGCCTCGTCAATCAGAACCGAGTCCACTTCGTCGATGATGGCATAACAAAGACCGCGCTGTACCATTTTTTCTTTGCGCACCACCATGTTGTCTCTCAAAT
>CALWLF010000112.1 GCA_944381455.1 uncultured Clostridia bacterium | reverse complement strand
AAATCAAAAAAGAAAAAGGTATTGATGAAGAAGTGATTTTTGAAGCCATCGAGTCGTCCCTCGTTTCTGCCTGCAAAAAGAACTTTGGCACATCCCAAAACATCAAAGTGGAAATTGACCGGGAAAGTGGCGATGTGGCGGTATATGCCCAAAAAGAAGTGGTGGAAGAAGTGGAAGATCCCATGCTGCAAATCAGCTTGGAAGAGGCTAGAGAAATCAACAAAAAATACAAGCTGGGCGACATTTACAATGAAGAAGTAACGCCAAGAAACTTTGGCCGCATTTCGGCCCAGACGGCCAAGCAAGTGGTGGTGCAAAAATTTAGAGAAGCCGAACGGGAAATTTTGTACAACCAATATATTTCCAAAGAAAAAGAAGTCATCACCGGCATTGTGCAGCGGGTGGAAAAGAAAAATGTGGTCATCCAGATGGGCAAAATGGATGCCTATTTGATGCCAAACGAACAAATTCCAGGCGAAACGTATGCCTTTGGCGACCGGATCAAAGTTTATGTGGTGGAAGTGCGCCAGGCAAATAAAGGCCCGCAGGTGTATGTATCGAGAACCCATCCAGAACTGGTGAAACGTCTGTTTGAACAGGAAGTGCCGGAAGTCTTTGAAGGGCTGGTGGAAATCAAGTCCATCGCCAGAGAAGCCGGTTCCAGAACGAAAATTGCCGTTTACAGCAAGGATCCCAATGTGGATGCCGTGGGCGCCTGTGTGGGGCCAAACGGCTATCGCGTCAATGTGCTGGTGAACGAATTAAACGGCGAAAAAATTGATATCATTAACTGGAGCGAAGATCCGCAGGAATTTATTGCCGCCGCACTGAGTCCATCGAAGGTGGTTGCAGTGAAAATCGACGAGAAAAACCAAAGCGCCAAAATTGTGGTGCCAGACCATCAGCTGTCGCTGGCCATCGGCAAAGAAGGGCAAAACGCCCGTCTTTCTGCCAAACTGACTGGCTGGAGAATTGATATCAAAAGCGAAACCCAGGCTGCCGAAACGGGATTTTTGGACGATGAGCCGGAAGTGGAAGAAGAACTGGAAACAGAGGAACTGGAAACAGACGAACTGGAACCAGAAGCAACGGATGAGGTCGTGATGGAAGCGGAAGCAGCAGACGACGAGCAGTAAGGGCAAAAAGGAGGAACCTTATGTTAAAACAACGGAAAGTGCCTCTGCGCAAATGTACCGGCTGCCAGGAAATGAAAAACAAAAAAGAATTGGTGCGCATCGTCCGCAGTGAAGACGGCACCTTTTCTCTGGATGTCACCGGCAAAAAGCCGGGGCGGGGCGCCTATATCTGCAAAAATGTAGCCTGCTTGGATCAGGCGCAAAAATCCAAGGGATTGGAGCGCAGTTTCAAGTCTCCTGTGCCAAAAGAAGTGTATGAAGCACTGCGCAAAGAATTGGAGGAGCAGGAAGATGCATAAGGCGTATGCGCTGTTGGGGCTTTGTATGCGGGCCGGAAAAATTGCCGGCGGCGAAGCGGCGGCCCATGCGGCCGTTCGGTCGGGAGAATGCCGGCTTTTGATTCTTTCCGAGGATGCCTCGGACAATACAAAAAAGAAATTTGCCAATGCGGCAGTTTATTATAACGTGGATTGTCTGCAATGGGGGACGAAAGAAGCGTTGGGCCGTGCCATCGGAAAGGCGCAGCGGTCTGTTTTGGCAGTGTGCGAAGAAGGATTTGCCGTGCAGCTGCGTTCCCTTTGCCAGACAGTGGAAGAAGGACAAAGATAGATTCGGGAGGTGGAGCCTTTGTCGAAAATCAGAATTTATGAACTTGCAAAAGAATTGCACGTCAGCTCCAAAGTGATGATTGAAAAACTGAAAACTTACGGCGTGGAAGTGCAAAGCCACATGAGCGCCTTAGATACAGAAACGGCAGCAAGGCTGCGAGCCGATTTTGGCGCAAAACAAGAAGGTGCCAAAGCAGACGCAGAAAAGAAAGACGAATCGAAAAAAGAAACGCCAAAAAAAGAGGAAAAGAAGAAAGAAGAGCCGAAAAAAGAAGGGCCCAAAAAAGAAACGTCTGCCGCTTCTGCCCCGAAAAAAGAAGGCCAAAAGCCGGCACGCACAGAAGAAAGACCGGCGCGTTTTTCCCAGGGGCATCAGGACCAAAAGCAGCAGAGGGAAAACCGGCCCAATGACGGCCGCTCCAATCGCCCTCAGCAGCAGGGCGCAAACCGTCCGCAAAATAACCGCCCCCAGCAGCAGGGAGCAAACCGTCCCCAAAACAACCGTCCCCAGCAGGGCGGCCAAAAGGACGGGCAGAAAAACAATTTCCAGAATAAAAACAACAACCGTCCGCAAAATAATAAACAAAATAATAAGCAAAACAACAAACAAAATCAAACTCAAAACAAAAATAAAGGCCAAAAGCCGCAGCCAGCACCAAAGCCGGCAGAACCGGTGGAAGAAGAATTAAAAATCAAACAAATTCCGCCAGAGCTGACACTGAAAGAACTGGCAGAAGTGCTGGGCAAAAAAGGCAGTGAATTGGTGACCATCCTCTTTAAAAAGGGCCAGATGGTGACCATCAACAGCACTGTGGACTTTGAGACGGCTTCTTCCATCGCTGAGGAGTTTAACGTGATTTTGGAACTGGAAGAAGAAAAGGACATCTTTGAAGAAGCTTTTGCCGATGAACCAGACCGGGAAGAAGATTTGCAGCCTCGCCCTCCTGTGGTGGTTGTCATGGGCCACGTGGACCACGGCAAAACATCTTTGCTGGATGCCATCCGTCACAGCCGGGTGCAGGCAGGCGAAGCCGGCGGCATCACCCAGCACATCGGCGCCTATACTGTTGAAATCGACGGCAACCCCATCACGTTTTTGGATACCCCAGGCCATGAAGCCTTCACCGCCATGCGGATGCGTGGGGCCCAGGTGACCGATATTGCCGTGCTGGTGGTGGCAGCCGATGACGGCGTGATGCCACAGACCATCGAAGCCATCAACCATGCCAAAGCAGCCGGCGTGGAAATCATTGTGGCCATCAACAAGATTGATAAAGTGGGCGCAAACCCAGACCGGGTGAAACAGGAATTGACCGAATACGGCATTTTGACGGAAGACTGGGGCGGCGACACCATCTGTGTGCCTGTTTCAGCCGTACAAAAAACGGGCATTGACACGTTGTTAGAAATGATTATTCTGGCAGCGGAAATGAAGGAACTGAAGGCCAACCCCAAAAAGAAAGGCCGCGGCACCGTCATCGAAGCCCAGCTGGATAAAGGCCGCGGCCCTGTGGCCACCGTTTTGGTGCAGGATGGCACCTTAAGTGTCGGCGACCCTGTGGTGGCCGGATGCGCTTATGGCAAAATCCGTGCCATGATGGACGACAAAGGCCGTCGCGTGAAAAAAGCCGGTCCTTCCACGCCGGTGGAAGTGCTGGGGCTTTCGGAAGTGCCTGTGGCCGGCGACAGTTTCTATGTGGCCGAAAGCGAAAAACAGGCCCGCCAGGTGGCAGAAACTGTGGTGGCCAAAAACAGAACAGAAATGATCAAAAACACGCCGCAGAAAGTTTCTCTGGATGACTTGTTCACCCAGATTCAAAGCGGCAATGTGAAAGATTTGAATATCGTGGTAAAAGCAGACGTACAAGGCTCCGTGGAAGCCGTGAAACAGAGTCTGGAAAAACTTTCCAATGAAGAAGTGCGTGTGCGTACCATCCATGGCGGTGTTGGCGCCATCACCGAAAGCGACGTGATGCTGGCCAGCGCTTCCAACGCCATCATTATTGGCTTTAACGTGCGTCCAGAACCAGCGGCAAAACTCTTTGCCGAAACGGAAAAAGTGGATGTGCGGCTGTATCGTGTCATCTATAACGCCATCGAAGACATCATGAACGCCATGAAGGGCATGCTGGATCCAATCTATGAAGAAAAGATCATCGGCCATGCCGAAGTGCGCCAAATCTTCAAGGCCTCCGGCGTGGGCACCATTGCCGGCAGCTATGTGACCGACGGTAAGTTCCAGCGCAATTGTAAAGTCCGCGTCTTCCGCGAAGGCGAAAAGATTTACGAAGGCGAGCTGGAAAGCTTGAAACGGTTCAAAGATGACGTCAAAGAAGTCAACACCAACTATGAATGTGGTCTGGTGATGAAGAAATTCAACGACTTAAAAGAAGGCGATACCGTAGAAGCCTATATCATGGTGGAAGTACCAAGATAATGAGGTGACAACATGAAAGCAAGAATGATTCGTATCAACGACGAAGTACAGCGGGAATTGGCAGAAATCATCCGCACCGAAGTGAAAGATCCCCGTATTGGCGCTTTGACCAGTGTGATTCGGGTGGAAACGACGACGGATTTAAAATACTGCAAAGTGTTTGTATCGGTGCTGGGCAATGACGAAGAAAAAGAGAGCGTGATGAAGGGGTTAAAAAATGCCAAAGGCTTCATCCGTCATTTGCTGGCCGAGCGGGTGAATTTGCGCAATACACCGGAACTGATTTTTAAACTGGACGACTCGGTGGAATATGCCGTGCGCATGAGCCAGCTGATCGACCAAATTTCCCAAAAGGACGAAGCAAATGAGGCGGGCGAGGCCGATGAATGATTCCTTTTTGTCTATCCGCGACGTATTGCATCAGGCAAAATCCATTGCCGTCATGGCCCACCAAAACCCAGACGGCGATGCCATCGGGGCCAGCTGTGCTTTGGGGCTGGTGCTAAAAGAAGCAGGAAAAGACGTAACCATCTTTTTGGAGCCGTACGGCGAGGTGTTTTCTGTCGTTCCCACCGGCAGCCTGGTGCGCCATCAGGTGCCGGAGGGGATGACGGTGGATGCGGCAGTGGCGCTGGATTGCGGTGATGAGGGGCGTATTGGCGTTGCCGGCGCCCTCTTTGCCCAAACGACTAGGACCATCAACATCGACCATCATATCAGTAACCCTGGCTATGGCGCCCTTTCTTATGTGGATGGGAACGCTTCTTCGGCCAGCGAGCTGGTGTATGATCTGCTTGCGGGATGGCTGCCGCTTAACCAAGAGATTGCCACGGCCCTTTATACGGGGCTGGTGTTTGATACAGGCGGGTTTCGCCATTCTTCCACCAGCAGCCATACCATGGAAATGGCGGCCCGCTTGATGGAATTTGATGTGCCCTTTACAAAGATTTATAATGACATTTTCTTCTCCCGCTCTTTGGCAGAAGCAAAAGCCTTGGGCAAGGCCATAGATGAAATGGAAGTGCTGCTGGAGGGAAAAGCGCTGTTAAGCGCCCTTTCCCTGGAGGACTTGGCTTCTCTTGGCGCAAGTCCTGCCGATACGTCGGAAATTTCCGGCTATCTCAAAGGCGTGCGGTCCTCTCAAGTGGCGGCGCTTTGCTATGAAAAGGAACCGGGCATCTGGAAGGTGAGTATGCGCAGTGAAGACAGCGTGGATGTCAGCGCCCTATGCGCCTCTTTTGGCGGCGGCGGACACAAAAAAGCAGCCGGTTGTACCTTAAAGGGGACCAAAGAAACGGTGCTTGCCACCATCCGAGAGGCTTTGCAAGGGAGGTGAGTCTTTGGACGGGATCATCAATGTCTATAAAGAAAAGGGCTTTACCTCCCACGACGTGGTGGCTGTGATGCGCAAAATTGCCAACCAGAAAAAAATCGGCCACACCGGCACCCTGGATCCAGATGCGGAAGGGGTGCTGCCCGTTTGCCTGGGCAAGGCCACAAAATTGGCGGACTATATCATGGCATCGGAAAAACAGTACCAGGCCATGGTGCGCCTTGGCATCACCACCACCACAGAAGACGCCAGCGGCGAAGTGCTGGAGGAGCGGCCGGTGGATGTGACAGAAGAAGCGCTGCAAGCGGCTCTTTCGTCCATGGAAGGGGAACAGATGCAGGTGCCGCCCATGTATTCGGCCTTAAAAGTCAATGGGAAAAAGCTCTATGAGCTGGCCAGAGAAGGCAAGGAAGTGGAGCGTAAGGCCAGAAAAGTGACCATCTTTGGCATCCGCCTGCTGCGTTTTTTGCCGCCTGACCGGGCAGAAATTTTGGTGGATTGTTCTAAGGGCACCTATATCCGCACCCTTTGCGCCGATCTAGGAAAGCGCTTGGGCTGCGGCGCCCATATGGAGACGCTGCTGCGGACCAAAAGCGGCCGTTTTACCTTGGAAAACGCCTGCTCTTTAGAGAAGCTTCGCACCTTGGCAGCAGAAAACCGCTTGGAAGAGGCGCTGCTTTCCATGGAAGAAGCGTTAATGCAGTATCCGGCCGTGACGGTACAGCCCAGGGCCGACCGGCTGATGGCAAACGGATGCAAGATTTTTGCACCCCATTGGAAACAACAAGAAGAAACCCTGACACCTGGACAAACGGTGCGAGGATATAGTAGTCAAGGCCAGCTGATGGGCCTTTATACGGTGGAAAAAGCAGAAGAGCTGTTTTTAAAGCCGCAGAAAATGTTGCTCTAAGGGATACGAGGTGAACACAAAATGGAGCATATCACAACGACCAAAATCCAAATGAACCAGGATACGGCCATCACGCTGGGTAATTTTGACGGCCTGCACATGGGGCACCGCCGTCTCATTTCCACCATGCAGCAAAAAGCGGCGCAGCAGGGGCTGTTATCGGTGGTGTTTTCCTTTTATCCCCATCCCATGTTTTTGTTTGGTAACCGGGACCATCAGGCGCTGATTATGTCGCCGGAGGAAAAAAAGCGCACCATGGAACAGATGGGCGTGGATTGTTATGTGGAATATCCTTTCACCAAGGAATTTGCCGCCATGGCGCCGGAGGACTTTGCGGTGCAGTTGATTTTTCAAGCCATGCGCTGTAAGGTGCTGGTGGTGGGGGAAAACTACCGGTTTGGGAAAAATCATGCAGGCAATGTGGCGCTGCTGCAACAGCTGGGAGATAAGCATGGCGTGGAAGTCATTTGCATTCCTCCAGTAATGGCCCAGGGAGAACGAGTCAGCAGCACCCGGGTGCGAAAGGCGCTGGTGGAAAAAGATTTGGACTTGGTCAATGAGCTATTGACAGAGCCTTACTTCATTTATGGCGAAGTGGTCCAGGGCAAACAGCTGGGCCGCACCATCGGTTTTCCCACCATCAACGTGGTGGCCGATCCCCAAAAGCTGTTTCCACCCAATGGCGTTTATGCCACCAAAAGCCTTTACGACGGCCAGTATTATCCCGGGGTGACCAATGTGGGCATTGCCCCGACGGTGCATGGGACAAGAAAAATTGTGGAAACCCATTTGTTTGATTTCCACCAGGTGATTTATGGAAAATATATCCAAACCCAGCTGTATGCTTTCATCCGGCCAGAGCAGAAATTTGAAAGCGTGGATGCTTTGCAAAAACGGATGACCATTGATGCCGCGCTGGCGCGGGAATATTTCCAAAAACAGTGAGAAAAAGAAAGAAAAAATGGTCTTTGCCCTTGAAAAAAGAGGCAGAGTATGGTACACTGATTAAGTTGTTGAACCACGGCTCAGTGACGGGAAACTCCAACCCCAACTTAGCTGGTGGCGATCGAAGAATAAAAGGAGGATTTTTCAAATGGCACAGATTAACAAACAAGAAATCATCGAAAAATACGGCAGAAAACCTGGCGATACCGGTTCTCCCGAAGTGCAGATTGCACTGTTGACCGCTCGGATCACCCTGTTGACCGATCACTTGAAAACACACAAAAAAGACCATCATTCCAGACGCGGTCTGTTGATGCTGGTAGGCCAAAGACGTGGTCTGTTGGAATACCTGAAAAAGACTGATATCACCAGATATCGTGAAATCATCAATCAGCTGGGCCTGAGAAAATAAGACAGTTCATAGACAACAATAGAGAGGATTTTGATGCCTCTCTATTGTTGTATAGAAAAAAAGTCACAACTACTGGCGCAAATTGCCGTAGGTTTCCAGCTTTGCGCATAAGGCGCTTGTGGGTAAAGCTGAAGATCTATGGTGGAGGCGCCGCAATCAATTTCAATAAGGAGTGTTAGCATGTTTAGAACGTACGAAACCACATTTGCCGGCCGTCCCCTATCGGTGGAAATTGGCAGAGTAGCCGAACAGGCCAATGGCGCAGCCTTGGTGCGCTATGGCGATACGGTGGTGCTGGTGACAGCCACCGCTTCCGATAAACCACGGGCAGGCATCGACTTTTTTCCACTGAGCATCGACTATGAAGAAAGACTGTATTCTGTGGGCAAAATCCCTGGCGGTTTTATCAAAAGAGAAGGCCGTCCTTCGGAAAAAGCCATTTTGACGGCTCGGTGCATCGACCGTCCCATCCGTCCTCTGTTCCCCAAAGATTACCGCAATGACGTGGCCATTGTGGCTACTGTTATGAGTGTGGACCAGGATTGCCAGCCGGAAATTGCCGCCATGCTGGGCGCATCCATTTCTCTGTCCATCTCTGACATTCCTTTTACCGATCCTGTGGCTTCCTGCAACATCGGTTTGGTAGATGGGGAACTGATTGTAAACCCCGATTCGGCCCAAAGAGAAATATCCGATCTGAGCTTGACTGTCGTTTCCAAAACGGACAAAGTGATGATGATTGAAGCCGGCGCCAACATTGTGCCCAACGATAAAATGATGGAAGCCATCCGCCTGGCTCACAGCGTCAATGTGGAAATGGTGGACTTTATCAACGGCATTGTGGCTGCCGAAGGCAAAGAAAAACAGCAGTACGAAGAATATATCATCGATGCCGATGCCTATCAGCTGGTGGCAGATTATATCACCGATGGCCGCATGGAAGAAGCTGTGTTCACCGACCGCAAACAAGACCGGGATGAAAAAATCAAAGCCATCACTGAAGAAGTGCTGGAAGCATTGACCGAACAGCTGGTGGCAATCGTTGGCGAAGAAGCAGATATCGAAACTTTGGTCAACGATATTATCTATCAGTTTGAAAAGAAAACGGTGCGCCGGATGATTTTGAGAGAACACAAACGCCCTGACGGCCGCGGCATTGAAGAAATCCGTCCGCTGAGCGCAGAAGTGGATATTTTGCCCCGCACCCATGGTTCGGCCCTGTTCTCCAGAGGCCAAACCCAGGCGCTGACCGTAACCACACTGGGCGCCATGGCAGAAATCCAGCGGCTGGACGGCTTGGATACGTCGGAAGTGGCAAAACGCTATATGCACCACTATAACTTCCCTGGCTATTCCGTGGGCGAAGCCAAAACAAGCCGCGGCCCAGGCAGAAGAGAAATTGGCCACGGTGCTTTGGGCGAACGCGCCCTGCTGCCTGTGATTCCCGATGAAGAAAGCTTCCCATACGCCATTCGTTTGGTGTCCGATATTTTAAGCTCCAATGGCTCCACCAGCCAGGCCAGCATCTGCGGCTCCACGTTGTCCCTGATGGCAGCCGGTGTGCCCATCAAAGCGCCTGTTGCCGGTATTTCCGTTGGTTTGGTGACCGGCGAAACCGATGATGACTTCATCATGATTACCGATATCCAGGGCTTGGAAGACTTCTTTGGTGATATGGACTTTAAAGTGGCCGGTACCCACGAAGGCATCACCGCCATTCAGATGGACATGAAAATCAAAGGCTTGACCTTCCAGATGATTGAACAGGCGCTGGAACAGACCAAGCGGGCCAGAGACTATATCCTGGACGAAGTGATGCTCAAATGCATTCCTGCACCAAGAGAACATCTGTCCAAATATGCACCAAAGATCATGACTGTGACCATTGATGTGGATAAGATTGGCGAACTGGTTGGCCCAAGAGGCAAGACCATCAAAAAGATCATCGAAGAAACCGGCTGCTCCATCGATACCGAAGACGATGGCCGGGTATTTGTCAAGGGCGAAGACGAGGCCATGATGACGCTGGCAGTGGAAAAAATCAAAGCCATCACCATGGTGCCGGAAGTGGGCCATGTATACAAAGGCCATGTCACCAGAATCATGGATTTTGGCGCCTTTGTGGAAATTGCGCCAGGCAAAGAAGGCTTGGTTCATATTTCCAAAATTTCCAAAAAACGTGTTAATAAGGTGGAAGATGTGTTGGCAGAAGGTGATGCCGTTGTGGTAAAACTGACGGAAATCGATAAACAAGGCCGGCTGAACTTCTCCATGAAAGATGTGACAGAAGAAGAAAAGGCACAATAAGCCAGTCAAAAGGGTGCGAAATTTCCGAGATGGATGTTTCGTGCCCTTTGTTTTTCCACCAAGGCTGGATGAAACGGCTGGTTTTGGATAGACTAAAGAGAAAAAACAGAAAGGGCAGGTGTGTTATGGTCACCATTCATCGGCTCCGCAACGGTGTCACCGTTGTGCTGGAAGAGATTCCCTATGTCAGAAGCATTGCCTTTGGCATTTGGGTGAAAAACGGCTCGTTGGACGAGCCGCAGCAGCTGGGCGGTATTTCCCATTTTTTGGAACACATGATGTTTAAAGGCACCCAGAACAGGACGGCCAGAGAAATTGCAGAAGAAATGGACGGCGTGGGCGGACAAATCAACGCCTATACCACCAAAGAATACACCGTTTATCACACCAGGACGCTGGATACCCATTTTGAAACGGCGCTGGATGTGCTGAGCGATATGTTTTTGCATTCCCGTTTTGCCCAGCAGGACATCCAGCGGGAGCGCAATGTGATTATGGAAGAAATCAACCTCTACGAGGATTCGGCAGAGGATTTGGTCCATGAGGAATTGCAGCGGATGGTTTGGCCCGAGAGCAGCCTGGGACGGCCGATTTTGGGCACCGTGGACTCCATTTCCACCTTTGACCAGGAAGTGATGCGCCAGTATTGGAATAGCCACTATCGGCCAGACAATACGGTGCTGTCGGTGGCGGGAAATTTCGCTTTCGATGATATGCTGGAACGGCTGGAACGTGCTTTTGGCGCTTGGCAGGGGGAAGCGGCGGCCAAGCAGGAGGCAGAGAAGGCAGTCTATACGCCTGGTTTTTCCACCATGCAAAAAGAAACGGAGCAGGTGCATCTGCTGCTGGCGTTTCCCGCCATTCCAAGAGAACATCCCCAAAAACATTGCTATACAATTTTTAATACGATTTTTGGCGGCGGCATGAGCAGTGTGCTGTTTCAAAAAATCCGGGAGGAACATGGGCTGACGTATTCTGTATACAGCTATCTGGCCCAGTATAGCCAGACGGGGCTGTTTGCCATTTATGCCGGCATGGCGCCGGGACAGATCCAAACGGTAATTGATTTGATTTTCCGGGAGATCAAAGCCCAAAAAGAGCGAGGTATTTCGGCCAAGCTGCTGAAAAAAACAAAGGAACAGCTCATCAGCAATTTCATCATTGGCAACGAAAGCACCATGAACCGCATGACTGGTAACGGCGGAGCAGTGCTGCTGCGGGGCAGCGTGAAAACGCCGGAAGAAATCATCGCCGAAGTGGAGCGGATCACACCGGAAGATTTGGAGCAGGTGATAGACACATTGTTTGACAGCACCAAACTTTCTGCCTGTGCTGTAGGCAACACAAAGGGGATTTGTCTGGAAGAATTGGTGAAAAACAACAAGTATATGGACTGAGGTTTTCAGCCACACTAGAAGAGGAAAGGAGGCGTGTGGCATGAAAATTTTAGATTATATTGCTTTAACCCTTGTTATCATTGGTGCCATCAACTGGGGCCTGGTTGGATTTTTCAACTTTGACCTGGTGACTGCCATTTTCCACGGCGGAGCCGTGTGGGTGGCGCGGATTATTTTTGCGCTGGTTGGCATTGCCGGGCTGTATGGCTTAAGCCTGTATAGCCGGATGGATGAAGAAACGAAAACGGCAACGCAAAAATAAGACTGTCACTCTAACAAAAAAGAGTACAAAGGAGGTCCCTTTGTACTCTTTTTTTGTTAGAAAGAAAGCCGATGCAGCTCCTGCTGCAAATAAGCCAAAAACCGAGCGCCGTGTTCTCCGTCCATTTGGGTGTGGTGAAATTGGAAGGACAGTTTCAATGTGGTTTTCAACCGGTGTGTTTCATATTTTCCCCAAATCAAAAAAGGATTATTGAAGCAGCCGGCATAGAGATTGACAGCTCCCTCGATGGGAAACTGGGGCAGGGCCGAGGTGCCGATGACCATATAGTCCTGGCCGGC